>PYJE01000018.1:0-5379 GCA_003635305.1 Candidatus Poribacteria bacterium | reverse complement strand
CCTAGTTTTCATGAGGACATCTATAACCAATTGGAGCACATGTTCGCGCAAACCGGTAATTTGGGCAACAATGTCCTTCCGCTCATCCCTGATATTCAGGCGGTGTTCGCCCATCCTGTTGTTCACGGCGCGATGCAGGGAGTGCTAGGGCAGAACTATGTGATGCATCCGCACCGCTACTGCCACTACAATCCAGTCGGCAGCGAGGGACAGGTATTTCATAAGGATACCTACGAAGGGGATGAGCAGGTGCGCCGGCACCGGTGCCGCTGGACGATGGCGTTCTATTATCCGCAGGACGTTACGGAGGACATGGGGCCGACTGCCGTTTTGCCGGGTTCGCAGTATTACAATACCGATGAGAGCGCGCACGCGCAACCTGAACTTGCTCTCTGTGGCGAAGCTGGCACGGTGACGATTGTCCACTATGATATCTGGCATCGCGCTATGCCGAATCAGAGCCACAAAAAGCGGTATATGTTGAAGTTCCTCTTTTCGCGCTTGGCAGAACCGGCGACGCACGCTGCACCGGTGTGGCATAGTCAGACTTCAGCATGGAAACCCGATGGCAACGGCGCAGCGTCGCCTTTGTGGGAATCGCTTTGGGATTGGTATCAGGGAAACCCGAACGGAACCACAAACGGCGCATCACCTGCAGAAGTGAGCATGCTGATGGAGAACTTGGCAAGCGAAGATGAGCGCGCGTCCTTGGAGGCAGCCTATCGCTTGGGGCGAGTGGGCGAAGCCGCGGTGCCGGCTTTGAAACAGGCGTTATACGGCCGCGACTCGGACGCGCGCAGGTATGCGAAATATGCCCTCAGCAACATAGGCACCCCTGCCGTGCCAATGTTGATTGAGGCGTTGAACGCCGATGCCGAATGCGTCCGCGCAAGTGCGGCGTATGCGTTAGCCGATATGGGACAAACCGCGAGTGCGACAGTGCCTGCATTGACGCGCGCCGCACACGATAGCAGTCAATGGGTGCGACGACACGCCATGGAAGGGTTAGGGCTCATTGGACAGCAGCGCGCGGCGCAAACGGAACTCTCGGAAGCGGTGCAGGCATTGACAACAGGGTTGCGCGATGATTTCTATTGGGTTCGCGACAACGCCGCTCGTGCGCTCGCAAAGTTAGGCGCGCTGGCGGAACCGGCAATTCCTACGCTCGTCGAGAGATTGGAAGACGAAAACCGATATGTCCGCTTCCACGCCGCGCTGGCGTTAAAGCAGATTAATACACCTGCGGCCCAGGACGCGCTCTTCGGTCATTTGTTTGCTTCGCGGTGGTGCGCGCTAACAACGCACGCCCGGCCGTATTAGGCAAACTCTTTTCGGTTTGGCGGAAAATTTCCCGAGCGCGACAGCCGGTGTCACGCTCAGGAACTCTCGCTGACTACTCTTCGGCAGATGAAGGTTCAGACGCTGCCTCTCGCGAAGCATTTTGTGGTGCCAACTTCACACCCTGTGTAGGATATAACCGCCGTGTGGAAACGGGAGCCTGCCGCAGTTTGGGACGGGGCCGGAACTGCGGCACCGGGTCTGGCGGTTCATAGCTCGCGTGGATGGGCCGCTGTGCAACCGGATGTTCCTGCACGGCTGTTTGGCTATCAACGGGTTGCTCTTTCATAGAATCATGTCTCCCATTTGTTGATTCAATTTCCTCTGAACCTTCAGCCGTCGTCTCCGCGTGAGGAGTAGATCATCCTTCAACATTTGCGAACCGACGAGGAGCCATTCGCGATACAACTCAAACGTGCTTTTGAAATGTTCGAGCGGGAAATCCGGATCGATCTCCATCTCATAGATGAACCGTTCCAGGTTGAGGCGGAGGCTCTTGAAATACTGCACGTTGTGGCTCAGGTATTCCATCCGGTCAGAGATTTTGAGGATGACGTGTAACAGGCTTAAGAACGCCGCGGTGCCTGCTACTGCCAGCCAAATGATTTTTCCCATGTCGGGACCGGCGGCTTCTTCTATCGGGATGCCCCATACCGCCCATCCGAGCATAACGGAGGCGATAGTCGTGAACGTCACCATGCTTTTGATGAAGCTGTCAATCGGCCGCCAGGCGCGGATGACAGAGGTGATGAGCCCTTCCGCATACGCCACACGGTAGAAGGTCTCTGCCGCTGTCCGCCAAAGGAGTTCTTTCTGATATTCTTCAACAGTTTCGTCCATAATGGACCGCCTTTCAAGGTTTTTTATTTCGCCCGCCGATGCAGGCTTTCATTAAACGTTAACGAAAGAAGTGGGAATTAGGTAACAGAATTGGTGAGTTAGTCAAGAAAAAGGCTGGGTTGATTAGGACTTAACGCATGTGCTCTTGTAGGCGCGGTTTCAAATTGAAGCAGGATTTGCTGCAAGATGCTAGGATTTTCAGGATGAGGGTTTTGGAAAAAAGCACAGCGAGTCTATTCGGTAGGAGAGCCCTCCCGCGTCTCGATGCAAGAAAAAAAACGCGCGGGGGTTTTTCCCCGCGCGCCAGTAAACCTCCGTTTTTTGACGTAGGGCGAGGGCCTGTCCCTCGCCAACGTTAACGCGCGCAGGGAACAAACCCTGTAGATGGCGATCGCCAGATCGCCATAGTGCAGGATCTGGCGATCCTGCACTACAGAGAGACGCGCGCGGGAGACAGGCCCCCGCGCTACGGAGCCCTCACGGCATCGCGGGGGACAGGCCCCCGCGCGACTGCAACCAGCCTTTATTTCGCCTGCTTCACCTCACCCAAGGTTTTCAACGCACGATGCGCAGGCGACACAGGCCCCCGCAACCGACGCATCAACAACGTTTCCGGCTTACCACCAAATGAGACTTCCTCGATTTGATAGTAATGCTCAACCCCAGGCTTCGCAGACGTATCGATGAACGTGTAAGTTTGACGCTCACCTGTGGTACCGGCACCTGCAATCAAGGCAGGATTCAACAAGGTATAACCGCTATCGCGTTGCAAACTGCGACGCAAGTTAAACCCGGCATTGTCCACCTCGGATTCGGTTGTCCATGTCACGACAACGGCACCCGACTCGGTGCGGGTGAGGGTGAAGCTGGACAATTCGACGGGCAATGCACCCCCTTGCCGATAGCCCGGTGTGCCGATGTCATCGGCATGGCCATAATGGAGCCCATCCGCTTTAAACTTAGCGAAGTTCGCGGCTAAGGCCCATCCCTCACGGGATGTCCCATCTCGCGCCACGCCGTTGTCGTAGCGACGGACAAGCGAACTTCGCATGCCTTCTACCTCACTTAACGGCACAGGCAATGCCCACGCCGGATTATCATCAGTGCGCCGATCGCCATCGGTATTCCCGATTTCATCAACGAGATGCCCGTTTGTATCGGTGAGTTTCAGATAGAACCCCTCGACACTCAAGAAGGTATCCCGCGGGGTCTTGATACGCAGATTCTTCTCGTGCAGTTCGATCAGGTTGTAAACCCTATCTGCAGGAAAAACATCCGCAGAGGAGGCACGAGCATTCCCGGTGACAATTAAGAGCGTCTGATTCGGTTGAATCATCTTCTCCTGCAATGTCAACGTGACGATAGGACGACCTACCAAATCCTCGGATTTCCGATTCTGGATTTCCAATTCCCACCGATTCAGATTGAGTGCCTCGGTTTTGGAGGTGTTGTAAAGTTCTATCCACTGCGGCAATGTGCCACCGGCGGAGTCAAACATCACTTCGCTCATCGTCACAGCACCTTTCGGCGTAGCGGGTTGCGTTTTGACAGCACCATTCGGATAGCCGGGAGTGCCTGCAGTCTCCGCCGACTTGGAGACTTTTCTGTCATAGCCGAGGCCGCTAAACGCGGCTTCTGCCCAGGCATCTCGATGATACCCGACGATATCCGCCTTCGCGCGCAGCCAAACCTTACCTGCACTCAGCGAATCTTCGGTATCACTCCCAGGAGCCTCCAGCACCTGCAACGGCCAGACATGCGTATCATAGAGTCCTGTTTGCTCGCGGATGAAGGCATCCGTGCCACTGCCACCGCCACCGGCGACATCAACAAACGCTTCGTTCAAACCGCGTTTCTCCTTCGCGTTCCGGAGAATCAGCAGGAATTTGCCATCATCCGGCAGTGAAAGAGCGGCATCCACAAGCGACAGATGTGTCAATCCTTTCCTTTTCTTATCGCTGCTACCCGCTGGTGGCGTAATGTCATCGCCGCCGGCGAGGGGGGTCTTGTCCGAAGGCATGTTCGTGAGCAGCAACAGCCCATTCGCTGGCACACTCACATCCGGAAATACGACAAGCGAGGTATCTTCTTGCTTGGCATCCGCCACAACCGACAACTCCCAATTTTTGAGGGAGACGGCGGCATCGGTGACATTCCGGAGTTCCAACCAGTCGTTGTCAGCACCGCTACCGTTGCCGAGCTCGTTGAAAACTATCGGCGTGCGAGGCACCGACGATGCAGCCGACTTCGGATCGCTTTCCTCAGTCGGCAACCACGGGATAAACTGGACCGGCGACAACGCCTCACCCGACCTAGCCACAATGGAAAGCATCGGCATATCTGGAGAAGACGGCGCAACCTCTTCCGGACCCGACGCAACCGGGGCTCTACCTGCCTGACGCAGCGAATCACTCACCACCAACGTTGTCCCTTTAGGAATCGCCAGACTGGCCATGTCCGCGCTCACCAAACCACCGATGTCGTCGCCACGATAAACAAACGACACTATCGTGGAACCCGGCGATTCACTTTGCCATACCGCATGCCGCGCATTCGCAGGCACCTCGTCGCCAAGATATATCGTCAGATACGGCGGATTGTCCCCTTCATAGGTTAACCCATCTTGCGCAAACGGCACCGATACGGTGACTTCACCCGTGCCGAGAACTACCTCCGGCGGCTCAACTACCGCCAGCGGCAAAGCTGTCTTAGTGTCCACCGATATCATGACAGTTTCCGAGGCGGCATGTCCATTGCCTAGAACGTCCAACACCGCATCCGCAGGAATCTGCAGCGCAACATCGCCTTTCACGTCTAACGGCGGCGAGAGCGTCACCGTATACCGCGTCGCAGTGCCGTGCCCCTCCAACGAGGCAATCTTGATACCGCCGGCATAAGTCATCTCTGTCACTGTCCACGGCTGCTCTGCCGCCGCCAAGGCCGCTGTCAATGACTGTTGAGATGTCGCCACGCCGTCAGGACTCACGTTATGCGCCACAAAGATGGACACAGAGTCACCCGGCACAGAAATGTCGTGCCTCAGAGGCGGGGCCGTAAGGGCGACCGACTCAGGCCCCCCGGTGGTGGTCGACTTAACACCATCGAAGGTAACACGGCTCACCATAAAGTCGTTTATCTCCTGGACCTCGGAGAACTCCAACGTCACCTGAAACGCACCTGTCTGGGTGCCGGAAGGGACAT
>PYJE01000017.1:12611-19289 GCA_003635305.1 Candidatus Poribacteria bacterium | reverse complement strand
ATTTTTCGGTAGGCGCGGTTTCAAACCGCGCCTACGGATGGAGGATGCGGCGTGTGCTCGGTAGGTGCGGTTTCCAACCGCACCTATGGAGGGATGATATGGAATCTGTCCCTATATTTTTTCGTGCAGCCAACACCGCGCGGCGTGTTTATTAGCAACGATGTTAAGTTCCGGCATTTGTTCACACGCCGGCATCCGTTCTGCGCATCGCGGCGCGAACGAGCATCCGACAGGCAGTGCAAGCGGATGCGGCACCGTCCCCGGAATAGAGGACAACGTTTCTCGCGCTGTCTCGCCGAGAACGGGGATAGATTTGAGTAATCCGTGCGTGTAAGGATGCAACGGGTTATAGAAAATGTCGTCAACGCTCCCCTTTTCAACGACACGCCCGGCATACATCACAACGACTTCATCGGCGAGTTCTGCGATAACCCCGAGGTCGTGCGTGATAAGCATAATCGCCATCCCCATCTCGTCTTGGAGTTCCTGCATGAGTGCCAGCACCTGTGCTTGGATGGTAACATCAAGTGCAGTCGTCGGTTCATCGGCGATGAGGAGCGCGGGCGAGCAACAGAGTGCCATCGCAATCATGACGCGCTGCCGCATGCCGCCAGAGAGTTGATGCGGGTATTCATCAACGCGCTGCGCGGGCGCGGGGATACCAACGCGGGCGAGCATCTCAATAGCACGTTCGCGCGCCGTCCTCTTATCAACCCCCTCATGCAACCGCACCGCCTCTGCAATCTGATTGCCGACGGTGTAAACAGGGTTGAGGGATGTCATCGGCTCTTGGAAAATGATAGCGATTTCATTGCCGCGGATCTGGCGCATCAACTCGCTTTTCGGCGAGACCTGGGCGATGTCCAGCGGCGTTTCATCGCGATTGCGGTGAAATAGCAATTCACCTGCCTCAATGCGCCCCGGCGATGGCACAAGTTGGAGCAGCGACAGCCCAGTAATGCTTTTCCCGCAGCCGCTCTCGCCGACAACACCGACGGTTTGTCCACGCGCGATGTCAAAACTGACATCATTCACGGCGTTGACGATGCCATCGTCTGTTGGAAAAACAGTCTTTAGGCCAGAAATTCCCAATAGCGGTTGTTGATAAGATTTTTCGGTTGTGGATGCCATCCGCTCGCGATTCTCCTCTCTCGCGCAAAAAGTTTTAAAGACTATTGGATATTTTACACAAAAGACGGTTTTATGTCAAGTTTTTTCAAGCAGGATTTTCAGGATAAGCAAGCAGGATTTTCACGATGAACAAGATTTTCAAGATTATATTCTGGGGTTGGGGCTAGGTTGAGTCCGCACGCCTGTAGGTTCATTCTGTAGATGGCGATCGCCAGATCGCCATCGGGGCTAGGTTGAGTGCGCATGACAGTAGATGAATACCGCCCGGTCTTCACCTGTCTGGAGTTGGGATAGGCATATTTGGCTACAGACATGTAGGTGCTAACAGCCTTGTTGGGAGGGAATGGAAAATGAATGCGGGTTCGGGCTCAGGCGAGCCCGAACGTCGGAGGTGGGAAATCGCGGCTATAGACTTGTCTTGATGTGGTCCCAAAATACCGTTAATTTCTGGTCTGCCGTTTGCACATCGCGTTGCAAGGAGTCAGAAGTCTTCACGGCGCGCGGCATCCACATCTCAACGGCATCTAGCATAAAGAATTGGTTCACCCGCTGAGTGTTTTGGGGAACCGCCAGAAAACGCTTTGCAACGCGTTCGGATTTCTGTGCTGGCACAGTTTCAGGTGCGGCGCGTTCTTTCTCGGCCCCTTTGAGCACTCCCCATGAAGCGCGCGACATCCGCACGTTTCGGAGGCGGCTCTCTTCCATGGCTGTCAAACCGAATTCTGGTTCTGGTGAGCCGTTGAAGAACGCGAGTTTGACGAGGAAGGCAGAGGCGAGCACATAAGAGAGCATCGCAATAGCATTGACGAGCCTCGGCGATAACTCTATCTTCAGCCGGTTGAAGCACCATGACAGCGGATTCGCGAAAAACGCCACTTGTCGCCGTTTATGGAGGTGCCGAACTCCCTGCTGAATCTGCTCTAACAGCCCCGCTGGCGGCACCGGTGCCTCTGCATTCTCTAGCACCGTTGCCGTGTGCCACAACGCCTCATACTCCACTTGACAGGCGGTGCAAGTGCGGAGATGCTGCAGCGAGGCGTTTTGCAATTCAGCGGAGTGGATGTTCTCCACCCGATGTAAAACGAGTTGTTTACGAGTTTGTTCACAATTCATGATTTTGTCTCTGCGCCAAGCAGTGTGAGTCGGTTGGCTTGGCGGGTTACCTTTCGGCTGCGCGTGGCACGCCGAAATCCGGTTGAAAGTATCCCATACACCCCAGGCAGCGTGACTATTCTGGGGAGAGGTAATACTTGCTCAACTTCTTCTTCAGGTTCTTCAACGCCTGATTCAACCGCGACGCAACCGTTCCTTCGGAACAGTCCAATACCTCGGCAATCTCGCGGTATTTCAAGTGTTGCATGTAGTAAAGCGTGACTACCTCGCGCTGCTTCGGCGGCAGCCGATTGATAGCGTCCTGAACAATCTGCTTCTGTTCCGCCTTGAGCGCGAGCCGCTCCGGCGAGTATTGATCCGAAGCAGCGCCCCGGGCCGCCATCTCATTGGTGTAGGCAGTCAGTGCCCGTTCGCGCGATTGCGCCTTGCGGAGATACTGCTGGCAGGTGTTAATGCCGATACGATACAGCCACGTGCCGAACTGCGACTGAAACTGAAACGATTTAATCGACTTGTAAGCCTCATAAAACGTTTCCTGCGTCGCATCGGCGGCATCGTCCGGATCGCCGAGCATCCGGTAAGCCAGCCCGTATATCTTCGCATGATGCCGGCTGATGAGCTCGTTGAACGCCTCCGCATCGCCTTCTACGGTTTTGTGGACATAGACATCATCGGGTATCATAAAATCGTTGTCACCTTTATCAGTTCGGATGTTAATTAGTTAGTAATGTGAAGGTTAGGTTTTCTTCAATTTTTTTCATTTACGCCGGACACAGGACAAATACTGAACACATCCCCTGTTCGCGATCAGGCGATCGCGAACTACAGGGGCCCCGGACACAGAACAAATACTGAACACATCCCGTAGGCGCGGTTTGAAACCGCGCCTCCCAGCGCGGCAGCCTGAGTTATCCACACTTCTCGCATGTCATTGCAAACCGCTTGCCATTGCCGGCTTCGATTTCGGTCTCATAATCATAAGTAACCGGCACGTTTTTCTCGCCGCACCAATCGCATTTGCCAGCAAAATAATCCGCCTTCATGCCGACGAGCGCGCTTTTCCGGTCTTCCCTCTTCCGCTTCTCAGCGAGGAGGTTGAGTGCGTTTTGACGGAGCCTCGGGTCTGTCTCCTCCTTTGTGATTTTCTCGAGGAGGGGTTCTAGCCTCGGGTCGTCGGGATTTCCGCCATCTTTGAGTGTATGCCAGGCAGCGCGTCGGACGCGCAGGTTTGCGTCAACGAGGCCCCTGAAAAGTGCCACCCAAACTTTGTCGATGCGTTTCCGGACGTGGCAGGGACAGAGGTTATCCATCGCGACGACACGTTCATCTGGATTTTCAGAATAGGCGAGTGCGAGGTAGTATTCAACTTCGGCACCGCGCAGCCGGTCTTCGCGTCGGCGATGCGATTTTTTTTGATAACGGTTCATGCCGAATAATTTCTTTCGTTTTGCCATGTGGTTTTTCTCCTGTTTGCGGTGTCAAGACGCGGGAGGGCTCGCCTACTTATTAAACTTCAATTCATCCGCAGCCTTGCGGAGTGTCTCGTTTATCCGTTCCAACACCTCTGGTGATGGTTTTTCTCCTCTAGCGGTAATTGATAGGTAGAATTCAAAGTCAATTTCCGGTGCGATTTCAGCCAGTTCGCCTATTGTCGCAGCCAGATCCTGAATTTCCTGTTCTGTGACGACCGAGGCAGCCTGCATTCCCCATGATGGTTCATCAAACAAGTCAGGAGGGCTCGGGGGCGCGGATGGCACAGCAGAAACTTGTGCAACCTGCAGAACTACCTTATCAGCAGCATCTGCTGCAGAAGGCCACAATGCACTTCCATCAGCAATCTTAAAAAGATTGCCATCCAACCCTTCATTGATAGCGGTGACAACCAACGCCCACGGAATCGGCGAACCTTTGCGCTGAGCCAATGCCCGCATCACTTTACCGACAGACGAAGTCCCTTCCTCCCACGCATCCGGCAAAGCATCCGGACTGAGTTCTGAACCGCGAATAGCGGTTAACGGCGCGAGCAATTCCAAGTCGTCAGTGAGCTCCGCATCAGGAATAACATCCCTCAAATAGGCTGTGTCTCCGCTGCGCGCCATAAGGATACCCGACTGGACTGCCGCCTTGACTGCATCCAAAAGCACCGCGTCGGAGGCGAGTTTCGGGACATCGTCTCTGCTGAAAAATTCGCGAATTGCACCCACTGTTATCGGGATATTCTCGTTCGGCCACAAATCGGGCAACTGACCCGGGGGCAACAGTTCCGGACTGAGCTCGTAGAGTTCGGCGGGCTCAATCAAACCGATTTCTAAACCTTTTGTCCAGAAATCTTCGTCAGCCGGGGCTTCACGCCAATAGGTGCGATGCGTTCCATCTGGACGGGGAGCGCGCAGGACAATCTGGCCATCCTCAACGCCGCGCCGTAGTGAGTCAATAAACACCTGTCGGTTCAGCAATCGCGGCATCCGCGGCAGACTGGCAAACATGCCATACAAGACTTGAACCGGTTTTGCGGTTTCATCCTCACCCCACAATTCGTAATAACTCCCCGCGGTGAGCAAATCCGGATCGAGGGATGTTGTCAGGAGCCGCTCCTCGGCTACCAGGAACGCCTTCACCCGTTCAAAAGGTGAAGTTGGCCCGCGCGGTAGCGAACGCGCAGAAAGGCTACCATCCTCGTCAACGGCAATGAGGACGCTATAAACCGATCTGACAGAATCTCCGATGCCGGTGCCATCCTCTCGCTTGCGCTGCTGGAGAAGTGTTTTCTGGGAGTCGCTCAAAAGCTTGATGTCATCCCCCTGTTCAATGTTCGTCCAGCCCAGAATTTTACGAATGCGATGACGCAAGCCTGTGAGTTGCGAACGTTCCGGCGCAAGCACAACGACGCTGTTACGGTAGGTTCTCTCAAAGAACGCTTTGAGTGACGAAGGAACTTCCTCTCCCGGAACCGTCGCATATTCGGGACCGGCGATGACAAAGTGGAGTTCGGGGGTATCAGAGACATCGGCAGGTGAATTGGGAAACGCGTGAACCGCCACCTTATCCCTATTCTGGCCCAGTTTGGCATCTTTTATCCTCTTCTCCAAATCCTCGTTAATCTGTGCTTCTGTCACGCGTCCCATTGCCCGGACATGCATGTTCGTGAGATTTGCCGCTGTGCCGAGTGCCCAAGTGCTTTCCTCTTCTTTGAGAAACCACGAACGTTTTCGCCACTCCGAGAGCCCTTTCTCTAATGAAATCGCATCGACCTCGGGGTGTGCTAGCAACAGATAGAGCTCTGCTGTTTCAGCCTTTTTCCCTTGCGGTTGTGAATGCAAGAACGTCGCCAACACCGCCGCCTCAATTTCCCGGTTCTTGAGTTGCGGCAGTTCTTCTTGAACAGCTCGGGCTCGCTCAAGTTCCCCAGTCAGAATCGGTGTCCACTGATTCCCCTCTTCACACGCTTCAATGAGTTCTTGCACCGCTTTTGACAGTTCACCCCCGGTTCCGAGCAGCGCGCCCGGCCCGACAAAAGTGAAGGCATCGCGCCCATCGGCTTCGCGCAGTGCGGTTGCAAACGTCCGAAGCATCCCACGCGTCTTTTGGAAGCCGTTGAGCTGCGTCCATTTCTGATAGAAAACCTCGATGAAATCCGGATGAAACGGATAAGATTTTGAGAATCGGTTGGATGCACCCGGGTCTGTCAGTGAGTCGGGTAGCCGTAATCTTCGCATTGCCTCGACGAGCCTATCGGCTCTCGGGCGATGTGTCCTGTCATTCCCTACATCTTCAAACAACCGCCGCCGAAGCAATTCTGAAATATCGTCATGCGAGAGCGGTTCAACCGTCTCTTCTACACGACGAAAGACATGCTCCATCGCAGATAAGACTCGTACCCCAGTCGGATCATTCGCCGCACTCTCTGAGCTGATGAGACTGGCGACGAGAGAGGCGCGCTCTACTTTGGCGACTGCCTGTGTCAACATTTGGAAAAAATCCTGCAACGTCCCCAATCGTTTTGGATTCTCGTTAACAACTTCCCGCAGATACATAAGTGCCTCATCAATGAGGATGAGCGGGGACGCTCCATCCGCTTGGGACATTTTCAGAATGTCAACCAGAATCGGTTCTGCAGGACGCACATAAGTGGCCTCATGCTCGGAAACCTTTTCCAGTCCAGCATCGCCGGCGAGTTGATACGCCAGCGCGCCCCACGGCGTTTTCACCCGCCGCTCCTCACCTTCCGGGCTCCGCACCGAAAGTCCCTCTATCACACCAAATTTATCGAAGGGTAACAAGGCGACTCTCGCCTGGGGTAATCGGTTTAAGCCGCTGAACCCCATAAATTCCTGCACAGTCTGATGGTTTTCCAACGCGTTGCCCTGTTCTGCCAAGTGCAACAGCGCGATGAGTGCATGGGTTTTCCCGCCGCCGTAAGCGACTTGGACGCGG
>PYJE01000017.1:5826-12591 GCA_003635305.1 Candidatus Poribacteria bacterium | reverse complement strand
CCGTAATCTTCGCATTGCCTCGACGAGCCTATCGGCTCTCGGGCGATGTGTCCTATCATTCCCTACATCTTCAAACAACCGCCGCCGAAGCAATTCTGAAATATCGTCATGCGAGAGCGGTTCAACCGTCTCTTCCACACGACGAAAGACATGCTCCATCGCAGATAAGACTCGTACCCCAGTCGGATCATTTGTCGCACTCTCTGAACTGATGAGGCTGGCGACGAGGGAGGCACGCTCTACTTTGGCGACTGCCTGTGTCAACATTTGGAAAAAATCCTGCAGCGTCCCCAATCGTTTTGGATTCTTGTTGACAACTTCCCGCAGATACATAAGTGCCTCGTCGATGAGGATGAGCGGGGACGCTCCATCCGCTTGTGACATTTTCAGAATGTCAACCAGAATCGGTTCTGCCGGACGCACATAAGTGGCCTCATGCTCGGAAACCTTTTCCAGCCCAGCATCTCCGGCGAGTTGATACGCCAGCGCGCCCCACGGCGTTTTCACCTGTCGCGACTCACCTTCCGGGCTCCGCACCGAAAGTCCCTCTATCACACCAAATTTATCGAAGGGTAGCAAGGCAACTCTCGCCTGGGGTAATCGGTTTAAGCCGCTGAACCCCATAAATTCCTGCACAGTCTGATGGTTTTCCAACGCGTTGCCCTGTTCTGCCAAGTGCAACAGCGCGATGAGTGCATGGGTTTTCCCGCCGCCGTAAGCGACTTGGACGCGGATAACCGGCTTTCCATCAGGACTGCCGGACAACCGAAGCAGCACGTCTCTCACTAACGTCTTGAGATTGTGCGTTGGATAAGTCCGGTCGAAAAACAGATTCGGCAAACGGTAAACGTTCGGCGCGTCGCCTGTCCGCACACCGTAGAGATCTGCGGCGAAGTCTGCAAGCGTCAGCGTCCCTCGCCGCACATCATCTCTTAAAATGCAGTTCTCATGCCATGCACTCATGCGTCTCTCTCCTCTGCTCCGTCTCTTAGCAGCTGCGCGATTATGGCCCCCGCTGTCTCGTGCCATGCACTCATGCGTTCCTCTCCTCTGCTCCATCTCTTAGCAGCCGCGCGATGATGGCCCCCGCCGTAGTTCAGGATCGCCTGATCCTGAACGCTGCTCCGTCTCTTAGCAGCCGCGCGATTATGGGTTGGACCGACGGAATAACGATTACACGTTATGATACCAAAATTCCGCAAAAATGTCAAGTTTAATTCAAAAATCACCGAACCCCTTCAAAATACTGCTGCTCTTCTCCCACGACAACAGCCGATGACGACACCGGCTGGTAATCCCCCGGCTCATAACCCATCAACGTCTCCAAAAGCGAACGCTCTTTGGCATCTTGACTCGTCTCAATTAATGCCTGAACGACGGCTTTGAAGAGTTCGTTTTCGCCAAGCCCCTGCTCATGGAGATAGGCATCCAACACGGCTCTATCCCCTTGAGCCCAGAGATTCATGACGCGGTGAATCTTGTCTATCATCGGAAGTTCGCCGGAAGGATGCGGTGAACCTACCCTCTCCGAATCACGTTCGGTATGCCCCAACAAACAGCGTTTATTCCCCGACGAAGTCCGCTTCAAAATGCCGATGTCTCTCCCCGACAAATCGTCTAGCGATAAACCATACCCCTGCGCCAGCAAAATGCACTCACCCACCGGCGCATCAACCATCCCGAAATAGTCACGATGCATCAGATAGTAGCGGGTCTGTTCGTCCAACTTTTCCGTGTTCGCGCCGTGCAAAATCTGCCCCAAGGCGAAATCTGTCACCATCCGCCGAACCTCTTTGAGAAACTCGCTCACTGTGAACGGTTTCCCATCCATCCGCCGAACCTCCGTGTAACTGGAATAGCTCTCCAAAGCGGGCCCAATTGCCGCCCAAACAAAGTCAGGGCCGCGAATACCAGCGTCCCAGAAATCGCGGAGGCGTTCGGTGAGGCGTTCCTGCATGTCGCGCCGAACTTTGCCGTAATGCCCGGCTCTCGCGTTCGCGGGCCGCTTTCGGCAAACAAGCCAAAGGGAAGTTGCGAGTCTGGCTTTTCCTTGCGCAGTCATGCTCTTCCCTTTTTCAGTGTCGATCGGCCAAGATGCTGTAACTACCAAATCGGCAACAATCAGAGACTTCACAAGAGTTTCCCATGCATCCGGGGATTTGTGAGCGAACACAATCACCATCCTCCCATCCTCGCGCAGTGAATCGTGCGCGACACGGAAACTCTCTGCCATACCTTTTTCATAAAACGCTTTTGCGGCACTCTTATCGCCTTCAAAACGGCCGGTATGCTGAACGAGTTCATCGGTTTTCGGTGTGAGCGGTGTTGATACGATCCCTGAAAGCTGATTGCCGATTGTTCGACGCAGCCAAACGAAAAAGAAATCGGAAAGATCCGCGTAAGGAATAGCGTCGTAGTAAGGGGGATCGGTGATGATGGCATCGGCTTCCAAGTTAATTGCATCAGTCGCGGATTGACATAAAATCGCACAACTAGGAGTTTCCGAGATATGCGCGCGCATCGCTGTTTCCATAGATGCGAGAATCTTGTCAAGGCAGACTTGATAACTGCCGCGGACTTTATTAGGGATCGCGCCCTCGCTAAAGTCCCAAATCATCGGGAGCGCATATCTAACAAAAGTATTACCGATTGCCTCCGGCCCTAAAATCCAGGAAACTTGGGTTGAATTATGTGCTAGGAGTCTGTCAAAGGCGCAGATTAGGTATCCCTTAATCGCCTCCAACCACTCCTGCGAGTAGCCAACATTTTCCATCACCGGGAGCGATGCGAGTGTCCACTTCACGAATGTCATCAATGACAACAATTGCCGGTCTGTGAACAGATCTGACCATTTCTTAAAGCCGTAGAGTGGGACTGTAAATGCTCTTCCAGCCCCTGAAGTATCACTTTTTGGCAACGGTTCACCAGGTGCTCCGTGTGGGATTTCATCGGTAATCGTTTCCAACGCTTCCGCCGGTATGTTTGCGGCATTCATATCCACCGGAGTCGGTGCACGGTATTCCTTGCCATACGTCTCTTGAAAGACTACCGCTGTCATCTGTGCCTTGAGTTTGTCCTCATGGCCGCATCGCTTGATGTAGTCCTTCGGCTGATTTTCACCGCAAAAAGGGCATTTCACTGTCGCGCCGGACATCGTTGGTTTATCAACCTCGCCATCATTTTTCGGTGCGACAATTTCAAAACGAACCCGTTTCGTCTCCTTATCCGGAAACAGTTTGAGTGCGCGTCTCCCGTTGATGACAACGCGCGTCTGGTTTCCCCTTTTTCTCACTGCCAGAAAGTCAGGACGTTCCCGATTTTCTGGGGTGTCAGGCAAGGTTTTCTCTGGCTTCTTGCAAACCCAGAGGGTTTTGAGCAGCGGCACCGTTCCACCACATTGCGGGTCTTGACAAGGGATTGTTCGGGCCCAGAAGTAGGCGACTGTCGGTTTGCCATCAACTACAGGATAGTAGCGTGCGAGTTCGCCGCGCGCTTTTTCTTCTACCCACTGCCCCCACAAACGGACATGCTCGGCGAGCTCACCGGTTTTTAGTTCGGGCTGTTCATCGAGCTCCAGTTCGGGAAGCGGATGTGTTTTTCCTGCGAGGCGTTGCGGGTATTCCAACGTGCATTTGAGGAGAAACCACGCTACGGGGTTATAGTCGTTGGCGGTGACTTTACAACCGAGGCGCATTGCTTCCAACGGAATCGCGCCGCCACCGGCGAACATATCCAAGACGTGCGGCGGCTGTTCACCGTAAGCCTTTTGGATGAGCTCTCTGGCGATGCGGAGTTTGTTGAGCCAGCGTCCCCTCTGGTCCTTCGCGTCCCATTTTTCTGCGCCACCATTTTCGGAGCCCCATCGTGTCAGTTCTGTGATTAGTTTGCACAGATAATCCCGTTGTCGGTTCGGTAGGGGTGAGCCTGAGAGTCGTTCGTATTCGTCCCTCATCGTTTGCGGTGCGTCGGCAGGATCTGGGAGGAGTGTTGCTATCGTCACGGCGCGACAGGCGGCGAGAGGCCGGCGCGCGGGCCAAACGTGAAGTGAGGAGATATGTCCATGGTTGACATTCTTCTCGTGTTTTGAATCTTCGGAGACTTTTTTGAGTGGAAAAGCCTGCTCAATGAGTCTTCGAGACATGATGTTGGTTTGTCCTTTCAGTTTGGTGTTGTCAGATACGACGTTACTTCCACCAAAAAAGTTACAAACGGTTGTCATGCCTCTTTAGGTCCGTGAGGACTAAGCGACGCAATTGATCTTCAACGAGTGCATTAAGGTTGTCATGCCTCTTTAGGTCCGTGAGGACCTAAATGTCTATAGATAAACGCGGTGCGTCGTTTTTTAAGGTCCGTGAGGACCTTAATCGCACCGAAACCGCACGGAGGCACATTAAGGTCCTAACGGACCTTCGCATCCCTCGCGGGCCGGCGAGCTATAGACATTCAGGTCCTTACGGACCTGAAGAGGGGTGCCAACCGGTAGGCGCGGTTTGAAACCGCGCCTACGGGGTTCGTAAAAGCCGTGCGAGGGACAGGCCCTCGCGCTACGGTAACACCGAGATGGTTTCAGATTTTTGCATGATGTCGCTAAAAGCCTTACGATGGACAGGCCCTCGCCACCGGTAGGCGCGGTTTGAAACCGCGCCTACGGGGTTCGTAAAAGCCGTGCGAGGGACAGGCCCTCGCCCTACGGGGATGGAGGCAGGATCGGGCGATCCTGCCCTACAGAAACGGGCCTCGCGCTACGGTGACACCGGGATGGTTTCAGATTTTTGCATGATGTCGCTGGCGTGGATTGTGAAACTCCTCTTGGAGGTAGCGATGAGGTTTGCAAACGGGTCTTGGCATCGGTAGAGTTGCGGATTTGCATCGCAATGATAAACGGTATAGAGCCAATAGCGTTTTCCGTGATTGGCGGCCTGCCGCCATTCGTTTTCGGTTAATTCGATGCCTGCCACACCGGTGCGTCCTTTTACCTCAATATATCGGATTTCGCCGTTGGGACGTTTAGAACGCAGGTCGAACCCGTTTTTGAGGTGCGGATTAGAGACATCTTCTACCTCGGCACCGCATTGGCGTTCATAGTTGATGACGGTCTGGATGGCAATTTTCTCTGCATCGCGGCGCGTTTTCGTGGGTATCGCATCGTCAATAGGCGGTGGTGTGACGAGTGCGCGGACATAGAGGGTTACATCGTCCAATTGGACACTCTCAATTTCGGCTGTGAGTTTTGCTTCCGCCGCCTTGCGCTTTGTCGGAATTGCGTCTAATTCGCGCTCACAGTTATTCAGTTTCGTTTGCGCCGCGGGCACTTCCTTTTCAACGGCTTTTTGAAGTTCAATCCGCTGTTTGAGAAGTTCGCTTTTCCGCAAGTTAAAAGAGATTCGGATTTGGTTGTGCTTGGCTGCTAATTCTGCCCGGAGTGCCTCGCGGGTGCTAGCAACCTTGGGCTCGCCAAAGTGTTCGGAGACGAAGGTTTGGACAGGCGAGAGCTCGTCGGAAAGGGAAAGCAATAGTGCCACATCGGATGGAGATGGCAATCCATCCCGAGGCTGTGGTGTGAGTGTCAACAGCAGATGGGCGGGTGCCGGTTCGCATCGCCCATCTGAAAATTGCTTGACACCGGTGACTACCTCGTCAATAACGTGAGCGGCTTGAAGGACAGGCACTCTCGCCAGATAAAAGAGGTAGGGTTCGTCTGCTTGAGTATCGACGTAAACAGCGCCGCGCTCGCCTTCGCCTGCAAACTTCTCCAAGAAGTCGGTTGACATTGCTTCAAAGATGGGTTCTCCCGGGTGCAGGAAGATTGCCTTTGGCTGCGCAACGCCTGCGGGGAGCGCGAGTTCACGAGAGAAGGTTAACCGCTCGCGCAAGACTGCCGAATAGTGCCGGAGTGCTTCCCTCACGGAATCTGGACAGGCGGACACTTTGAAAATCCCATCGGTTTCCCCCTCAATGCGATACCCGAGCAACGGTGCAGCGTCTTCAAAGAAGGCACGCACATAAGCCGGCATCATGCGTGACGTTTCGGCAGACTCGCGCTGAGCCTGAACGTTTGTCAATAAACGCCTGACTTCGCTAGACGGAACCGATTTTTCCTGTGCTTCCAACTGATTTTTGACATTTTCCGGCGTGAACTGAGTGTTGAGGGTTTGAATGGCTGCCTCGGGCTCAGCCTGCGCGATAGCTTGCGTGATGAGTTGGGACAAAGAAATGTCACTGAATTGCTGTCCGATGACATCGAAAACCTTATCGGTGCTCAGTTCCTGACGCATCTGCTCCAATTTCTCTAGGAGCACCTTCAAAACGCGGCCTTCGCGAGTCTCTTGCGCGACGAGGTTCAGCATAACGACAGGACGTGTCTGTTTATAGCGGTGGATACGTCCCATTCGCTGTTCAAGCCGCGCGGGGTTCCATGGGATATCGTAATTCACCATCAACCAACAGAATTGCAGATTGATGCCTTCACCGGCTGCATCCGTTGCGACGAGGTATTGCGCGCCGTCAGGGGCTCGGAAACATTCGACTTGTTCTTCGCGCTGACTATAGTTCATGCCGCCATGAATGTGAGCGACTCTTCCACTGAACCCCAATGCCTCTAATCGTCCCTTGACAAAATCGAGGGTATCGCGATGCTCGGTGAAAATCAGGACTTTGGTGTCTTGATACGCCGCCAATGCCTTCCACAAATGCTCAAATTTACTCTCGGCTTTCAGCGCGTAAACTGCCCTTGCCAATTTGGTGAGTTCCTGAACGTGGCGAATT
>PYJE01000017.1:5537-5710 GCA_003635305.1 Candidatus Poribacteria bacterium | reverse complement strand
TTTCACAATACGCCGTGACGTTTTCATAGAGGGATTGCTCGCTTATCTCCCCCTGCTTGAGAGGATAGGCAATCGTCTGGCTCTGTCTCGGCGGATAGATAGCCTCTCCATTGAACCGAATCATCTCCTCCTTCATTCTGCGGAGGAGATGCTGCGATTTCTTCGCGTCGGGC
>PYJE01000017.1:2629-5437 GCA_003635305.1 Candidatus Poribacteria bacterium | reverse complement strand
CCCATGTGCGGCGTTGCCGTGAGGAGTAAGAGGTGTTTTTCCTGCGCTGCGATGCGTTCGGCGAGCTGATACCGCTTCGATTTCGTCACCGCACCGTCCGTCTCTCGGCGTGCGGATAACTTATGCGCTTCGTCAAACACAACCAAATCGTAAGGCGGTGCGTCAAAGAGGTGTTGCTGCATCCGTTCCTGCCGCAGCGTATCCAGACTGACAATGGCGAGGCGATTTTCAGGATGAGTAAACGGATTCGTCCGCACCGCATCGGTGCTGGACAGAATGCGAAAGGGGAGGCGGAAGCAGACGCGGAGCTCGCGTTCCCAGTTGCCGATGAGGCCAGCGGGCGGCACGATAAGCACACGTTCCGCCTGCCGCCGCATCAGCAGCTCTTGGATATAGAGCCCTGTCATGATGGTTTTTCCAGCACCGGCATCGTCAGCCAACAGGAAGCGCAGGGGAGAATGTTTCAGGAGATGGTGGTATACTGCGATGAACTGATGCGGCAGCGCATCGATGAGTGATGTCTCTGTTGCAAAAATCGGATTGAACAAATAGGCGTGACGAAGCCGATGCGCTTCGGCGACAAGACGCACCACATTGGCATCTGCGCCAAAAGCGTGAGATACATCCTGAGTCTGCGCTCCTTCACGTTGCATATCACCTGCCCCGCACGAATTCCTCAACTGCCTCAATCTCCTTCGGGACGCTGTCCGTCAAAACTTCACAACCTGTCTCTGTGACGAGGATGTCGTCCTCAATGCGCACGCCGATGCCGCGATACGCCGGCGGCACGTTCTTTGTGTTCTCCGCGACATAAATCCCCGGCTCAATTGTCATCACCATTCCCGGTTGGAAGCACTTGAAATCGCCGTTCGGTTCGTGGACGCAATTGACATCATGCACGTCCAAGCCGAGCATGTGCCCCACCCGATACATGTAAAACTCCTCGTAAGCCTTTTTCTTGATTAATTTCTTTCTTTTGCCAGTCAACAGCCCGAGGCGGCGCATGCCGGCTGTCAAAAGTTTAATCGATTTTTGGTGCGGTTCGTCAATGGAGACACCGGGCCGAATGCAATCGATGATGGCATGATGCGTCTCCAGCACCAACTGATAGATATCGCGTTGCGCGTCGGTAAACGTGCCGCTTGCGGGGAAGGTGCGCGTCACGTCGCCGCAGTAACGTTCGCACTCCGCGCCCGCGTCGATGAGGACAAGCGAATCCTCTTCGATCTGGCAGTTATTCGTCGTGTAGTGGAGCGTCGTGGCGTTTGCGCCGCTCGCGACGATAGTTGGGAAGGCAGTGCCGTTCGCGCCGTTCTGACGGAACGTGGCATCAACGAGTGCCTCCAATTCGTATTCATACATCCCGGGGCGAACTGCTTGCATCGCCGCCAGGTGTCCCGCTACCGTGACTTCTGTCGCTTTCCGAATGCGGCGCAGTTCTTCATCGTTTTTGATGAGCCGCAACTCGGCGAGGATGGGTTTCGCATCCGTGAGTGTATCAAATCCTTTGCCAGAACGGATGCGTCCCTTCACCGAACGTGTAAAGAGATGCAGGATTTCGCTGTCCACTTCGTCGTTAGAACCGAGCGAATAGTAGAGTCTGTCCGCATTTTTCAGGTATCTCCCGATCTTCTCACTGAATTTATCGATGGGATAGACTCTATCTGCGCCGTAGTGGCGGCGGGCATTTTTCACACCGACACGCTTGCCGCTCCATGTCTCCGCCTTCTTGTCTTTCGGGCGCACGAAGAGGATATAATGGTGTTTCCGATGTTCCGGTGCGATGACGCAGATTGCCTCCGGCTCCTCAAACCCGGTGAGGTAATAAAAATCCGGGTTTGGGCGATAGAGATGTTCGGTATCGTGATTGCGCATCGCGGGCGGTGTGCTAGCGAAAATGGCAACGCTCCGCGCGCCCATTTTTTCGATGAAAGCTTTGCGATTCTGTTTGTGCAACTCGTTTCCTCCGCTCCTATTCAAGTTCGGTACCCTCTTCCTTGGCGTAAGCCTTCCTCAAGACTTCAACGAGAGGATCCAGTGTTTCGTGGAGTTCTTCATACCTACCGGTCAAGTTGTCCACCTTCGATCTGAGCCTTTTGTTGTCTTTCTCAAGCATGTTTACCACAACAGAGAGGCTAGAAACCTGCTTGTGGAAGACTTCGTTTTCTTCCTGAAGGATTTCGTGCTCCGCCTTCAGCGTGCCGTGTGTTTCCATCAAGACGATGTGTTCGGCCTTCAGCACGACGTGTTCTTCCTGCAGCTCAGTCTGCCGCTTAGTCAGCGTGGCGTGGCTGTTGTTGAGTGCGGCATGTTCTGTCGTCAAGGCGGCATGTCCATCCTTAAGCGCGGCATGTTCTGCCGTTAAGGCGGCATGTTCTGCTGTCAAGGCGGCATGTCCATCCTTAAGCGCGGCATGTTCTGCCGTTAAGGCGGCATGTTCTGCCTCCAAGGCAGCATATCTGTCCTTGATAACGGCGTGTTCTGTCATCAGCGTTTCGTGTTCCGCTTTTAACGCGCTGTATTCCGCCCATAACGCATCGTATGTTTCACGAAGCAAGCGATTTTCGTCCTGAAGTTCGGCATAGCGCCGGTCTGACGCGCTTTGCAGTTCGCGATACCGCAGTTCGGATTCTTCGCTCAGCGTTTCGTGTGCCACCCTCAGCGTTTCGTGTGCCACCCTCAGCGTGTCATGCTCTGCTTGCAAGGTTTCGTGCTTCACTTGCAAGGTTTCATGCTCGCCTTGGAGGATGTCATGCTTCGCTTGGAGGGTTTCATGCTCGCCTCGAAGGGTTTCATGCTCGCCTCGAA
>PYJE01000017.1:0-2609 GCA_003635305.1 Candidatus Poribacteria bacterium | reverse complement strand
CGCTTGCAAGGTTTCATGCTCGCCTTGGAGGATGTCATGCTTCGCTTGCAAGGTTTCATGCTCGCCTCGGAGGGTTTCATGCTCCGCTTGCAGGGTTTCATGCTCGCCTTGGAGGATGTTATGCGCCGATTGCAAGGTTTCATGTTCGCCTCGAAGGGTGGTATAACGGCGGTCTGACGTGCTCTGCAGTTCGCGATACCGCAGTTCGGATTCTTCCTTCAGCGTCTCATGTGCCACCCTCAGCGTTTCATGCTCGCCTTGAAGGGTGGTATAACGGCGGTCTGACGTGCTCTGCAGTTCGCGATACCGATGCTCCGATTCCGCCTTAAGGGTGTCGTGTGCCATCTTATCGCGGTGGCGTTGCGCCTCGGACTCTTTCAACTCCTTTGTAATCCGGTCAGCCCGTTTTTTCTGCAACCATAAGGCGACTATCCCTATGCTTACTGCACCGATATCTATAAGATTAAACGCCCACCAAGTGTATTCCATTTTTCGTTCCTTTGTTGAAGTGAGGCGGCTCTTGAAACCCGCCGATTTTTGAATTTTAGCAGACATTGCGTCTGGTTGTAAAGTGCGATTTACAATTACATACACTATTATAGCATAACCTGCAAAAAATGTCAAACTAAAATTTTCCCTTGATTGCAAAACCAATTTTTGATAGACTACTCTCCGTTATGAACACCGAATACCAGAAAAAAATCGCAGCAGAAAAAGCCACAAATGAAATCCGCCCCGGGATGGTTGTCGGGCTTGGCACCGGTTCTACCGTCTATTACGCTCTCCTGAAAATCGGCACTTTGGTGAAAGACGGCTTGGATATCGTTGGCATCCCTACTTCTGAAGGCACCGAGAAAATCGCTACGGCGCAAGGCATCCCGCTCTCAACGCTCTCGACGCACCCAAAAATCGATCTGACGATTGACGGTGCTGACGAAGTAGCTCTTCGCCTCAACCTCATCAAAGGCGGCGGCGCGGCGTTAGTGCGGGAAAAGATCATCGCTAACGCCTCTCAACGCATCCTGATTGTCGTTGATGAAAGCAAATGCTCCCAGGTTCTCGGCACCAATTTCCCGCTGCCCGTGGAGATTATCCCCTTCGGATGGGAAGCGACACAGAAAGCCGTTAATCAGTTCTGTGGCAGCTCCACCTTGCGCGGCGGAGAAGAACAGCCGCTCGTCACAGATAACGGGAACTACATTCTGGATTGTGACTTCAGTCCAGTCGGCGGGATTACGGAACCGGCGAAGGTTGAAATGGCGTTGAATAACCTCCCTGGTGTGGTAGAAAACGGCATTTTCGTCAATCGTGCAGATAAGGTTATCGTCGGAACGGCTTCCGGCATCCGTTCTATGGAGAAAGACTCATGATGCGTCCAAAAAACGGATGCTGGCTCATGCTCATCGCGTTCCTCCTGCTTCCGAATAGTGTCAACGGTGCAATGTTTACCGAAAGCGGTTTGATGGATATTCCCACCGGCGGTGTGCTGAAACACGGGATATTCGGCGCGGGAACCTCCCTCGCGTTCGAGAATTCGCAGGCTGAGAACGCGCGGTGGACTCATGAGAACGCGCTACGACTCAACGCCGGGCTGTTTGATAGGCTGGAGATAGGGCTGTCACACCAAAGCGAGGCAATCGGGGTGTTGGCACACCTGAAAGCGCAACTCTTAAAAGAATCAGGCGGAATTCCGAGTGTGGCACTTGGCGTTGAGAACCTTCTAGCGGAAGAAACCGACTTTTCGCAAACCGCGCGTTCCGAATTTCTTGTCATCAGTAAGACGTTCAATCTGCCGAAGATCCATCTGATTTCCGCTCACATCGGCATCGGGCGCGGGCGGTTTGTATCCGAAGAACGGGGTATCGCTCCGTTTGTCGGGATAAATACCGAATTCCATCCCGCCTTAGCGAGAGGCGATATCGCGCTGAGCCTCGAATTTGATGGCAGCGGCGTGAACGCCGGCATCCGGCATACTGCCACGAGTGGACTGCAGGTGGCACTTGGCGTTGAAACGTTAAACAATCCCGAAGAAACGCGCTACCTCGTTGCTATCTCCTGGTCCAACGCGCAAATCATGGAACAGATAGCCGCTGCGAAACGGTTGGCGAAACAGGCGGCACTCGTGCGCGCTACACAATCGGCATCGGACAACTAGCCGCCTCCCGCTACCACGCGAAGAATGGCATCGAAATCGTCAACGGCTGACGTTTTGTTCCGCTTTTCAACGCCGCACTTCGTGCAGCGGTGGTTCAGAATGTAAATGCCACGTTTTTGCGTCACGGCGACAGGTTCCATCATCCCGCGACAGGTTTCACCCCGGTCGCCGGGATTGACATCAACGTGCCGACTCCAAAGACATGCAGGACAGTGATTGGTGTAGCCGTTTCCTTCAACGAACGCGCCGCAATTGCCGCAGATGAAATGTTCGATGCGGCGTTGGAATTGCTTGTTCATCATTGATGGAGTCTCAGAGCGTTTTGAGGCTGCACTGCAATGCAAGGTTCGCCGCCAGCGTATCCGTTAGCGCAACGTCACGGCAGATAAACACCGAATCTTTGGATAATCCCAAACGCGCGACATCCCCTTCCGAAAGTTGCGCGTCTAAACAG
>PYJE01000016.1:3995-17380 GCA_003635305.1 Candidatus Poribacteria bacterium | reverse complement strand
TAAGCGCGACGATGCTCTGGTAACCCACGCCGGCACCGTGGCGGAGTTCGCCCAATGTCATTGCATTTACGTCGTTGTCCATGAAGACAGGAAGAGACTGAATGCCGAGTGCTTTCTTTACGTCATCAACAAGCGGAATGTCTGTCCATCCCGGAAAGTTCGGTGAAAAGTGGACGACCCCGGTTTCGGCGATAATCAGCCCTGGCGCGCCGAGCCCTATCCCAATAATGTCAGTAGTGCGCTGTTCCTCCGCTTTTGCCAGCACTTCCCGAGTCGCTTTTGCTATGCGCGACGCGACTGCCTTCGGGCCTGCATCTACGTGGGTAGGCAACACCACCTGGCAAGAGAGCTCGCCTGTTGCTGAGACGAGTCCTGCTTTGATGTCTGTTCCACCAAGGTCGATTCCGATGCTATGTTTCATGAGACTTTTCTGACGCGCGCCCCATCCCCGACAGTGCACAAATAGATTTCAGGTTCAATACCCACTTGCTGTGGATATTCTGTCATCACGCGTTTGCGCAAGGTTTCCACTGCGTCCCGATGCGCAAGCGTAACGGTGCATCCGCCAAATCCTGCACCTGTCATGCGTGCGCCAAGCACGCCGGGGATGCTCCTCGCTATATCTGTGAGGACATCCAATTCTGGACAACTGACTTCATAGTCATCGCGGAGGCCGCTATGCGAGGCGTTCATGAACCTGCCAAACGCCGGTAAATCCGCGTCTTGGAGCGCGGCGATTGCCTGCTGCACGCGCGCATTCTCTTCAAGCACGTACCGACATCTTTTTTGTGTCAAAAACGGCAGTGCTTCTTCATAATTTTCAAAATCGGTTAAATCCACATCTCGAAGCGATGAAATGTCGGGAAGCCACCTTTTGAGGATGTTCACCCCCTTTTCACATTCGGTGCGTCGTTTGTTATATTCGGAAGTAGCGAGTTCCCGTTTCACCTTCGTGTTGCAAATGACAATGACGTGTTCGCCTAAATTGAGTGGAACATGCGTATGCTCCAACGAACGGCAGTCGAGGAACAACCCGTGGTCTGCCCTACCAAAGAGACAAATAGTCTGATCCATGATGCCGCAATTCACGCCGACAAATTCGTGTTCGACGCGTTGACACAGCGTGGCCAGTTCCTTCCTGTCCATTTCCAAGCCACTAGCCGTTAAAAACGCGAGAGAAGCGGAAACCGTTAGTGCGGCGGATGAGCTCAACCCTGCACCTATCGGGACATCCCCTGTGATGAGGGCATCCATCCCACGCAACGTTCTGCCAGAGTTCTGTAAAAGTGTCGCTATGCCGACGAGGTACTTGCCCCATGCGGGCGCGGAAACCGGAACCGGGAGTTCCCTCTTAACGGAAACCTGCCCTTCGCCGCCGAGTGTCGCGAGGCTGAATTCATAACCCTCCTCGGCATCTATGGCATGTAGCGTGACGCGGCTGTCCTGACGCGGGCTCGCGACGGTGTAGACATACTTATCGATTGCAACGGGAAACACATAGCCATCGTTGTAATCCGTATGCTCGCCGATGAGGTTCACTCTGCCAGGGGCAGCGGCAATGAAAGACGGTGCCCCACCGAAAATGCGATGAAATTCCTGAGTGTGCGCGTTGCACGAAGCGTGTTGGTTCATGTTTACCGAAAAAACTTAAGCAGTTTTCCTAAGACGTTGGGTAGTTCCGTTCGCGAAACATAGCAATCGACGCAGATGTCGGCGGCTGAGCGGTTTTCGGACGTTTGGGTTTCCAAGTGTTGTTCTTCAGGCGCGTGTAAGGCGGGTTGGAGTGTTGAACCGTTTTGTTTCGCCAGCGCGCGTTCAGCAAGGACTAACTCGCCGACAGGAAAGTGCGTTGTGAGTGGGACAGTGTCCGTTTCTGTCAACACAGTAATGTGTGGCAGCGATATCGCCGCAAGCCGCGCCATTTCCGCTGTCACGTAAGCCGTTTCCGCAAACCCGATATAATCTGAACACTCGTCCGGGGTGCCGCGTGCACTGACAACGGTGATGAGCGGGATTCGTTCCTTCAAAGCGGTGTCGGTGGCCGCGAGGAGGGTTTCAAAGTGAACCTGCGTCGGTATCGCATCCGGTTTTGCAACGAACAGACTGATAGGATACCCGGCGAGTGTGCCCGCGAGTGCCGCTGCATCGTCCGGTTTGAGCCCTACATCGTGATTGTCAAGCAGGTGCTGGCACCGTTTCTCAACAGCGAGTGAGAACAGACTGCCGCAGTAAGAGCAAATGTAGAAGTTGCCTTCAAGTTCGCTTTTGAAGACGAATTCGTTGCACGCAGCACACTTATGCCAGAGGCTGATGCTCTGTTCGGTGTCTTTCACACTGGACAGTAGCGGCTGTGTTTCCATGAGGGGAAACCTCCTACAAAAAACTCGCTATCGCTTCGGCTTCGGTATCGTACCGGTCGAAGATTGTCACCAGTTTTGCCATGACGATGAGGCTTCTGATGTTGCCGCCCAGATTGAGCAGCACGATGCGTCCCTCATTCCGTTTGATAGAGGAATAGGAGGCGACGAGGACACCCAACCCGGAACTATCCATCATCTGGACACGCGCCATATTCAAAATCAGATTGAGTTTGCCATCCGGTGCGGTCTCAAGCTGCTGCTCAATAGTTTCTTTCAGTGCCAGGGTATCCGTCCCGATAATTTTCCCTTCAATATCCAGGATTGTCACGCTGCCTTTGCGGCGAATGTTGATTTGCATAGGATGCTCCATTCCTGAGCGATGGAGAGTTGTTCTTCTCGGTGTTGTGGAAGCGCAGCTTCCCTACCGAATTCCATCGGGGTCCGGTGTGTTCTTGTATTTCACCATTTTGACAATGGTGCCGTTGGCTTCAAAGTCCACAGAATCCATGCACTCTTCCATGAGGAAAATGCCCCTCCCGCTACTTTTGAGCAAGTTGGCCGGGTCGAGCGGGTCGGCGACTTCTTCGCGCGTGAATCCGGGGCCCTGGTCTTGGACGATAATCGTCAGTTTCTCATCGGTGAGAATGAACTGAAAATCGGCCCGTTTGCCCGGGGCTTCTTTATTGCCGTGCTTGATTGCGTTTGTGCCCGCTTCAATGACAGCCAGGTTCACCTGCATCAGATGCTCATCCCCGAAACCCATCTCGCGCAGAATTTCGGTGATGACGACATCCAGCAGGGAAACATGTTGCATTGAGCTTGGGAGAGAAAGGGTGATGACCTGCTCGCCCACGTTTCAACTCCTTTTTAGTTCTGGCACGTGTGCCAGATGGGATGGCATGTGTGCCAACCGTTGGTTTTGCCTCATCAGATTGCTGAGGCAATGTTATCAGTCAAGAGGAATAGCGAACGAGACGCTCATTCCTCAGTTCGTGCTTGATGACAACTAAGGCGCGGTCATCGTTCGGTTGCGTGCTGCCGCTAAACCGCGCCAGGTCATTCTGGACAAGTTCGCAGAACGCCGTTGGTGCAAGTTTCCCACCGGCAGCGTGCTTTGCGAGACAGGCGGCGAGCCTTTCTTCGCCGTAGAAGATATCCGGCGGTCCCTCCGCTTCAGTGATACCATCGGTATAAGCGACAAGGATATCGCCGGGGGCGAGAGTGCAAGTTTTCGTCGTAAACGCCGCTTCCTCAAAAGCCCCTACCAGCATCCCGCATGCCTCTAAAAAATCAATTTCTCCTGTGCGATGGTTATAGTGCAGAGGATAGCAGTGCCCACCGTTCGTGTAGGTGAAAGTGGCATCTGCTGTATCTAGGACACCGTAAATCATCGTCGCAAAGAGTTCAACGTCGGTGTCGCGCACCAACAAATCGTTAATCCGTTTGAGAATCGCGGCCGGTTCTGGATACGGAAAGTCGGTTTTTCTGTTCATCGCCTCGTCACAGAGCAACCGCAGTGCAGTGCGAATCATCACCATGACGAGGGCCGCCGGAATCCCACTCCCTTTTACGTCTCCGAGGACAATGCCGATGTGCTTCTCGCTGAGCGGGATGAAATCGTAGAAGTCGCCGGAGACAGATGTTGAGCTTTGCAGCAGTGTCGCGATATCAAACTTCGGCAAACTCGGTGCCTTTTCTGGTAACAATTTCCGCTGAATCGCGGCTGCCGCCTCAAGGTGCCCGGCGAGTTTTTCCACGCCTTCTTCACTGAACCCGTCGCCCATTGCTTTCATGAGCGGATTGATGTATTTAATCGGGCGCGTTCTGCCCAAGACAGCCTCAACCCGTGCGGTAACTTCCCGCAAGTCGAACGGTTTCGTGATATAGTCGTCGGCACCAGTATCCAAGCCGCGTATTTTATCTTCCGTTTGTCCGCGCGCCGTGAGCAGAATGACAGGCACCGCTTTTGTTCTCGCGTCTTCCCGGAGTTCCTTGAGGACTTGGAAGCCGTCCTTGTGCGGCATCATGACATCAAGAAGAACCAGGTCTGGCACGTTTGCCCACGCGTTCTCCAGGCCGCTTGCGCCATCGCAGGCGGTGTGCACGTTAAATCCATCCGATTCCAAACTTATCTTGAGCAGTTCAACGATATCGATATCGTCGTCCACGACCAAAATCGTTTCTTCTGTTGTTCGCAATGCGTTCGGAGACGTTGGTTGGTGCATTGACGTTCCTTTACGTAATCCGTCTTCGCTGTTGGCGAAGTCTACGTTTTTGATGCTATTTCGTCGTTGTTCGCAATGCGTTCAACGGTGGTTTCTAGTGCGATGCCGGGGCATCACCAGGGCTGTCTTCGCCGTTGGCAAAGTCTAGGTTTTTGATGCTATTCAGTTAAGGGGATAAAGAATTGGAAATTGCTTCCGTGTCCATTATCACCTGCGTCCACCCATAATTTTCCGCCGTGTGCCTCAACTATCGCGGTGGCAATGCCGAGCCCTAACCCTGTGCCGCCTTGTTGCCGGGTTTGGACATTTCCGAGTTGATGGAATTTGTCAAACACCTTCGCCCGTTCCTCCGCGGGGATGCCGGGACCGGTGTCAATCACTTCAATATGCAGCCGCGGTGGAAGTTCGGTTGCATCCGTGGACGATATTTTGACGGTAATTCTGCCTTGATGCGGCGTAAATTTAATTGCATTGCCGATGAGGTTGATAAAAACCTGTCCCATCCTGTCTGCGTCGCCTGTCATCATTGGCAGATTGCGTTGCACTTTCAGCACCAGTGTGATTGCCTTCTCATCCGCTTGCGGCCGAAGTTCCTCGATGCGCTGTTTTACGATTTGCGCGACGTGAATCTGTTCCTGCTTCATCTCAATGCGTCCCGCTTCAATGCGCGAAACATCAAGTAGATCATTGATGAGCGCAGCCAACCGTTTGGATTGCCGATGTGCGCGGCTCAGACTCTCATGCTGCTTTTCGTTAATTGTCCCCATCTTTCCATCAAGGATGAGCGAAATAAATCCGATGATAGAGGTAAGCGGCGTGCGCAACTCATGCGAGACAAGGGAGACAAACTCCGATTTCATCTTATCAATTTCATATTCATGTGTGATGTCGTCAAAAACATATACGGTGCCGGCGACATTGTGGCTTTCATCAGAAAATTGACTCGCCACGATGCGGAGGATGCGGCTTTCATTAATTTTGGCGACGAGCGTCTGGTGTTGCGTCGCCTCCCGCTGCGCTGCGGAAAGCACGTTGAAATCCGCCGTGAGGGTGATAGGTGCTTCCTCTGACGTTGCGTGCTTCTGCCAATACATTTTGCCTGTCTCTGTGTTTACCGATGCGAAATTCTCATAGTCGCCCGTGTCACCGAGGTTAAACAGCGTTTCCGCGACCGGATTGACATACAACACCCGTTCGGTTTCGTCAACGACGATGAGTCCTTCGCCGAGGTTCTCAACAATCGTCGTGAGTTTCTTTTCGTTCCTGGTAAGTTCTTCAACGGCATTTTTTAAGTTTTGCCGCATGGTGTTGAATTCTTCGACGAGGATGCCGACTTCGGTGTCGGTATCCACAGCCTTTTCAGAAGCGCGTTGTAAATTATGCGCGACATCTCCCTCAAATTCGCCTTGTCCGAGGCGATGCGCGGCTTGTGCGATTTGCATGATGGGTGTCGTAATCCGCTGCGCAACCCACCATGCAATAAAGATAACAAGAACTGCCGACACGAGGGTTACGTAAAAGATATATCGGTTCAGTTTCGCCACTGCAGCGTAGGCGGATGCGACAGGGCGTGAGACAAAAACCATCCAGTTGCTAAAGTTTTGCTGCGCCTTCCACGGTAGCGAAAGTGAAGGCTGCGTTCGGGCCCATCCGTAGACGCGTGCTTCTCCAAAGTTATCGTCCTCTCCTTCCGATTCATACCCGGCATACCTGCCGGTTTTCCCGCGCTTCGCCTCAACGATTGCGGCTGTGGCGGCACCGCTCATCTCATAACCGTCGCGTGCGTAGCCGCTCCCCGGCGATGCGGCGATAATCGTGCCAGAGCCAGTTGTCAAAAAGGTGTGTGTCTCTTCGATGCCGGGTTGCAATTCTACCAGATGCGTGAGTTCCGGTAGCAGCAACTCTGTTCTCAGGATGCCGACGGCCCTTTTCTCCTTTTCTATTGGCAGTGCCATCCGTAGGACATGCACGTCTCGCGCTTCGTCATAAGTGACATCGGCTACGAGCGGATAACCGATGCCGTTGTTGTAGGCACTTTGCCACCAGTCTTCATCGTTGAGGCGGTGCGGTATCCGTCTTTTCGCTTTGTAATCCAGCCCCGGTTCGTTTGAGCGCAGCACGTACCCTGCCGCGTTTGTAATCGTTACCTCACTACCATAACCTGCATACGCCTCAAGGAGGCGGACGCTGTCTTCTAGGCGCGCCCACACCGCCATCAAGACTACCTGCTTTCCGTTCGCGCTGTTGGAGCGGACGACAGCTTCCGTGAGATTCGGGAGTTCACCGTAGATATTTGACATCTTCTCGGAGATGGCAAGATCTGCGCGGTGGAGCTTCTCTTGCGCTAGTAACACAAGACTGTCGCCAACGCTGCCCTTCAAAGCGTTCTCACCAAGCACTTTGATGGTGAGTGAGACTGCGAACAGCGGCATCAGTGAAACGAATAGGAACAAGATAATCTGCTGTCCGCGTAAACCGATTTTCGTTGTCCGCAGTGCGTTCGATAAAGCGTGTTGGTTGAATGGCATTGTTTTGTTGTTCGCAATGCGTTCGTTTCAGTGCTATTCTTTTGGCTCGCGCGGGGTGCCGATTAGGAAAAAGCGGACAGAGCACTTTCTTCCGTATCGTAGATTTCAAGGACAGTCGCGAGGTGTGTCACCTCCAAGATGTCCCGAACCGCCCGCTGTGGGTTGAGCAAAACCAACTTCCCACCCGACTCCCGGAAACTCTGCACCGTCAGGATGATAGCACCGAGCGCGCTGCTGTCAATCAACGGGACATCCATCAGAGCGACAACAAGGTTTCTGTTCCCTTCTTTCAGCTGCCTTTCCATCGCCCTCTGAAAGGTATCCGCGGTATTGCCGATGATTTTTCCTTCAATATGAAGGACAGTGACATTTTGCTCACGTGTCGTTGTATCAAAATTCATAGCGTTTTCTTTGCCGCTCCTCTTTTGAGAATGATGTCGCGTTCAGTCGGCGCACGACAATATAACTGCGGGTGAGTGCTGCGCCGCTGTTTTTACCCGAAAAAACGGTGTCCACTATACCGCCGAGGGCAGTCAATCTTTTTTCGCTGTCACGAATTTCCGTAGAAAGTTCCGCGCCTGATTTGTAAGCCACCCATTTTCCGTTCGGTTTGAGCAGCGGCACGCAATATCCTGCGGACTCAGCGAGTGAGGCGACGTAACGCGTCACAACCCAATCATAAGCACCGGTATGCACCGGCTGCTGCGCGCACTCTTCGGCGCGCGATGCCAAGACGATAGTCCCTTCTAAACCTAATTGCGCGATGAGAAATTTGAGGAAACTTACCTTTTTCTGTGATGCCTCAACGAGGGTTAACCGAATGTCGGGAACGTAAATTTTAAGCACAATCCCTGGAAACCCCGCGCCGGTTCCTATGTCAATGACAGCGTCATCGGCAGTTAGCGTAATATGGTTCAGAATGCTGAGCGAATCAAGAAAGTGTTTCTCCAGTATCTCCACATCTTCAGTGATTGTGGTGAGGTTCATTACCGCGTTCCACCGGCGCAATTCGGAGCGATACCGCGTCAATTGTTCCACCTGCCGCGTGCTGAGCGGGAACTGGTTCCGGCTGAACGTCTGCTTTAAGCGTTCTGCAAATTTCTGTTGTTCGCAATGCGTCTGTGGCACGTTATTTTTCTGCAAAGGGTTTCTGTCTTCGCCGTGTTTTTGCGGCTATTTTTTCTGTTGATGCAGCATCACCGTCAAAATGGAAATGTCTGCGGGGGAAACGCCGGGTAGACGGGAAGCTTGTCCGATAGATGCTGGACGAATCTTTGCCAGTTTCTCGCGAGCCTCCGTTTTTAACCCCGGAACATCGGCGTAGTCAAACGCTTCGGGAATGCGGAAATTTTCCAGTTTCTTAAATTGGTGAATCTGCCGCTGCTGCCGCTGGATGTAGCCGTCGTATTTAATCTGGATTTCCACTTGTTCCTTTACAGCCGGTGGCAGTGCATCCGGTGCCGGCACGAGGCGCGCCACCTGCTCGTAACGAAGGGCAGGCCGTTTCAGGAGCTCTGCTAATGATGTCGGTTGCTTCAGTTCTCCTGTCTCAAGAATGTCTGCGAAATCCGCCGCGTTGAGCCGCTCATGAGTCGGTTTCAGCAAGGTGCGATGCAACCGCGTCCGTTCCGACTGAATTTGCGCCGCTTTCGTTTGGAACCGACGATACGCATTGTCCTCAACAAGGCCAATCTGTCTGCCGAGTTCAGTGAGCCGCAAGTCGGCGTTGTCCTCCCGTAATTCCAATCGGTATTCGGCACGCGAGGTGAACATCCGGTAAGGTTCACGAATGTCCATTGACACCAAATCATCGATGAGCACAGCGATGTATGCCTGGGCCCTATCCAAGATGAACGGTTCCTTCCCCTGCACCTTTAAGGCGGCGTTGATGCCTGCCATGAGTCCCTGCGCTGCGGCTTCTTCGTAACCAGTAGTGCCGTTGAGTTGTCCGGCGAAGTAGAGGTTTTCGACGCGCTTCGTCTCAAGTGTCGGCTTGAGTTGCGTTGCCGGTGCAAAATCGTATTCAACAGCGTATCCAAACCGCATAATCTCGGCGTGCTCTAACCCCCTGATGCTATGCACCATCGCTACCTGCACGTCTTCTGGCAAACTGGCGGAGATACCGTTGAGGTAAATTTCATCGGTATCGCGTCCCTCTGGTTCCACGAAGACCTGGTGTGCACGCTTTTCCGCAAACCGCACGACTTTGTCTTCAATTGAGGGACAATATCGAGGCCCGATGCCGACGATGCGGCCGCTATACATTGCCGAACGGTGCAAATTCTCCCGAATCAGTTCGTGCGTTTTTTCGTTCGTATGCGTGAGATAGCAGGGCAGCTGCGACTGCGTAATGCGTTCAGTTGAGAAAGAGAAAGGCAGCGGTTCTTCGTCGCCCGGCTGAATTTCCATGACGTTGAAATCGACGGTATGTGCATTAACGCGCGGCGGCGTGCCCGTTTTGAGCCTGCCAATCTCAAAGCCGAGGCTCAAAAAACTCTCGGAAAGTCTCTCTGCGGCGGATTCACCTGCGCGGCCAGCACTATAGGAGATATCCCCAATGTGAATCAAGCCTTTCAGGAAGGTGCCAGTCGTGAGAATCACCGTCTCCGCCAGATAAGCGGTTTTAGTTTGACTCAGAATGCCGATGCAGCGGCCATCTTCCACCAGCAGCTCTTCCACCAACACCTGTTTGATGTCAAGGTGTTCTTGCGCCTCCATGACGCGTTTCATCTCATCCTGATACGCTTTCTTGTCAGCTTGCGCGCGGCTCGCACGCACCGCGGGGCCCTTTTTGGTATTCAAACGTCGGAATTGAATTCCGGTCTTGTCAATATTCTTCGCCATTTCGCCGCCGAGCGCGTCTATCTCTTTAACGAGATGCCCCTTTGCTAGCCCGCCGATGGCAGGATTGCAAGACATCTTAGCGATAGTATCAAGGTTGATAGTCACGACAAGCGTTTCGCACCCCATGCGCGCGGCGGCGAGTGCGGCTTCACAGCCCGCATGGCCCGCACCGACAACGATGACATCGTAATGTTTTTCATATTTTGAGGTTGTTTGTGTCATCATGTCTAGGTGTTGCTCTCCGCGTTTTTCGTCGTTCGCGAAGCGTTTGGTAGTGTAGAACCGACTCTGCCGTTGGCGATGTCTACGTTTCCGGGTGTAGGTGACTACGTTTTTTAGAGTCCTTGATAAATGACGCTGAGCATGAGCGTCCCGACAATCTCTAAACTCTTCGGGCTACATTTGTCTACTGTATCTTCAAGCGTGTGCCAATACGGATAGGTGAAATCGATGATATCCACCATTGGGATGCCAGCTTGAATTAACGGCACGTGATCATCCATGATTGCAGGGCCGACGCGGGATTGAAATACCGCCAAGCCGAGTTCACGAGCGCGGTGCCACAATGCCTCTACGAATTCACGATTGGCGTTCCAAGAGAACCGTTCTATAGGCAGTTGTAAATCCTTGTCGCCTACCATGTCTAACAGAATGCCGTAATCGGGCTTCCATCGCTGGTAGAGGCGCGTTGTCATGGAGGTAGCGAAAAAGCGTGAACCGATGAACATCTCGTCGGTGGTGCCGCCGTAATCTTCTCCATCAAAAAGAACAATAATAACCCGACGCGGCGGCGGGTATGCCTTTAAGATGCGCGCGATTTCCAGAAGGACAGCAACGCCGGACGCGCCATCGTTTGCCCCCAAAATCGGTTTATGCCGGTTTTCTGGGACAGCATCCTGGTCTGCCATGGGGCGCGTATCCCAGTGCGCCGCTAACAGCAGTGTTTCTCCGCCTACTTTCCCGAATTCCGCCAAAATATTGTTAAGATGCAGTGTTGCATTGGCTGTTTTAAATTGGTGCGGCTGCAACACGACGGTATCCGCATATTTCTGGAGTTCGGCGAATAGATACGCCTGCGTTTTTCGATGCGCGGCGGTGCCGGGCGGCCTCGGGCCGAATTCGCACTGTTTTTCTAAGTAGGCAAAGGCACGTTGGGCATCAAATTTTGGCGGATTCGCCGCAGCGCGCGTAACCTCATTCGCGACGTTCTCTCTGTCGCCGACCAAATCGATACAAGCCGACAAGCAGAGCATGACGGAGAATAACAGAAGTTGAATAGAGCCTTTTCTCTTATAGATATGCATCGCAACGATTTTCATAAGCCTTTACACCTCGCGTCTTCCCTCCAACGCCTTCGCTAGTGTTACCTCGTCGATGTATTCCAAATCGCCGCCGAAGGGGATACCGTGGGCGATGCGGCTGACGGTGATGTCAAAGTTCTCCAAATGTTGTGTGAGATAGAGTGCAGTTGCCTGTCCCTCTGTCGTCAAATTCGTCGCCAGAATAATCTCCTTGACATCGTTGAGCCGCTGGAAAAGCGAGTCGATTCTGAGTTCATCCGGCCCGATGCCGTCCAGCGGTGAAAGCACGCCGCCGAGCACATGGTATAACCCTTTATAGCCGTTGGTGCGTTCAATCGCCCACAGATCATCGGATTCTTCGACGACACAGATAACCTGCCGGTCCCGGCGTAGATTGGTGCAGATGTGGCACGGATTCGCGTCTGTAATCGCACCACAGACGTTGCAGTAAGAGAGGAGCTGCTTCACCTCGGCAATCGCCGCCGCGATTTGCGCTGTCTCCGTTTCGGGTAACTTTAGCATAAAAAACGCCAAGCGTTGCGCCGTTTTCTGTCCAATCGTCGGCAATTTTTGGAGTTGAGTGATGAGTTGTGCCAACGGCCGCGGGTATTCCATTTTTCGTTGTTCGCAATGCGTTTGATAACGTGCGTTGCTGCAATGACATTCGTCGCCGGGGAGCTGTCTTCGCCGTTGGCAAAGACTACCTTCGTGGAACTTCGCGCTTTGAAACTGCGCCTACGGAAAACGGCTTACGGGAGTCCCGGAATTTTCATGCCGCCGGTGAGTTTGCTCATTTCCTCGGACATCAACTCCTGCGATTGTTGGAGTGCCTCGTTGATGGCCGCGACTACCAGGTCTTCCAACATTTCGGTATCCTCCGGATCTACGACTTCCGGCGTGATGCGGAGTGAGACGACTTCCTGTTGGCCGTTCACAACGGCGGTTACCATGCCACCGCCGACGGTTGCCTCAACGGTGCGATTTGCGAGCTCTTCTCGAATCTCCAGCATCCGCTTTTGCATCTGCTGCGCCTGCTTCATCAGGTCATTCATTTTCATATTTTTCGGTATTCCTAGCGGTTGTTCAGCTGCACTGGGGCAGTGAAGGTTGTCTTATCAAGTTGCATTGACAACATCAATGCAGACGGTTCTGGTGTTACAATAGGACGGCCGCAAATGCCATTATTCCCCGGCTACCGGGTTAATACTGCGTCGGTCCTATGACAATTGTCGGTAGCAGTTATTGCATTTCTAAGATTTTCGCGTTAAAAAGGTTGAGCGCGGTTCGGAGCTCCGGATCGTCTTCCGCTTCCATCTTCCGGACGAGTGGTGTCATCTTCTGCACATCGCGCGTATCCGATGCGCCTGTCCCCGCAGTATCTGAGGTAGCCGAAGGTTTCACCTTTTGCGGGATAGTGTCTAGTTTCGTTAACTCCACTTTAACTGGATGTCCCACTAGCTGTTTCAGGGCATCGGCGATGAGTTGGGTATCGCCATCGGCAGCCATTGAGAGATAGGTGGGCGAACACGCGATTTCGACAACGTTTGTGCCGTTGACAGAAGGCACCGCGTCGTTAAGCAACCCGTGTTTAATTTTCATCGGGAGCTGTCCCTTCACTTCTTCCCAAAACGTTCCGATTTCGCTGAGGCTACGGTGGGAACTAGCCGGAGGCTGCGGTTCGGGTGCACTCCTGACAGTTGGAGGCTGCGTTTCTAAACTGGCGGGAGTTCCGTTGTCACCCAGCGGCGCGCTGGTTGGCTGCGGCAGCTCACGCTGAAACGCTGGTTGCGCGGTATCGGGCGGAACGGACGCGGCGTTCGCACTTGCCGAATCTAACTTCTGCTCCAACGCCGCTAGTTTCCCGACGATTTCCCGAAGCTGGACTCCCTCTTCAAGCGAGTTGAGTTGAATGAGTGCCCCCTCTAACTGCAGTTGCGCGTAGCCATACTGCTTGATGTCGCGGTTGGTATGCATCAAAATTTTGATAATCCGCGACAGCCGAGGAACAGACATCTGTTCGGCCTGCTGCTTGAGTTCGGGCAGCTCGGATTTCGGACTTTGAATCAACTCATTGAGGTTGCTGTCAATCGCCAAAAGCCGCAGATCTCGGAAATAGACGATCAGTTG
>PYJE01000016.1:0-3975 GCA_003635305.1 Candidatus Poribacteria bacterium | reverse complement strand
AATTGTCGGTAGCAGTTATTGCATTTCTAAGATTTTCGCGTTAAAAAGGTTGAGCGCGGTTCGGAGCTCCGGATCGTCTTCCGCTTCCATCTTCCGGACGAGTGGTGTCATCTTCTGCACATCGCGCGTATCCGATGTTCCTGTCCCCGCAGTATCTGGGGTGGCCGACGGTTTCACCTTTTGCGGGATAGTGTCTAGTTTCGTTAACTCCACTTTAACTGGATGTCCCACGAGTTGTTTCAGAGCATCGGCGATGAGTTGGGTATCGCCATCGGCAGCCATTGAGGGATAGGTGGGCGAACACGCGATTTCAACAACGTTTGTGCCGTTGACAGAAGGCACCGCGTCGCTAAGCAGCCCGTATTTAATTCTCATCGGGAGCTGTCCCTTCACTTCTTCCCAAAACGTTCCGATTTCGCTGAGGCTACGGTGGGAACCAGCCGGAGGCTGCGGTTCGGGTGCACTCCTGACAGTTGGAGGCTGCGTTTCTAAACTGGCGAGAGTTCCGTTGTCACCCAGCGGCGCGCTGGTTGGCTGCGGCGGCTCACGCCGAAACGCTGGTTGCGCGGTATCAGGCGGAACGGAAGCGGCGTTTGCATTCGCCGAATCTAACTTCTGCTCCAACGCCGCCAATTTCCCGACGATTTCCCGAAGCTGGACTCCCTCTTCAAGCGAGTTGAGTTGAACGAGTGCCCCCTCTAACTGCAGTTGCGCGTAGCCATACTGCTTGATGTCGCGGTTGGTGTGCATCAAAATTTTGATAATCCGCGACAGCCGAGGAACAGACATCTGTTCCGCCTGCTGCTTGAGTTCGGGCAGCTCGGATTTCGGACTTTGAATCAACTCATTGAGGTTGCTATCAATCGCCAAAAGCCGCAGATCGCGGAAATAGACAATCAGTTGATGTAGGCATTGAACGAGATCGGTGCCCTGTTTTGTTAATTTGTTCAGCGTTGCGAGCCCATCGGCGAGGTTTCGTTCTGCAATCGCTTTGGTAAGTTCATGCAGCAGAAAACTAGAACCGAGTCCGAGCGTTTCCTCAACGGTGGCAACGGTTAAATTTTTACCAGCCGAAGAAACGAGGCGTTCCAGCAGGTTTTCTGCATCTCGCAGGCATCCTTCGGATTGCCGTGTGATGAGCGTCAGCACGTCTAAATCCGCCGAAATTTCCTCCGCTTTGGCAATCAGTTGCAAGCGTTCGACAATCTTTTCATCTTCCAAGTGCCGGAAATCGAAGTCTTGGCAACGGGAGGTGATTGTTTTCGGAATCTTGGCATGCTCCGTAGTTGCCATGATGAAGATGACATGCGGCGGTGGTTCCTCAAGCGTTTTGAGTAGCGCGTTGAAGGCTTCCGTTGAGAGCATGTGCGCTTCATCAATGATATAAATTTTATAGGCACACGTCGCCGGGGAGAGTTTGACGTTCTCCCGCAGATCGCGGATAGTATCGATGCCGCGGTTGGAGGCGGCATCCATTTCAATGACATCAAAGGATTTTCCTTGCGAGATGTCCGTGCAGAATTCGCAGACGTTGCAAGGTTCGGCTGTTGGCACCTTGTCAAATTCCGTTTCCTGCAGGCGGTTTGGGCAGTTGACAGCTTTGGCAAGGATGCGTGCGACGGTGGTTTTGCCGGTGCCTCTGGGCCCCCAGAAGAGATATGCATGCCCGATGCGCTCAGAAAGAATCTGATTTTTTAGCGTCGTGGTAACGTGCTGCTGTCCGACAACGTCGCCGAAGTTTTGTGGGCGCCATTTTTGAGCAAGAACTTCGTATGACATGAGCGTATCCGGTGTGAGTTCGGCAAGGACTAACCGAGCCAAGTTGTGGGTGTATAGGGAAACAGAAATGCTTTTGTGCATGTCCTGCGTTCAGAGACATGGCTATGAACCCAGAGTTGACATGCTCTTCCGGGCGTTGCCCGCGTCGTTAGCTCAGGCCAGGCTACCTTGCGTCACACGGGAGTTCTGTTTACCGCTGCTTCCTTCCGGACCTGACGGGGTTCAACAGGTTCTCGTTGCTCAAGACCCAACCTTCAACACCACGTGCGTGGGACAGTCCCCACAAAAACAGGCCGCATACTGGGGATTCCGTTCTGCTATAGCGGATTGCAGATACAGGGCACCGCTACCTCCCCACCTATCATAGCCAAGGCGTTAAGTCCACACTCTGGGAGTGAAGTTGCGCACGGCGGCGTTGTCATGCGAAAAATGCGCGTCCGAGTTTTCATAGGCGCAACTTGCAAGCAACCGCCGAAGCGGAGAGAGTGGGATTCGAACCCACGGTACTGCACAACAGCACACATGATTTCCAATCATGCCAGTTCAACCAGACTCCTGCATCTCTCCGTGAAGATATTTTCAGGACGGACGCAAATGCTATCATGTCCCAGATGTTTGTTATGCGTCTGTCCTAATTTTTTCGTAGATGGAGCAGACGGGATTTGAACCCGTGACCTCGTCCGTGCGAGGGACGCACTCTCCCAACTGAGCTACTGCCCCAAAGTGCCATACAAGAAAGACTACCGAAATTGCATAAACTAAATTGAAAAAACGGAGAGAGTGGGATTCGAACCCACGGTGACTTACGCCACAACAGTTTTCGAGACTGTCCAGTTCAACCGCTCCTGCATCTCTCCTTATGAAATTTCTGTCGCTTGCAATGCGTTCAATAACGTGAGTCGGCGTAGACTTTTTTGCTGCCATTGCACTTCTATCGGCGTTGCCGAAAAAAGGCTTTCAAGAGCGCGCTGCTCTCTTCTGCCAGCACCCCGCTGATGAGTTCGACTCGGTGGTTCAAGCGTTCATCTTGAAGAATGTTGTAGAGCGTGCCGGCGGCACCCGATTTCGGATCGGTGGCGGCGTAAACGACTTTTGGAATACGCGCCAGCACTATCGCGCCTGCGCACATTGCACACGGCTCCAGTGTCACATAAAGCGTCGTATCCGTAAATCGCCAGTTGCCAACCTTTTCGGCGGCATCTTGTATCACCAACATCTCGGCATGGGCGATGGGATTGCTGCGCTGTTCGCGGAGGTTGAATGCCTCTGCGAGCGGCTCGCCATCTCTGATAAGCACTGCGCCTATCGGCACTTCGCCTTTTTCGCCGCCTTGGTGTGCTAATTCAAGCGCGCGTCTCATCCAGAAGAAATCGGTATCCAAATGCCCACCTTATGTCGTGTCGACAAAGCGCCTGAGAGGATTCGAACCCCCGGCCTTCTGATCCGTAGTCAGATGCTCTAATCCACTGAGCTACAGGCGCGCGTGTCAGATGTCCCTACCACGTTTTTTAGAAGCGGAGAGGGTGGGATTCGAACCCACGGTGACTTGCGCCACAACGGTTTAGCAAACCGTCCAGTTCAACCGCTCCTGCACCTCTCCAATTTTCGGATTTTCAATGATACCGCGTTTGCGGGAAGCGGTGGGAGTAGGATTCGAACCCACGGTAGCTTACGCTACAACGGTTTTCAAGACCGCCGCTTTCGTCCACTCAGCCATCCCACCTTCTTTTTGTATTCTACTGCTATTAATTATACACTATATAAATGGATTTGTCAAGAAAAAATCGCAATTTTTTCTTGGGTTTCCAAAAAAGATGCAAATTCCCGAAAAATGAAGCATTTCAGGATTGCATGTTATATAGTATACCATTAAAAACGTGAAATGTCAAATTTATTTTCAAAAAAATTATTTTCGTGAGATATTAAGGACCTACGGACTTGAAGCCGAAGCAGGATTTCCGGGATGTCCAAGATGCAGCAGGATTTTCAAGATATCCAAGATTCAGCAGGATTTTGTTTCGCGGTCCGAGCAGGATCAGGCGATCCTGCTCTACAGAGTGGGGTGGGGCATGGCGGCCTCTGTAGTTCGCGATCGCCTGATCGCGAACGGGTCAAGATCGGGCGATCCTGACTCAATGCTTTCGGTGAGTCCGACGTTGGCGAGGGACAGGCCCTCGCCCTACGGTATATTAAGGT
>PYJE01000015.1:3492-13231 GCA_003635305.1 Candidatus Poribacteria bacterium | reverse complement strand
ACTCCCGTTTCCAAAACCCCATTCTTCAGATTGGGGATGTAGGAAACCGCACGATTAACGACTTGACAAAAAAGTCGCGATAGGGTATCATTGACATACCTGTTGGATAGGCGTTCCACCTGCCGACATTCCAAGTCAGCAGTACCTATCCGTCCCCGTGGAACGGGATGTCAACAGGGTCAGGTGATATCCTGTCTAAAAACATCGCCGAGAGGAAACCAGCTACCGAAAGACGGGTAATGCGGCATCGGTTCATGTTTGTCTCTCACCCTCATCTTGTGGGTTGGGACATCAACCCCTGCGGAGAGTCGACGTAAAACCCGAAATGCTTGGGCAGTCTGCGCGAAGGTTCGGTATCTTCACATCCCACAATCCAGCTAGCACGGAAGCGTCGGGAGAGCCGTTTTAAGAATCCCCATGCTTCAGCGTGCGGGAGTATGTCAATCTCCTTATGGTGTTAGGGCTCGCCTCGGTGAGGCAGAGGCAAATAATCGTCCTATATTTTAAAGTATAACATTTTCACAGAAGAATGTCAACCCATTTTTCGGAAGCGTTCAACAGCATAACGCAACTATCGCCGCGAGCGGCTGCGTCTCCGCCGCCGATTTGCATTGCGCTACCGTTTCAGTGCCGAGTTGTTCGCGGAGTTCCGTAATGGCGCGCTGTACAGCAAGCGCGTTTAAACTGCGCGCTGCATCGGTTTCAGTGTAGAGACGCGCGGCGGTGAGAAAGAGTAATAGACTCCGCTCAAAATTCCCCGCTGTCCGATACAGTCGCCCGAATTGATAGAGCGAATCGGCAATGTCGCGGGCGTGTCCGCCTTCTTGTCGAAGTTGCAGGCTTTCGGTGTAAAATTGCCTTGCTGCATCGGTGTTTCCTTGTCGCAGTGCGATTTTGCCGAGACTATCCAGCAGATAGGGGATGTTCGTCGTGGCGGCGGCTTGCGCTACTTCCCGCGCCACCTGCAGGCTTTCGGTGTAGTAGCGCGCCGCATCGGCATCGTCGCCTTGCTGATACGCAATTAACCCCAAGTGGCTCAGCGAATAAGAAATCCCCTGTTTATCGCCCAATTCGCGCTGCATCGCTAAACTCTCCGTGTGATAATTGACAGCCTCCGCAGACTCGCCTTGGCGGTACGCAATTAAGCCGAGGTGGTTGAGCGATGTCGCGATACCGCGCTTGTCGGCAAGTTCGCGGCGGATTTCGAGGCTTTCGGTGTGATACCGCTTCGCATCCTCATGCGCGCCTTGCTGGTTCACCGTTTTTCCTAGGTTGTTAAGCGAATAGGCGATGCCGCGTTTATCGCCTAATTCGCGCGCCAGTTGGAGACTTTCTGTGTAAAGTTGTTTCGCCGCCTCATATCGGCGGTGGATGTATGCGGTGAGTCCGAGGTTATCCAATGCGTAAGCGATGAGCCATTTATCGCCGAGTGCCTTCGCGATGGCGAGACTCTCCTTGAAATGTGCGTCTGCCTCTTCGGGTTCGCCCTGATACCGCGCAATAATGCCGAGCAGGTTCAACGCCGTGGCGACACCGTGACGATGCCCACACGTTTGGAATAGTTGTAACCCCTCCTCGCACAATCCCCGCGCCGTTTCGCACTGCTGTTGTGTGTTATAGAATTTCGCCAGGGAGACGAGAATGTGTGCTAAGGTGTTTTCAGGCGGTTTTTCTCGGAGCGATTTCAAAGCGGTTTTTGCTTCTCGCAATCGCGTTACGCCTTCGCGCCACAGCCCGCGGACATAAAAAAACTGCGAGAGCGCAACTGCGAATTGGCTGAACAGGTGCCACGCCTCGCTAGCGGCAAGGAATGCGAGTGCGGCGCGGAAGTTGTCCAATTCCAATGCCATCTCCGACAGCGCGGCTGTTTGCTCTGCGCCCCGCAGTTTTTCGTCTAATTCCTGTGCAAGCGCGAGGTAATACCGCGCATGTGCTGCCCGGAACGCGTCGCTGGCATCGTGTTTCTCACGCAGATAGAGTTGCAACGGGACAGAGAGACGATACCGAGTGCCTGTCGTGATGAGCAGCGATTTGTCGAGTAAACTGAAAATTAAGTCCAATGTGCTAGAGGGAGCGGGGTTACAAACCTCGTCTACTAAAGGCGAACAGATGGCTTCCGCTGCATCTAATGAGAATCCGCCAGAAAAGTGAGATAATTGCGCAAGTAACCGCTGTTCTGCTGCCGATAAAAGCTCGAAGGACCAGGACATCACCGCCTCCAGCCTCTGATGGCGCGCTGGGACATCCCAATGTGGCGTGGAAAGGAACGCTAGTTGCGTTGACAGCCGACTTAAGATGTTTTGCGGTGTCATTCCTCGCACGCGCGCCGCGGCGAGCTCAATCGCGAGGGAGAGCCCATCCAGCGCGCGGCAGATAGCACCGATGGCATCCGCATTTTCTGCCGTTAACTTGAACTGCGGCGAAACCGCCTTCGCCCGCGCGAGGAAGAGCTGCACGCTTTCTGATTCCTGAAGCACTTCACATGCCGCGTCTTCGGAAGGCACCGATAACGGCGGCACCCTGAACGTTTGTTCACCCGAAATTTGCAACACGTGCCGCGAGGTGACAAGGCATTGCACCTTCGGGCAACTGCGCAGGAGCGTGTTGACAGATAGAGCGGCTTCCATCAGATGCTCAAAGTTGTCTAAGACGAGCAGGAGTGCCTTCTCGGCGAGATGTGCCACCACCTGCTGCATCACGTCGTGTTCCGTTTTGAGGGGGATGGCGAGTGCCGATGCTATTTCTGTGAGCATCAAGTCGGGAGATACCAAATCGGCGAGGGGAATGAACCATACGCCGTTCGGATAATGTTCCAGCAATTCCGCTGCGCTATGGAGCGCGAGGCGCGTTTTACCGATGCCTCCCGCGCCGGTTAGCGTGAGGAGCCGCGTCTCTTCCGCCGTGAAATACCGCACAATCTCGGCGACTTCGGCCCCTCTGCCGATAAAGCTAGTCAGCGGCGTTGGCAGGTTATTTGGAAGTGTGTCAACTGTTTTGAGCGGCGGAAACGGGGCTGTGTCGGAGAGACAAAACTGAAAGATGCGTTCCTGATGCGATAGATTTTTGAGACGGTGTTCGCCTAAGTCGCGGAAGCTGCTCCTCGGAAAGTGTGCCTTGACAAGTTCGTGCGTTGCGGCAGAGAGCAGTATCTGTCCGCCGTGTCCGGCATCGGTGATGCGTTTGGTGAGGTTCGCGGGCATCCCCTGAATTTCACGGTGTTTGCTGTCTTCGAGGAGAAGCAGCTCGCCGGTATGGATGCCGATACGCACCTTTACTTTGCCGACGACTTCGGGCCAGGGATACGCGTCAAGTGCCTCCTGCACATCGACAGCGCATTGGACAGCGGCACTGCCGGTGGCGAACAAAAAGGAGAAGGCATCGCCTTCGTTGCCGAGTTCTTGTCCGTTCCACTCGGCGGCGGCTGTCTGCAAAATCGCTTTGTGTGCGGCGAGGACATCCAAGACGACTGCCTCCGGGTAGCGTTCCCAGAGCAGTGTGGAGCCCTCCATGTCGGTAAACATTAGGGTGCAGGTGCGGCTTTGCGGCTGTGGGGGCAAATTGCGTTCTGACACGAAATTATCAAACTCCCCGTTTCCAAAACCCCATGCTGAGCTGGGGATGTAGGAAACACTGAGCAGGATTTTCACGATGAAGCAGGATTTACAAGATTTTCAAGATTGTCAGGATGAAGAGGATAAGAGCAGGTTCATGCATGACTTGCTCTTCATCTGGCTAATCTTGTGAATCGTGGCCATCCTGCTTTGATTTTCAGGCAGGATGAAGAGGAAAACGTAGGTGAACGGAAGTCTCTTCTCCTGTTCATCTTGTGAATCTTGTGAATCCTGCTTGGACTTGACAAAAAAGTCGCGATATGATAGAATCTGTTTACCTGTTGGATAGGCGTTCCACCTGCCGACATTCCAAGTCGGCAGTGCCTATCTGTCCCCGTGGAATGGGATGCAACAGGGTCAGGTGATATCCTGTCTAAAAACATCGCCGAGAGGAAACCAGCTACCGAAAGACGGGTAATGCTGCATCGGTTCAGGTTTGTCTCTCACCTTTCATCTTGTAGGTTGGGACATCAACCTCTGCGGCGAGTCGACATAAGACCCGAGGTGCTTGGGCAGTCTGCGCGAAGGTTCGGTATCTTCACATCCCACAATCCAGCCAGCACGGAAGCGCGCGGGAGAACCGATATAAGAATCTCCACGCTTCAGCGTGGGGAGTATGTCAACCTGCGGAAGTAATCAACTGGACTAGCAATGCCATCCCGTAAACCATGCAGGTTTCGTCAATATCAAACTGCGGATGATGGCACATGTTGACGATGCCTTTCTGTTGATTTCCCGCGCCTACCATGATAAAACAGGCGGGAATTTCCTGCGAATAGCATCCGAAATCCTCGCCGCCGAGCACCGGGGGCATCGGAAAAACGATGTTCTCTTCTCTAACTAACTGGCGCGCCGCTGACAGGGCCGCGGTTACACACGGTTCATGGTTGTAGGTGACAGGGCATCCTTCCTGATAGGCAAACGTGTATGTTGCGTTGTAGGCCGCTGTCAGTCCAGCGAGGCGGTTCTCTAATTCCGCTTTGACGTGCGTCTGCACGCGCTTTTGCAACGTGCGCACAGTCCCACCGAGTTGCACGGAGGCAGGGATGACATTCTTGGCATCGCCTCCATGGAATTGCGTCACGCTGACGACGGCGGCATCTAGCGGATTCACGTTCCGTGCAACGATGGATTGCACCGCCGTTACAAACTGCGCGCCGATAACCACCGCATCTACGGTGAGATGCGGGAACGCGGCATGCCCACCTTTTCCGGTGAGTGTTACCTCAAAAATATCCGATTGCGCCAGCATCGGGCCGGTGCAGGTAGCATAGTGCCCGACAGGAAAGAGCGGAAAAACGTGGAGCCCGTATATTTCGTCCACACCTTCCAGCACACCGTCTGCCATCATCGCTCTCGCGCCGCCGGGGAATACCTCCTCACTGGGTTGGAAAACGAATCTGACGTGTGCTTGGAGTTGGTTCTTGAAGTATGAGAGAATTCGCGCCGCGCCAATGAGCATCGCCGTGTGCGCGTCGTGCCCACAGAGGTGTGCCTTGCCATCAAACTTGGATTGGTAGGGAGCCTCGGTGAGTTCCTGAATTGGCAGCGCGTCCATATCTGCACGGAGGGCAATCCGTTTAGTTGCGCCCGGCACTTCCAAATCGCCGACGACACCTGTCCTGCCGATACCGGTTCTCACGGGAATATCAAGCGCGCGCAGTGCATCAGCCGCAATACCTGCTGTGCGTTCTACATCAAATCCCAATTCGGGATGTTGATGAATATCGCGTCTGATGGCGACGATGTCGTTGAAATGACGATGGCACTGTTCAAAAATTGCGTTTTTCATTATCACAGTTCCGGGTTTTAAAAGGTGAACGTTCTTCTTAAAATACTCCGATGTCCTTGTTCGTTTTCGAGGCGATAGATGACGGTATACACGCCAGGCATCGTCGAGAAGGCGGCACTATCAAGAATGGGATTCAATTCTATCACCGTTGTGTTGTCATCAGGGATGTCCCGATGTTCCGTGATAGGGCCGAGGCACCTCTCGCCGAGGGGGTTGAGCACCTTCCATGTCAGCGTTAACCGTTTCGGACGCGGCGGATTGTTGACATACACTGTAATCTTGTCGCCCATCAGCCCTTCGTCAACGCCGAGTGTGCCGAGTTTTGAGAGCATCTTCTGCGTCAGCGTCATCGATGGGATATATTCCAAGTAACCTTTGCCAGGGATGGCGCGCCAGGTGCCGCCTGTCGCCAAGGCGAGCTGCTTGATAGGCAGATAGTCAATTCCGATGACATCTACACGGATTTGCTGGTGTTGGAGTGTCTCAATCACTTCGTCTAAGCTGTAGCGAGAGCGGCCGTCGTAATCTGCGTCGTGAAACGCCGCGTCGCTGGCGAGGAGGAAGAGGCGTTGCGCGTCGCGTCGGAACGGGCTTTGCACAGCTGTCATGAGTGCGTCTAAACCTGATTCCCCCAGGTCACCGCCTCCATCAACGTCTATCTGAAACAGCCAGTTTCGGAAAGTGCCCGAGTCATCGGTAGGCTGGTGGAGGAAATCTGTCCGCACCTTATCGCTGAAGGTGATGAGGCTGAAGGTGGTATCGTGTCCATCGTGTTCCATCGCGTCAAACAAGAACTGAACGTAGCCGCGGATACCACGGATGTTGTCGCTCATGCTCGCTGTCTCATCAAGGATGAGGACGACATCGACTTTTTTGGCGGTTGCAGCGGTTGCGAGTTCGTGCGCGATTGCTTTCATCAGCGAGTAGATACCGCCGGCGTTGGAGGAACGGGTAGCACTACCGCCACTTCCACCACCCCCTCCCCACGAGTTGCCCACGCCTGTGGTTTGGAAAATGTCGCCGCGTGTGCCGGCATAAAAGACGTTCGGCGCGCCTACCGTCGGCGAAGAGACGTTGTTAAGCGATACCCTGTCGTTGCTTAATGCGATAGGTTTCGTTTCGCCGCGCGGTTCTACAAGGGTTGTAGTCCGTTTCGGTGGCGGCGCGACGCGTTCGGGTTGCAGGTTCACTCGGGTAGCGCGCGGTGTTTCCTCGGTAAGCACGGGGCGCGATGCGATATCCGCAGTTCTACCGATAGAATCTTCGTGGACGCGGTGGGAGATAGCGAATTTCTCCCCACGCCATTCGGTGTTCAAGCCGGGTGTCGGTTTGGGAGGCGCGGGGGATTTCTTTTTCTCCTCTACCGGCACCGTAGGTTTGACAGCGGGAGGTGGCACCGGCCGTCTCACGATGAGGGGTGGGACGTGGTGAATCCACGGAACGTCTACTCTGGGGTGAAACGGGCCCAGAGTCTCTTGTTCCGGCACTAGCCGCCAGATACCCAGCAGCAGCGCGATGTGGATAAGGAGCGAATATAGCAGATAGTGATGGGCGGTTTTTCGGTTTTTCATTTTTCTGAATCTTGGTTGACATCGTTTCCTTGCCGTGCGTTAAATACATTTACGTTTCTTGTGACACCATGCTTGCCAGAATGCCGAGCAGTTTATCGCACCGTTCGATTGTGTAGATAGTCATATCCACGTGGAGTTGCTGTCCTACGAGTTTGAGGAAGAGCCAGTCTATGCCTGTCGTGATTGTGCCGTAGATGCACGGGATGTCGTTGCCTTTCTCGGCATTGAAGCGTTGGGCGGCCACCATCTCCGCGATGCACTGTCCGAGTCCTTCGGTAAGATTATCCTTTTTCGCTTCAACGAGGATGATAGCGGGGGCCTTGAGAGAGAGCTGGTCTGGGGATAGACTCACCAAAAAATCGCACACTCCAACGAGTCCCTTTTCATCGTCAACGTTGAAGTCAATGCCTGAAAAGAGGCTGATGCGATAGTCAAAATGCACACAGAGTTCGACGAGGACATTGACGACAAGGAGTTCGGATTTCGCTTTTTCTGTGCCGATAGCGATGGCGAAGGGCATGTTTCGCTTCAGTCCTTCTGTGAGATATGCGCTCGGTTCCACCGGTGCAGTGTCTGAAAAAAGGCCGCGTGACTGCACGGTTTCTAATTGAAACGTTTCCCGCACTGAGTCGAAGGTAAAGTGACTATAGGGCATGCGGCAGTTCTCCTTTCGGGTAAAATCGTATCATAATCATTTGGTATTGGGCGCGGTTTCCAACCGCGCCCATAGCCGGTGCCTGCTATTGCGGTGGTGCCGGGGTAGTGCTTGCTGGCGGGGGTTCATCGAAGGGTTGTCCCTTCGCTGCTGCTGCGAGCCGCCGCTCATTCCATTCTGTCCACATCCGGTCGCGCTCGGCAATGCCTTCGGTTTTCCCTTGGGCTTTGCCTTCTGCGATGCCCTGGGCTTTCCCCTCGGTGATGCCCTGGGCTTTGCCTTCTGCGATGCCCTGGGCTTTGCCTTCTGCGATGCCCTGGGCTTTGCCCTTGGCCTCCGCCTTAGCAATGCGCTGCGCGCGTTCATCCATGAACATCCGATACTTAATCATGAGCCAGCCTCCTATTTCAAAACCAATCATCGTCAAGAAGAAGGCATACGGAATGCAATTCGTCATATGCCCAACGATGGCAATACACGTTTCCGTAAACCCTTTCCCTTGCTCGATTTCATACCCTCCGACTAGGATGTTGTAACCGATAACCAATGCCGAGAATACGAAAATGCCCGGCTTCTCCCAGACTTGTCTGAGACTCAAGAGGGATATTCGCGGTTCTTTCACTAAAACTCTCCTTATCAAACAACATGATTTATTATAGCATATTCCGCAGGATTCATGCAAAACAGCTCTGACATTTTTCGTGACGATTCAATTCTCACCTGTGGCTTTTCACAATATCCGACAGGTGAGACAGCTGCCAATTTCCAGAAGTGCCTGCGTCTCTACAAATGAAATTCCACTACGTCTCCATCGTAAACAGCATCGTTGCGGCTGACGGGTTGTCCGTCGTGCCAGTGTGGGCCCCAGATGCGCGCGAATCGGAATTCGGCGAAATCTTTGTGCAAACCGGTGGCGGCATCCAGCACCGTTGCGCCAACGGGCAGGACAATCGGAGCATCACGTTCAATCGGTTTACCGGGGGCTTTCGGATAGATGCGCAGGATGTCTAACGCACCGTATAACGCTTTCAACAAGTCCTCTTTGCCCGCGCCGGTTCGGGCAGAAATGGGATAGAGCTGCACCGATTGTCCATAAAACTCCGAGAGGATGTCCAAGCGTGCATCGGCATCTGTCGCGTCTAGCTGGTTGGCAACGACGAGCGGTTTCTCTTCGCCGATTCCCGCTTCGTCCAGCACGGCAAGCACCATCTCCAAGTCGTCAAGCAGTTCATCGCTGGCGAGGCTGAGGACAATCAGCACTAACTCGGCGTTTCGGGCGAGCGTCAGCACCGTCGGCGAAACGAAATCCGGCATGAGGGATGGCGTGTCGATGAGTTGGAATTGGATGTTTTCGTAAGGGAGCATCCCGACGAGGGGCGCGGTTGTCGTGTAAGGCGTGGGTGAAACTGCGGGTTTCGCTTTCGTGAAGGCGGCGAGTATCTGCGATTTGCCGCCGTTCGGTGGCCCCAGCAACACGATTTGTCCGGCACCCTGCTTGGGGATGTGTTCGCTATATCCCTTCCGCGCGCCTTTTTTGCCGCCGGTTGCAGCCGCGCCTTTTTTGATTCGGGCGATGCGCCGGCGCAGATCAGCGACAACCTTCTCTGAGCCTTTGTGCTTGGGAACGATGCGCAGCATTTCCTCTAACAGCACCAGTCGTTCCGCGTCGGTTTTCGCCGCTTCGTGCTCGTGTTTGAGTTTGTAGTATGTCGGTGGCAGATTTGCTGGCATGGATGGCACTCCGAGTTTTTGGGGTTAGGCGGCGATGCAAGCCAACCGGATATCCGGCACGCTAGTATCACCCCCGTTTCTATCTGATAATCCTTTGCGCTTTGAGGGTTGCTAATTCTTGGCTCATTTCTTCAATTCGCAGTTGTAGTGCCTCAATCACCCGTTGTTGCTCACGGAGCTGCCGTTGTTGCTCCTGAAGTTGCTGTTGTTGGGTGTTGAGTTGTTCATCCCTGTCTCGCTCTTTTCGCAGTTGTAGTGCGACGAGCGTGAGGGGTATGCCTGTGACGACGGCGACAAACCCGAAAAGAGCGACGAGGAGTGTGAAGTTCCTGTCCAACTGCTTATTCGTCCGCGTTTCGGATGCGGCGTTTTCCGCGCG
>PYJE01000015.1:0-3472 GCA_003635305.1 Candidatus Poribacteria bacterium | reverse complement strand
GGCACTCCGAGTTTTTGGGGTTAGGCGGCGATGCAAGCCAACCGGATATCCGGCACGCTAGTATCACCCCGTTTCTATCTGATAATCCTTTGCGCTTTGAGGGTTGCTAATTCTTGGCTCATGTCTTCAATTCGCAGTTGTAGTGCCTCAATCACCCGTTGTTGCTCACGGAGCTGCCGTTGTTGCTCCTGAAGTTGCTGTTGTTGGGTGTTGAGTTGTTCATCCCTGTCGCGCTCTTTTCGCAGTTGTAGTGCGACGAGCGTGAGGGGTATGCCTGTGACGACGGCGACAAATCCGAAGAGGGCGACGAGGAGCGTGAAGTTCCGGTCCAGTTGCTTATTCGTCCGCGCCTCGGATGCAGCGTTTTCCGCGCGCACGAGTGCAATCTCCGCGCGGAGCCGGTCTTCGGATTCCTTGACGATGTCTCGGATTTTGTCTAAGTCGTCAACACTGAGTTCACCGAGTGCTGATGCACTGATGAGGCAGAGCCCGATGAGAAAAAATATACTGAATTTCATATATGCCTCCCTGAGTCTAGCGATGCGAGGCACTGCTATTTGAAAATTCGTTGTTGCTTGAGCGTGTCCAATTCGCGGTTCATTCCGTTGAGCTGCTGTTGCAGTGTTTCAATCACCCGTTGTTGCTCACGGAGCTGCTGTTGTTGTGCGTTGAGTTGCTCATCCCTGTCTCGTTCTTTTCGCAGTTGTAGTGCGACGAGCGTGAGGGGTATGCCTGTGACGACGGCGACAAACCCGAAGAGAGCGATGAGGAGCGTGAAGTTCCGGTCCAGCTGCTTATTCGTCCGCGCCTCGGATGCGGCGTTCTCTGAACGGAGTCGTTCTTCCACGGCGACAATCTCTGCGCGGAGCCGTTTTTCCATAGCTATGAGTTCCGCGCGCAGCCGTTCCTCTGATTCCTTAAGGATGCCGCGGATTTTTTCCACATCGTCAACACTGAGTTCACCGAGTGCTGATGCACTGATGAGCCAGAGCCCGATGAGAAAAAGTATACCGAATTTCATGTGTACCTCCTGTGGTATAGCGATGCGAGAACCTGCAGGTTCCTGCAAGTTTTCGTTGTGCTGCCTCTATTTGAAAATGCGTTGCTGTTTGAGCGTCTCCAGTTCGCGGTTCATTCCTGCGAGTTGCTGTTGCAGTGTTTCAATCAGTTGTCGTTGTGCGTCTATTTCGCGTTGTTGTGCGTTGAGTTGTTCGTTGCGCTCTCGCTCTTTTCGCAGTTGTAGTGCGACGAGCGTGAGGGGTATGCCTGTGACGACGGCGACAAACCCGAAGAGGGCGACGAGGAGCGTGAAGTTCCTGTCCAACTGCTTATTCGTCCGCGTTTCGGATGCGGCGTTTTCCTTTCGCACGAGTGCAATCTCTGCGCGCAGCCGTTCCTCTGAAGCTACGAGTTCCGCACGCAGCCGTTCCTCTGAAGCTACGAGTTCCGCGCGCAACCGTTTTTCCATAGCTACGAGTTCCGCACGCAGCCGTTCCTCTGATTCCTTAAAGATGCCGCGGATTTTTTCCACATCGTCAACGCTGAGTTCACCGAGTGCTGATGCACTGATGAGGCAGAGCCCGATGACAAAAAGTATACCGAATTTCATGTGTGCCTCCTTTTGTTTTAATGTGATGTTAGTATAACATATATTTCCACTTGATGCAAACAAATATTGCAATCTCTTCTGAAATCCGTTAGAATACTTGTCTGAAGCAGGAGCAGGATTGACAAGATTAATAAGCAGGATTTTCAAGATTCACAAGCAGGATTTTCAAGATTAACAGGATTTCCAGGATGAGGGTATTTGCGCCTCGGAGGGGTTTCTGGAGCAGACGCAAGACTACCCTCGCGAGGGACAGGCCCTCGCGCTACGGGAAGCCCCTGTAGTTCGCGCTTGCCTGAGCGCGAACAGCTTGGAACGTAAGCAGGATTGACAAGATGTCCAGGATTTCCAGGATGAGGGTATTGGTGCGTCGGAGCGGTTTCTGAGGCAGACGCAAGACTACCCTCGCGAAGGACAAGCCCTCGCGCTACGGGGAGGAGCAGAAAAATTAACTACGCCATTTTTTTCTTCGTTTTTATATTCGCTAGTGCCGGTTGGGGGGAACGAGGGGATGAACTACTCTCTCTCGTGCAGTCGGAAGCGTTAGAGGCGCATGTCATCGCACTGCAGGAAAACGTGCGGCAGTTTCCCTATCCGCTTGCTTACCGGACGCGCAGCGCACACCACCGGGCGGCAACGGATAACGCAGCGCGCTATATCATGAACCAATTTCAGCGCGCGCCGCGATTGGAAGTTAAGGAGCAGGTTGTCGGGGGGATACGGAATGTGGTGGCGGTGTTACCGTCAGCGCGCTTGGAAAGCGCGCCTACGGGGGAGGGGGACACGTCTTTGGAAAGCGCGCCTACGGGGGAGAGGGACGCGTCTTTGGAAAGCGCGCCTACGGCGGAGAGGGACGCGTCTGCGACAAATCGAGACAGTGAACCTACAGGGGAGCGGGTTTTTATTCTCTGCGCGCATTATGATACGCAAGCAAACCGAGATACGGGCTGGAATCCGCTCGCATCAAGCGCGCCGGGGGCAAATAAGAATGGCACGGGCATCGCCGCGCTGTTGGAAATTGCCTATCTGCTGAGTCAATATGAGTATGAACACGAACTCCGGTTCATTGCGTTGGGCGGCGAGGAACTTGGGTTTCTGGGGAGCCGGCATTATGTGAAAGAAGCACGCTTGGAAAGTTCCAACATCGCCGCAATTTTTAACCTTGATATGCTTGGGTTCAATTGGAAGAACGAGCTGGTTGAGGTAATCACCAACAAGGATTCGGCGTGGATGAGCCGCGCGCTGACGATTGCGAATACGTGGTTTGACATCGGGCTTAAGATTCGCCGAACGCAGGACGAATTTGTCGATATCTCCTCGCATAAGCCGTTCTGGGATGCCGGTTACAATGCCGTTACGCTCATTGAGAACTCCACACCGTGGCGCGATTCGCAGAACTACGATGCCAATCCGTTTTATCGGACAGCCCGTGATACCGCTGATAAGGTGAATTTTGAATTGGTGCGGAAAGTGACGCAACTGGTGCTAGTGACAGTGGATAGTTTGCTTTCGGATATGTTCCAGCCGACGCGGCGGGGGCCGAGGGTTACGGTTGAAATAGCGCGCTTGGAAAGCGGCCAGGGGGAGACAGCGCGCTTGGAAAGCGCGCCTACGGGTAATGGAGAAGCAGCGCGCTTGGAAAGCGCGCCTACGGGCCAGGGGGAAAGCGTGCCTACCGGGGTGCTCGTTACGCAAAGCCCAGTGCATCTCCGCGGCACGATTGAAGCGAGTTTCCCCATTGACATCGTTGTGCATCCGAGTCAGGTGACAGCGGAGATAGACAGAGAGACGCGCACTTATGCTGCGATGGTGCCAGTCGCACCGGGAGAAAATGTGCTTCGCGTGACAGCGCGGTATCCTCTCGGG
>PYJE01000014.1:2672-13623 GCA_003635305.1 Candidatus Poribacteria bacterium | reverse complement strand
ACGAAACGCTCATTCACACGAAGCGCATCGTGCCGAAATACGCACTCACGGCGAAACTGACAGCGAAAATGATGCGCTCGTGGATGCGCGCCGCACTGGATGCCTACGGCGATAGCATTCCCGAAATCTTACCGTGGCCCATCCGGAAACGACAGGGACTCATCGATAGACAGACAGCCATCAACGAAATCCATTTTCCCACCTCGGAGGAATATCGGCTAGCTGCGCAGAAACGGCTGGCGTTTGATGAATTTTTCCTGCTCAGTCTCGGCATGGAATTGAAGAAGAACCACAAGACTTCGCAACGAGGGATTCCGTTTCGGATTGATGTAGGCGGGACCTCGGGTCCCGATTTGGAACACGGGCCAACGCATCGATACCCGAGTTCTCTCCTCCGGCAATTCCTTGACTCGCTGCCGTTTGAGCTCACAGGCGCGCAAAAACGTGTATTCAACGAGATTCGGAAAGATATGCAGTCATCGAAGGTGATGAACCGGCTCCTCCAAGGCGATGTCGGTTCGGGGAAGACAGTCGTCGCGGCGATGGCGTTGCTCGTCGCGATTCAGAACGGCTACCAAGGCGCGCTGATGGTGCCGACAGAAATCCTCGCTGAACAACATTACAACACGCTATCAGAATTATTAACACCGCTCGGATTAAACGTCGTGCTGTTGAAAAGCGATTTGCCAAAGGCATCTCGCGAGGCGGCACTCACAGCCATCGCCGATGGCACCGCACACCTCATCGTCGGGACGCAGGCGTTGATACAGGACGGTGTCGATTTTCACAAACTGGGACTCGCCATTACCGATGAACAGCATCGGTTCGGCGTGATGCAACGCGCAACGCTGCGTCACAAAGGACAAATGCCCGATGTCCTCGTGATGACGGCGACACCGATTCCACGGACGCTCTCCCTCACGCTCTACGGCGACTTGAACCTCTCTGTTATCGACGAACTGCCGCCCGGGAGAAAGAAAATCGAGACGACGTGGGTGAAAGAAAACGAACGGCAGAAACTCTACGCGAAACTGGAGAGAGAAGTTCGCCGAGGCAAACAGGCATACCTTGTCTATCCGCTTGTCGAGGAATCCGAAAAATTGGAAGAACTGAAAGCCGCAACGAGCATGGCAGAACACTTCCAAAACGATGTGTTTCCACACCTGCGCGTCGGGTTGCTACACGGACAAATGAAAGCAGCGGAAAAACAGGAAACCATGGCGCAATTCAAGGCACGCCAGATAGACATCCTTGTCGCAACTACGGTGATAGAAGTGGGGATTGATGTGCCGAATGCGACGTTGATGGTGATTGAACACGCGGAACGGTTTGGGTTAGCGCAGTTACATCAGTTGCGCGGCCGCGTCGGGAGAGGCAGGGATGCATCGGCGTGCTATCTCGTCGCTACACCGAAGACAGACGATGCTTATCGCCGGGTGCAGGTGATGGTGCGGACAAATAACGGGTTTGAGATTGCGGAGGAAGATTTGAGCATCCGGGGTCCCGGCGAATTCTTCGGCACTCGGCAGTCTGGTATCCCCAACTTTAAGATTGCCAATATCCTTAAGGATGCCAACGTGCTGGAAGCAGCGAAGAAGGAGGCGGCGCGCGTGGTAAAGGCAGATGCGAAACTGAACGCGCCGGAGCATCAACTGTTGAAGCACCTCTTGCAAACGTCCATGAGAGCGGTTCTCAAGATGGCATCCATTGGATAGGGTGCAGACAGCTGCCCGTGACTCGGAAGAGCACTTTGTAAGTGTGTCACGTGCATCGTAGAAGATGCTAACAATGCCATCCCTTAGCGCTGCTGCTATTTCTTGATACCTCCTGTCGCAGGCGGTGAGACGGACCACAAAAGCACCGTGCCGTCCCCACTGCCACTGGCGAGCAGCTGCCCATCCGGACTGAAAGCCAAACTATCAACAGTACCGGTATGCCCGGCGAGGGTGCGTCGGAGTTGTCCGGTGCCGACATCCCACCAGAGGTAGACGGTGCTGTCCTGCCCAGTCGCGAGCAGCTGCCCATCCGGACTGAAAGCCAAACTATAGACAGTACTGGTATGCCCGGCGAGGGTGCGTCGGAGTTGTCCAGTACCGACATCCCACAGATGGATTTCTTGCCAACCGTCACTGGTGAGCAGCTGCCCATCCGGCGAAAAACGCACGAGATTGACATAGTGGCCCATAGGCTCGGCGAGGGTGTGTCGGAGTTGTCCAGTACCGACATCCCACAGATGGATTTCTTGATAACCGCCACTGGCGAGCAGCTGCCCATCCGGCGAAAAACGCACGTTACAGTTCCTCTGACCATAGGAAGTCAAGGTAGGCAAGGTGAGGGTATTGCGCAGGTGTCCGGTGCCGACATCCCACAGCCGGATAGTGTCGTCGCTACTCCGACTGGCGAGCAGCTGCCCATCCGATCTGAAAGCCAAACTATAGACAGTACTGGTATGCCCGGTGAGGGTATGGCGGAATTGTCCCGTGTTGACATCCCACAAACGGATAGTGTTGTCCCAACCCCCAGTCGCCAGCAGCTGCCCATCCGGACTGAAAGCCACGTCATAGACAGTACTGGTATGCTCGGCAAAGGTATGGCGGAGTTGTCCCGTGTTGATATCCCACAAAAGCACCGTGCCATCCCCAATGCCCCTGGCGAGGAGCTGCCCATCCGGACTGAAAGCCACGTCATAGAGATGCCCGGCGAGGGTGTGTCGAAGTTGCCCAGTCTTGACATCCCACAAACGGATGCTGCCCCCACCACCATTGGCGAGCAGCTGCCCATCCGGCGAAAAACGCACGAGAGTAATAGGCCCGTCATGCCCAGAGAGCGTGTGTATGGTTTTCCCGGTGTTAACATCCCATAAACGGACAGTTTCGTAAATCCCACCAGCGAGTACCTGCCTATCCGGGGAGAAACGCACGTTCCTTACATCGTCTCCGGGCCCGTCCTCCGCCTCCTCCTGCGAAACACCGTCCAAACTCTCAGCCCTATAGAGAGTGTTTCGGAGTTGTCCCGTGTTGACATCCCAGAGGTAGACGGTCCAGTCCCCCCAACCCGCGAGCGTTTGCCCATCCAAAGAAAAATCCGCACTCCCAAAATAGTCGGCAGGATGCCCAGCGAGGGTGTGTCCAAGCTGGCCCGCGTTGACATCCCACAGACAGACGGTGCTGCCGCCCGAACTCGCGAGCAACTCCCCATCCGGACTAAAACGCACGCTCTGGACAGCCTCGGTATGTCCAGTAAGGGTATTGCGCAGGTGTCCTGTGCTGACATCCCACAGACAGACAGTGCTGTCCCTACTTCCACTGGCGAGCAGCTGCCCATCTGCACTAAAACGCACGCTCTGGACAGGCTTAGTATGTCCGGCGAGGATGTGCAGACGGTGTCCGGTGCCGACATCCCAGAGGTAGACGGTGCTGTCGTCCCAACTGTCGCCCCAAGTCGCGAGCAGCTGCCCATCCGGCGAAAAACGCACGCCAGGCCCGGCGAGGGTATGGCGGAGTTCGCCCGTGTTGACATCCCACAGACAGACGGTGCTGCCGCCCGAACTCGCGAGCAGCTGCCCATCCGGACTAAAATGAATGCGCCAGACAGGGTCGGTATGCCCAATGAGCAGGGAAATTTCTTGATACGTTGTGGTATCGTAGAGCCAAACCCCGATGGAACTCGCCACGGCAAGCAACATGCCATCCGGCGAATACACAATCTCGTAGATGTTGCCTTTGCCGAGGCGCAGTGTGGCACCCGGGGGTAACTCCCACCGGGTGTAGTCTTGAGCGGCGGTTGTCAGGGCCAGTGTAACAGTTAACAACAACGTTACGGTTAAACCCATCAATTTCTTCATCACATGTCTCCTTTGGGCATTTGCTCCTCGTTGATTTCGGGTAGATGCGCTTTCTATCAGGTGCCTGAGTCAGAATTCTCAGTAGGAGGAACCTCCCGGTACCGATTCCGACTCTCCATATATGATACACGAAAACGCGTGCAATATCACACATTTTTTCGCGAAAAATCGCCAAACAGTGCAATTATGGTATGATTTTACACCAATTGCGGTTTTTGTCAAGTCGGAAAGACCCCATTCCCTAGGACTATCTAGTTTTCCGTTTTTGAACACCGATTGAAAATCACCGCCGGGGCCCTCTCTGTAGGTAAGAATCGCATGAAGTTTTACTATTAAATTGGAGAACTTCCCCACCCCCTTGCCGTTTGCATCGGAAATCCCGCGCGCCCAAGGACTGTAAGGGCGGATTTTTATATCTGCCGTAGTCCCGCGAAAAAATTAACCGACTATTTACTTACTCTTCATCAGATCCTGGCCTGTTTGAGTTTCTTGCGAAGCATCCGTATCTCAAACAGCAGAAACAAGACAACCAAATGCCTCTGGCTCGTGGCAAACGCGTCACGATGGAAAATTGCCAGATTTGATTTAATTCTGAATGTGAATTAGGGGAGGGTAGCAATTATCAAACGATATAACTGCGGCACCGTCACCGAAAAATCGCCGGAAATATGATAACTCTCGCCGCCATCTTTGACGGTGCGGATGAGAATCGTTTTCTTGGGACGATGATAGTAGTGCGCATCGGTAGGTTGCCCTTCTTCCTGAAAATTGGGGAAATTAATCAGATCGAAGTTGGCAGTGGTGAAGTGCCGAATCTCTTCGCCGCGTTGTGCGGCGATGTTACGCGCCATTGAGAGGCTTTTCAGATACACCTCAGGGCCCATCACGGCGGAACCTAAGTTGAGGAAAACGCCTCCCTCTAATTGCGAAATGCTGTACGCGAAGCGGAGGAAATCTTCGCCTGTTGTCCAACCAATGGCGGCGTAATCGGCGGAAGGATGCTGTTCTGTGATGTCATAACCGATGCCTTTGTGGACAGTGAACGGAATGCCTAGCCGATACGCCGCCGCGAACATGCTGATGTCGCGATGTGGAAATGGTATAGGAAGTTGATATCCACCCCCTGTCTCAATCAACCTCCCGACTGCTTCCCCAAACCCAATTTTATCGCGGTATCCCTGCGTAATCGCCGCGTTCAGATACCTGCCGGTTTCTTCCCAATTGCCAAACTTGCCGTCTTTTATGTAGTCTTCCACATCTTCCAGCGTTGCGCCGATGTGTGCGAGTTCAAAATCGTGGATGGCGCATGCGCCGTTGGTGGCGAGGTGCGTCAGTATACCGCGCTCCATCAAATCGATGATAAAGCGAGAGTTGCCGCGGCGCATGACATGCGCGCCCATCATCCAAATCACCGGTTTGCCGCGGCGGCGCGCTTGCGCAATCCGTTCGGCAACGACACGGAGATGTTCGTTTTCGTTCGGCGGCGTTTTCGCGTCTAACGCGTAGACATCTACCACCGACATTTTGTGGCGGCGTTCAGAAAGTGGGAGAATAGTGAGGTGGTTGCGGTTGAGTCGAGTCATGTCGGTAAGCGTGGAGAACGGCGAGGGACAGGCCCTCGCACTACGGTGACGAAACATGTGGAGAACGGCGAGGGACAGGCCCTCGCACTACGGCGACGAAACATGTGGAGAACGGCGAGGGACAGGCCCTCGCACTACGGCGAGAAACATGTTAATCTGAAAACTTCGCCGAGACGAGTTTGGAGACACCCGCTTGCTCCATCGTCACGCCATACATCACATCGGCGATTTCCATGGTGCGCTTGTTGTGGGTGATAATCACGAACTGCGTATTCTCGGCGTAGGCACGGATGAGATTCGTGAAGCGGAGGACGTTCGCCTCGTCCAGCGCGGCATCCACCTCGTCCAACACACAAAACGGACTCGGTTTGATTTTGAAAACAGCAAACAGTAATCCAACCGCCACGAGGGAACGTTCGCCGCCCGACAGTTGCGTGATGCTCTGCGGCCGTTTACCCGGCGGCCTGGCGATAATCTCAATGCCGGATTCAAGCACATCGGATTCGTCGGTTAACACCAACTCCGTCTCGCCGCCGCCGAAGAGTTGCACGAAAACTTCTTGGAAGTTCGCCTGCACCTGTTCAAACGTCTTCAGAAAAACCTCCCGCGAAGTCTGGTTAATTTTCTGGATTGCCTGATAGGTGGACTGGATGGACTTTTCGACATCGGCGCGTTGCGAGATGAGGAAATCGTAGCGTTCCTTGTGCTCGGCGTGTGCTTCAATCGCCTTGAGATTCACTGCGCCAATGGCACTCAACTCCGCCTTCAACGCTTCGATCTTATCGATTAGATCGATTTCTTGTAGTTCGCTATGCGTTTTGACTACCCTTGAAGCAGCGAGTGTTTCAAGGGAGACCTGGTATTTATCAAGGGTGCGCGTTGAGATGGATTTGATTTGCATCTCCAGCTGCGTCGTCGTCACTTCCAACTGATGGCGTTGGCGGTTGTGCTTATCAAACTGCCGCCGAGTGGCACGCATCTGCTTCTGAAGGTTCGTTACCTCGTCAAGCAGGGTATCCCGTTCCTCTTTCAGCGCGTCAAGTTCGGCTTCGACTTCCGCCTTATCTCCCTCGTATCGGAGAAATTCGCGTTGCGCGCCGGCGATTTGTTCGCCGAGAGCGTGCTTAGTTTGCTCATCGGTGTCAATAATCGCCTGCTGTTCGGTGATGTTCTGCGCTGTGCGTAGGCGCGTTTCCTCAAGCGTTTTCAACTCCGATGTCAACCCCTGCAACTTTTGCCGCTGTCCTGCCAAAGAGACTTCCATCTGCTGACAGCCGCTCGCTACTTCGTCGTGCTTGCGGCTTTCACTCTCGATTTGCTCAGACATCCGCTGGATGCGCCGTTCGGTGAGGGCGCGCTTCTTCTCGAGTTCCGCGATTTCCAGCACGAGCGTCTGCTGTTCCTCGCGCGAGCTCTCCACCGCCTCGCGGAGTTCCCGATTTTCTACCTCTACTTCGGCGAGTTGACGTTCTAGGCTCTCGACGTGGCGGCCCGCCTGCTCCATATCCTTGGCGAGCGCCGCTTTCTCAACGCGCTTATCTTGCCACTGCGAGGTGAGCTGCTGCCGAGTCTGTTGCAAAGTCGCCAACTGCGCGGCGAACGCCTTGCGCTTGGCATCCTTCGCCGTGGCAGTCTGCGTCAACTCCCCGATTTTGCTTTCAAGCACCTCAAGTTCCCTGGAACGGCTGAGCAACCCGCTCTTCTTCTGATTGGTATGTCCGCCGGTGATAGCCCCTGACGTGTTGATTACCTCGCCATCTAAAGTGACGAGGCGCGCGGTTGGACGGAATCGGCGTGTGAGCGCGACCGCGGCATCCAAGTCTTCAATAACGAGCGTATTGCCCAAAAGATGCAACACGGCCGGGTCAAATTTTTCGTCGTAATCTACTAAATCTTCGGCGACACCGATGACACCCGGTTCGTCAAGTAGCGCGTCATCGGAAAACTGTCTGCCGCGCAGCATATCAAGCGGCAAAAATGTCACCCGTCCGGCGCGGTGTTTTTTGAGGAAGGCGATGCCGGTTTCCGCGTCTTCCGCTGTCTCCGTGACGACATTCTGGATGGCACTGCCGAGTGCTACCTCAATGGCGATTTCGTATTCTTTGTCCGTGCTGAGCAGTTCGGCGACAACGCCGCACACTCCGGCAAACTCATCGGGGTAGTGGGTTTTCGCTTGCATGATGGCGCGGACACCGGCGTAGTATCCTTCGTAAGCGGATTGCAACTCCTGCAAGGATTTGAGGCGGGAGACGTTCATGCCGAGCGCGTCTTGTAGCCCGCGCATGTCGGATTCTGCCTTGCGAAGCCCCTCCTGGTTTTCGCGGATAGCGGTTTCTACCTCACGCTTCTCCGCTTCAATCCGAAGGAGTTCCGCCTTCAACTGGACTTCAGCACGCTGTGCGTCGGTGTGCGCAGCAGTAGCAGATTCAAGCTCCCCTTTCACCGTCTCCGAGCTTTCCTGAATGCGGCTCAGGTTACTTTCCGTATTCTTGACGCTGTGTTCAATTGATAATCGTTGGCTCTCACGCTGGGAGAGGAGCGTGGTGGTATCCCGCAAAGCGGTTTCCGCCTCACGCACCGTCGCCTTCGCTTTCCCGATGCGCGCGGCTAAGTCTGTCAAGAGCTGCTGACGCGCCGACAAGCGGCTCTCCTCTAGTGCGAGGGAGGCTTCCAACTTGCTCCGCTCTTGCGTCCGCTCGCGTTGCTGCGTGGAAAGGCGTTCCTGCTGTGACTTTAAGGATTCAAGGGTTTGGAGGGCGCGCTGCCGCTGCTGTTGAATGTTCAGTTGCCGTTCTTTGTGCAGGACTATCTGGCGTTCGATTTTCTCAATCTGGGCTGAAATCCCGCGCAGCGTCTCCTGTGCAGCATTTATCGCCGTATCTAATTCTAAACGGCGGCCGGAAGCATTCTCGATACGTTCTTCCGCGCCTTGCAGCAGTTCTTCTGCCTCAGCGAGGTTGTCCAGCACGGCGTTTAATTCGTCTTGGGTGTCGCGATACTCAGCAACCAGTTTCTCGTATTCGCGCTGGGAGAGGTTCAGCTCTAATTGCTGTAACTCTTCCTGGAGTGCTTGATACCGCGCCGCCTGTTCCGCTTGTGCTTTCAGCGATTCGGTTTCGCGTTGCAGTTCCTGGATGACATCGTTGATGCGGACGAGGTTCTGCTCGGTTTCTTCCAGTTTCCGAATCGCGGTTTTCTTGCGGTGTTTATACTTCGTGATGCCGGCGACTTCGTCAAATAGGAACCGCCGTTCTTCTGGGCGCACGTTGAGAATCAGATCGATCTTGCTCTGCTCCATGACAGAGTAAGCATCTACACCGATGCCGGTGTCCATGAAGAGTTCGCTGATATCGCGCAGCCGACATGGAGTCTGGTTGATAAAGTAGTTGCTCTCCCCGGCGCGGGTGAGTTGCCGGCGCACTTCTACCTCTGGTGAACCGAGTCCCAGTTCTTCGGCGATGTTTGAAAAGGCGAGTGTCACGTTCGCTTTCTGCGCCGGGCTAAAATTGGCACCACCGTTGAAGAGGAGCTCGCGCATATTCGCAGTCCTGAGCGAACGCGCACTTTGTTCACCTAGCACCCACCGAATTGCATCGGAGACATTGCTTTTCCCGCAACCGTTCGGCCCGACGATGGCCGTAATGCCAGGTTCTAGTATCAATTCAACCTCTTCGGCGAAACTCTTAAATCCGCTGATTTTGACGCTATTAAGGTGCATTTTCGTTATTCCTAGCGGTTATTCTGCTTTATCTGTGTCAATATCGTTGCATCATTAGGCTGCATTGACAAGTTCAATGCTTACGCTTCTCCTAAGCCTTACGTGCTTAAACGTAAGATGGTGAGGTTGGTTTCAAATTTTTCGTCTTGGCGCAAAGCGTTCCGAAGCGTTCCGATAGGGCAAACCCCGTAGGTGCGCCTACAGGCACTTAGGGGGTATCAGCGGATGGCGTGCGTGCCAATGTCAACACATCAATTTCGCCCGGGTCAGCGTTCCACAACTCTTTTACCGCCTCACGGATAGTCGCGCCGGTGGTGAAAACGTCGTCAATGAGCAGGAGGCGTTTGCCAGAGATAGAGTCTGGCTTCCGGACTTCAAACGCGCCGGTGATATTTTCTTGGCGTTCTCTACCGGCCAGGCTACTTTGCGCCTTTGTATTTTTGTGCCGGACGAAAATATCTGTCGCAATCGGCACGCCTTTCGCCTTCGCAATCCCTTCGGCGAGGAGGATGGACTGATTAAAACCGCGTTCGCGCAGCCGCTTTTTATGAATAGGTATCGGTAAGATAAAGTCGTAATCCTCAATCTGACAGTCATCAGGCAGGTGCTCCAGCATCAGTTGGATGAGCGGTTTGGCGAGCGCGGTGCGCTTTTCAAATTTAAAGAGGTGTATCGCCTGCCGGAGGGATGCCTCATAGAAAGCGATTGTGCGGAGTTTTCCGTAACGTGGCGGTGCCTTGGCACATTCATCACAAACTTCTCTCTCACAGGAAGAAGCCGCGATGAGGAACGGTGTCCCACACATCTCGCACCAAGGCGGTTCAACAAACTGCATTTGCGCCCAGCATGCATTGCAGAGGTAAGGCACTGTCTCCAGTCCGAGCGGCGTTTCGCAGGCTCGGCACTGCGTGGGATAGAGGAACGTCAGTGCCGTCTCAATAACCTGCAGTAGGAGGGCCCTCCCAGGCGCGATTCTTGGAAAACGTATCATAGGTTAACTCGTCCGTTCACTGCCCGTGCTGCAGCGAGACTGATGCGGATAGATTCGAGGGCTACTTCTGCGTCTATTAGACAAGGCGGTTGTTGCGCGGTGTTCTCAATTTCAGAGAGCCACAATTCTTGCAGCGTCGGTTGCGGTGAGTCGGAGACTGGCAGTGGTGTCACTCCCGCCGGTGTTGCGCAAGCCCAGTTGTTGTTCTGATAACTGAGCGTGCCTTCGGAAAGGACGTAACTTTCATTTTGGACAGCGGCGTTAATCGCGATGCCGCCGGCCCATGTCCATTGTCCAATGCCGCCTCGCTTGAATTCTACGGTGAGCGTGTTGACAAACCGCTGGTATTGCCCACTCTCCGTTAATCCTTCATAAATGGCACTGCTCTCTACCCACGCCGCGCCGCCGAAGCAATCGACGATAGGGTAAATATGATAGATGAAAAAGTGCGCGGGCATCCCAGAAACTGGCAGATTGAAGAGGACTTCCGGTCTCGCGCCGCGGCCGGGGGTTAATCTCACAAAGGTAGTAAGATGCAACTTACCGAGCTCGTCTATTTTCTGCTTGAGTGCCTGATGCTCGTTGGAGACTACCTCCGGGTGCGAAACGCGCAGCACGCGGTGCCGCTTCTTCGCCAGCCGGAGTGCCTCCTCTCCCTCACCGACATCGCTGGCGAGAGGATACTCGACAAAGACATGCTTATCTGCTTGCAACGCGGCTAATGAAATTTCGCCGTGGCTATCGTTATGTGTGCATATCACTACACCGTCTATATCGTCCCGCGTTATCAGGTTTGTCCATTCGGGGACAAATGC
>PYJE01000014.1:0-2652 GCA_003635305.1 Candidatus Poribacteria bacterium | reverse complement strand
AAAGAGGTGTATCGCCTGCCGGAGGGATGCCTCATAGAAAGCGATTGTGCGGAGTTTTCCGTAACGTGGCGGTGCCTTGGCACATTCATCACAAACTTTGCTCTCACAGGAAGAAGCCGCGATGAGGAACGGTGTCCCACACATCTCACACCAAGGCGGTTCAACAAACTGCATCTGCGCCCAACATGCATTGCAGAGGTAAGGCACCGTCTCAAGTCCGAGAGGCGTTTCGCAGGCTCGGCACTGCGTGGGATAGAGGAACGTCAGTGCCGTTTCAATAACCTGCAGTAGGAGGGCCCTCCCGGGCGCGATTCTTGGCAAACGTATCATAGGTTAACTCGTCCGTTCACTGCTCGTGCTGCAGCGAGACTGATGCGGATAGATTCGAGGGCTACTTCTGCGTCTATTAGACAAGGCGGTTGTTGCGCGGGGTTCTCAATTTCAGAGAGCCACAATTCTTGCAGCGTCGGTTGCGGCGAGTCGGAGACTGGCAGTGGTGTTATTCCTGCCGGTGTTGTGCAAGCCCAGTTGTTGTTCTGATAACTGAGCGTGCCTTCGGAAAGGACGTAACTTTCATTTTGGACAGCGGCGTTAATCGCGATGCCGCCTGCCCATGTCCATTGTCCGATGCCGCCTCGCTTGAATTCTACGGTGAGTGTGTTGACAAACCGCTGGTATTGTCCACTCTCCGTTAACCCTTCATAAATGGCACTGCTCTCTACCCACGCCGCGCCGCCGAAGCAATCGACGATAGGGTAAATATGATAGATGAAAAAGTGCGCGGGCATCCCGGAAACGGGCAGATTGAAGAGGATTTCCGGTCTCGCGCCGCGGCCGGGGGTTAATCTCACAAAGGTGGTAAGATGCAATTTACCGAGCTCGTCTATTTTCTGTTTGAGTGCCTGATGCTCGTTGGAGACTACCTCCGGGTGCGAAACGCGCAGCACGCGGTGTCGCTTCTTTGCCAGCTGGAGTGCCTCTTCTCCCTCACCGACATCGCTAGCGAGGGGATACTCGACAAAGACATGCTTATCTGCTTGCAACGCGGCTAATGAAATTTCGCCGTGGCTATCGTTATGTGTGCATATCACTACACCGTCTATATCGTCCCGCGTTATCAGGTTTGTCCATTCGGGGACAAATGCGGTGTTGTGTTGCGCGGCGAGTTGTCCCCCGGTCTGCGCGTTTCGGGAGGCTATTGCTACTACTTCGGCGGTGGACATTGCTGAAAATCGCTTAAGGTGGTGCTGTGCCATTCCGCCTGAACCGATAATCCCGATTTTAATCGTCATCTTATGCCCACCCTTGGCTCTCGCCTCCAACGCGCGCGCGGCTGATTTTCTCGTAATAGCCGCTTTTGCGATATGCTGTTAACGGGTGCGGATCGATGCCCATTTCAAGCCGCACCTGTTCCAGCAGTGGATTCACATCTGTCTCGTACGCGCGCTGGAGGATGCTCTCTGCTTCAATTAGTTCGGCGGAATCTTGCGCGGCGATTAACGCTGTTCTATCTACGAGCAGTGCCTTTGCATAGGCTTTTTGCAGGTTGCAAACTGATTGGATGCTCGCCGCAACCTTCGGCTTCAGGTTATGACTCTGATCGATCATGTAGGCAATTTTTTGTTGTTCGCGAGGCGTTCGATCAGGGTTATTGGCGTGACTGACGTTGCTCTCCGTAGATCCGTCATCGACGTTGTCGATGACTACGCTGCTGGTGTCCAACTCTGCGGCGACGAGCTCCGTGTAAATCAGGAAGAGCTCCTGCGGATTGATAGAACCCACCGTCAGATCGTCGTCTGCATACTTCCTGCAGTTGAAATGGAAACCGCCGAGTTTCCCTTCGTCAATGAGGTAAGCGACGATGAATTCGATGTTGGTGCCTTGGGGGTGATGCCCCAGGTCTACTAGCACCTGCGCCTTCGGACCGAGTTTCTTGGCTAGCAGATAGGCGGTGCCCCAGTCTGGGACATCGGTGTGGTAGAACGCGGGCTCAAAGAATTTATACTCAATCAGCATGCGCGTGGCATCTGGTAGCGCGTTGTAGACTTCGGCGAGTGCCTCTTCCATCCACACCTTACGCTTTCTGAAGTTGGCCTGGCCGGGGAAATTGGTTCCATCTGCGAACCATAGACTTAGCAGATCTGACCCGGTTTTTTGCATGATGTCAACGCATTCAAGGATATGTTCAATGGCGAGGCGACGGACATCAGGTTGCGGGTTACAGACGCTGCCGAGTTTATACTCCTGGGCTTGGAAGACGTTGGGGTTAATCGCGCCGATGCCGATGCCGACATCTGCGGCGTATTGTTTCAACGCGCTCCAATCGTCGGTTTTATCCCACGGAATGTGAAGTGCGACGGTGGGTGCGATGCCGGTGAAGCGGTGGACGGTGGCTGCGTCTTCCAGGCGTTCGGCGGCATTGCGGGCTGCTCCGGGTTGTTCAAACACTCCGAATCGGGTGCCGGAATTCCCGTAACCCCAGGATGGTGTTTCGATGTGTTGCTGTTTGAGATGCGATTTGATTTCGTCAATCTCGATTCCTTGTCCTGCTAGGGTTTCGGCTAACAGGTTATAGGCTGGGCTGCTCATGCTGCATTCTCCTTTTGGCGGTATGTTTACTGATGCTAATTATAGCACACGTTTTAGTTTTTT
>PYJE01000013.1:1801-17033 GCA_003635305.1 Candidatus Poribacteria bacterium | reverse complement strand
ATGATGCCAGTCGGATTTGCCAGATTATTAGGCTTGACATACTCCCGCACGCTTAAGCGTGGGGATTCTTTACGGCTCTCCCCAAGCTCCCGTGCTGTTGGTGGTATTCCCCGTGGATCGTGGGATGTGCGGCTGCCGTGCCGCGCGTGGACTGCCCAAGCACTTCGGGTCTTACGTCAACTCTCCGCAGGAGTTGATGTCCCAACTCACAAGATGTGGGTGAGAGACAAACGGATACCGATGCAGCATTACCCGTCTTTCGGTGACTTGCCTCTCGGCACGTGCATGAACTGATTCTCAGGCCAGTTCGACGATGAGATACGGTTGAGAGACCGCACTGAGAATTCACCGTCACACGATATAGACATTGTAACACAAACTGACTTTTTTGTCAAGTCGAGCCTTCGTGCGGTTTCCTACATCCCCAATCTGAAGAATGGGGTTTTGGAAACGGGAGTGGATAACATTGCCCAACGTTTCAGCATTTTAACAGATTCCGCAGGTCCGGTTCCAAACCAAACCTTACGAAAATTCGATATCCTTGGCGAAGCGACTCGTCTCAGGTCCGTTTTGGCCCGCGTATTTATTCGCAGGCTTTTGTCGGTACGGCACTTTCGCAGGCGAGGAGAGCTGCTCAAACGTGAACGCACAGATACGCATCCCCGGATACAACAGGACCGGCATGCGGCCGAGGTTGCCCAGTTCTAACGTGGCGATGCCTGTCCAACCCGGGTCAAAGAGCCCAGCGGTGCTATGCACAATGATGCCGAGTCTACCGAGGCTGCTTCTGCCTTCAAGGCGCGCCATCACGTCATCGGCGAGCTCCAGTGTCTCGCGAGTTGCTGCAAGAACGAACTCACCCGGTTGCATCGTGAAGGCATCCTCATCAGGAACGTCCACGCGTCGCATCAAGTCATTGACATCAATCTCGCCGCGCAAATCGATGTAGGGATACTTGCTATGCTCAAACACGCGAAACGTGTTGCCCAACCTGAAGTCAATTGAGCAACTGCCGAGCTGCGTCTCTAAATCCGGTGTGGGAGTAATTTTAATCTTCCCCACCTTCATATACTCAAGGATGTCCCTATCTGACAAAACCATGAATTAATTTTACCATTTTTTACAAAAAAAGTCAAATTTTTATTTTCTAGTCTGGAATAAATCCGTTTTCGGTTCGGTAGGCGCGCGTTGTCAGCGAGCAATCTCACACTGGCGCGGGTGAAAACTGCGCCTACCGGTGGGGATGATGGAAACCTTTGCGTCTGTCTTGTTAGTATTATTCTTCCCACTCCTCTGGGGCGATGCCGCGGTAGGCGCAATCCAATAGATTCACCGGATGCATCGCTTTCATCGGTAACCCGTGCTTTTGGATGCCGAGTTGGAGTTGGAGGAGGCAGCCTGGGTTGCCGGTTGCGACGATGTCCGCGTGCGTCTCGGCAAGATGCCCCATTTTTCGTTCCAGAATCTCCTGTGACAGTTCAGGTTGCGTGATGTTATAGATGCCCGCGCTGCCGCAACACCACTCCGATTCGGTTAATTCCACTAACTCAAGTCCCGGAATGGCTTGGAGGACTTTGCGGGGTTGCGCGCCGACTTTTTGTCCATGCAGGAGATGGCACGGTTCGTCGTAAGTAACGCGCTGTCGAATTTCGCCGGTAGGTGACACCATTTCGATTTCTGCTAAGAATTCGCTGATGTCGCGCATTTTGCCGCTGAATTGCTTCGCCTTGTCCGCGTAATCCACGTCGTCTTCAAGTAGCGCATCGTATTCTTTAAGCGTTGCGCCGCAACCCGCGGCGTTGATAATAATCGCGTCAAGTTCGTCCAGTGATTGTAAGGATGGATTTCCATGTCCGTCCCCAAACGCATCAATATTCTGTTTTGCGAGGCTTGCGGCGAAATCCCGCGCGCCGTTGTGGAGATGCAGTGCGCCGCAGCACGTCTGCTTGCGCGGCGTGACTACCTCGCACCCGTTCCGCGTTAGGACACGGATGGTTGCCAAGTTCGTTTCGGTGAAGACTTGGTTCATGACGCAGCCGGGTATAAATCCGACGCGATAGCGCGTTTCGCCTTCGGCGGGTGTGATGTCGCGCATCGTGTATTTGAGGCGCGGCGGCGGGATTTTCGGCAGCAGCGATTCCATCTTCCCAAGCCGTCCCATTAACTTGAGCATCCCCGTTTTTTGGACGAGCCAACGGATGCCCAACCGCTGATAGAGCCACATCAGTTCAAAAAGCAGGTCCAACCGTTCACGGTTTGGGAGCAACTGTTTGAAAACGAGTTCATTCCAGAATCGGTAGCTTGCGGAACGGTTTGCGTTGCTTTCATAGATAGCGCGCGCCTGTTCAAGCAGTTCGCCGAAGTGAACGCCAGAGGGGCAGGCCGTCTCGCAGGCTCGGCAATCCAAGCAGCGGTAGATGTATTCTGCCCACTCTTCGTTGAGCGGAGTAGCGTTTTCCGGTTTAAACGCGCTGCCCATCAGATACAACCTACCTCTCGGCGAATCAGTCTCCAAACCTAATTCACGGTAGGTAGGACATGTGGGGAGGCAAAGCCCGCAGTGCGTGCAGGCATCCCATTTCTTCCAATTGAAATTTTCGATGCCGGCGAGCGGCAGTGTGTGGGGATTGGACATATTACAAACCGAGCACCGTAGGCGCGATTTCAAACCGCGCCTACGGGCATGTGTAGGCTCATGCTAACCTAGTTTCTACGAAATCTCACGACTACCATTACAAGAACGAACAGTATCGTGAGTAAAATCAACCCGACTGTGGCGAAGGCCATATATTTGGATCCGGCTTCGCCAGAAAAACTTTTTTTCAGATTGGCGGCGCGGCTTTCCCGAATTTTCTCGGCAAGCTGCCGTTTATCTTCCTGCGACAACTCTCCCTTTTTCAGGTATGCCGACTTCGGAGCCGTGCGGAAATCCTTCGCGCTTTTCCGCTTTCTTATCGCCGTTCGGAAAAGGACAAATGCCAATAAACAAGGGGCCAGCCACCAGATGATGATGGGGATGAATGCCAAGAAAAGGAGGATTTTGCCGAGGATGAATTTTGCAAGTTCTGTGAGAAATTCCATCGCCATACCTCCATCTTATTTGTGTATCAACCACAGCACCCACAGAAACGTAAGGATAAGCAACCCAATAGTAGCAAGGACCATGGCGACGGTGTTGTCTTCCCCTGCGAAACTTTTCTTGAGGTTTTCGGTTCCGGCGTTCCGAATCTTCTCGGCGAGAGCCCGCTTCTCGTCAGGCGTTAAACCCCGTTTTTCGGCAGGCGTTCCCGCTGAATTAGGCGGCGGGTTCACACGCCTCCTCCGTTTTTTTAGGATAGCGCGGAAAAGCAGAATGCATCCCGCGACAGCGACAAAGAGGGGTAAAGTCCACACGACTGCGAGTGTGTCAAACATTTCTTTCATGGAAACGCTTACCTCCTTGATGCCCAAATAGGTTGCATAGGCCGGACACAGAACGAACCCAGTAGGCGCGGTTTGGCTTCTCATATTTTTGTGCGCCCTCTTGTCCGTGCGCGGTTTGAAACCGCTCCTACCGGTGCGGCATGGTGGTATTCGCGTCCATCCTGTTGCAAACGAAATAGCTATGTTTTGCTAGAGTGCCTTTATGCCACTCAAAATGAGCAAGACAATCCAAAACAGAATCACGGCAATCAGTAAGATTGTGACGAACACCTTGTATTTGGTTTTATCTTCTCCTGCGAAACTTTTCTTGAGGTTCTCGGTTCCGGCGTTCCGAATCTTCTCGGCGAGAGCCCGCTTCTCGTCCGCTGTCAACTTCCGCTTTTCCGTCCGAGATTCCGTTGCCGCAGAAAGCGGGTTACGCCGCCTTTTCCGTTTTGGCAAGATAAGGATGAAAAGCATCACAGATCCGACAACCGTCATAATATGAACAGGATATGCCTGCAAGACGACAAAGAAACCGTCCATCTCCGTGTCCTCCTCAGCCTTCGATTGCGGCTCCCGTTGCGGTGCCGAATACCGAATCCACGGTGCCGAGTAGCACCGGCAAATTATCCGAAGTAAAACTGGTTCGATTTCGGGTAAAGACATCGCCGACGAGCCGCCCAAACTCCCACAACTTCCCATCGGTGACAATGCCATGCACCGGCGTAACCGCATCGTCGTTGATTTTTTGCACGGCTATCAATTCCGCGAGACATTCTCCCCAGCCTTGCTCAAAGTCGTTCTGCTTCGCCGCAACCATCATTATCAAGGGCTTTCCGACAACAGGGATTCCCAATTTTGACCGGGTTGCGATGAAGTAATCGGGTGTGCCGCTCAAGGTTTCGTCGCAAACGATGGATTTCTTTATCCAGAGCGCGTAATCCTTAGCATAAGCCTTATAGACTTCCTTCAGCACGGGAAAAATAACGGCTTCACATCGCGCGCCCTCGGAGGCGAAAACGTCGATATACTGCTGGTTAAATTCAAAGTCTTGCAGAAAATGCTCCGATAGAGTGGAAACGGCTCCACCCTTGACGAAGTCACGGCGCACGTAAGTAATCTGAAATGTCTCGAGGACCTCGGGAATTGTCTTGAAATCGCTAAAAGCCATGGAATCCACCCCGATTAAACGGATTTTCCCATGATAATCTTCGCAACCCCCTCATTGAGGCTACCGGAACGGTAACCCTGCAAATCTAGCGTGACGTGCGCGTATCCTAACGTCCTGAAATGCGCGCTGACTTGCTGCCGCGCGTCTGTCCGCAGGAATCGCGACATCTCCGCCGGTTCTAATTCAATTCGGGCCAGTTTGCCGTGGTGACGCACGCGGAATTGCCGAATGCCTAAATCGTAAAGGAACTGCTCAGCGGCATCGACTTGCCGCAGCAATTCGCGCGTAATCCGCATGCCATACGGAAAACGTGAGGACAAGCACGCGAACGCAGGTTTATCCCACGTCGGAAGCTGCCACGCCTTTGAAATCTCGCGTATCTCCGCCTTCGTCAGGGCGACATCAATTAAGGGTGCCTGGATGCCCATCCGCTTCGCCGCGTCCATCCCCGGCCGATGGTCTCCGACATCGTCCGGAATCGCGCCGTAGACGATAGTGCCGACATCGTATTTCTCGGCGATGGGACGGAGTTTGTCGAATAACTCTGTCTTGCAGAAATAGCAACGGTTCGTCGGGTTGCTGGCGTAGCCTTCCAGTTCCAATTCTTCGGTATGCACCGTCTCAAAACGGATGCCGATCTGCTTGGCGATATCCTGCGCCGCCCGCATTTCGCGGATAGGATAGGAATCGGAGATGGCAGTGACGGCGAGCGCATCGTCGCCGAGTGCGTGTTGCGCCGCCTCCGCTAGGAAAGTGCTATCCACCCCTCCCGAAAATGCGACGATGACTTTTTGATAGTCGCGCAAGCAAGTGTAGAGTGCGTTCACTTTTGCTTGCAGATGTGGCGATGCCAATATTTTCATTAACTCTCTCCTACCGTTTCGTCTCGGTAGGCGCGGTTGAAAACCACGCCTACGGCGTGTCTGTTACCGCGGACGTTCCGCTACCAGTTTCACGGCTTACGGGCGTTGCCAGCGGAGCAACGAGTGTTTTAAGGCGTTCGATCTCCGCCTGCTGTTCCTCCACAATTCTCGTGAGTGCCTCAAGTTTCTCATCCTGTTCGCGTTCCTTTTTCCGTTCGCGATAGAGCGGCATCCCGATGACGGCGACAATCAACGCAACCAGAAGCATCCAGATGATACTGAAGCGTTGGTTCACATCGCCAAGGCGTTGGTTCACATCGTCAAACCGCTTGTTCATCGCATCAAACCGCTTGTTGATTGCGTCGAATTCTGGTTTGAGACTGTCTCGAATTTTCTGAACGTCTTCAAACGTGAGTTCGCCAAACGCTGACGCGCTCCAAAGGAGCAGCCCCACGAGAAGAATCACTAGAACGTTTTTCATCTGTTACCTCCCGGACGTTCCGCAGTCCGGTTGTGCGCCAATTTCACGGTGTAGGCGCGGCTGAAGGCGGCAGACGCGTTTTAAGGCGTTCGATTTCCACCTGCTGTTCCGCCACGATTCGCGTGAGTGCCTCAAGTTTCTCATCCTGTTCGCGTTCCTTTTTCCGTTCGCGATAGAGCGGCATCCCGATGACGGCGACAATCAGCGCGACTAGGAGCATCCAGACGATATTGAAGCGTTGGTTCACGTCGTCAAACCGTTTGTTGATTGCGTCAAATTCCGGTTTGAGACTGTCTCGAATTTTCTGAACGTCTTCAAACGTGAGTTCGCCAAACGCTGACGCGCTCCACAGGAGCAACCCCACGAGAAGAATCACTAGAACGTTTTTCATCTGTTACCTCCCGGACGTTCCGCAGTCCGGTTGTGTGCCAATTTCACGGTGTAGGCGCGGCTGAGGGCGGCAGACGCGTTTTAAGGCGTTCGATTTCCACCTGCTGTTGCTCCACGATTCGCTTGAGGGCCTTAATTTCCTCATCCTGTTCGCGTTCCTTTTTCCGTTCGCGATAGAGCGGCATCCCGATGACGGCGACAATCAACGCGACTAGGAGCATCCAGACGATATTGAAGCGTTGGTTCACGTCGTCAAACCGTTTGTTTATCGCGTCAAATTCTGGTTTGAGAATGTCTCGAATTTTCTGAACGTCTTCAAACGTGAGTTCGCCAAACGCTGACGCGCTCCACAGGAGCAACCCCACGAGAAGAATCACTAGAACGTTTTTCATCTGTTACCTCCCGGACGTTCGGCTAATTGGATTTGCCGCAACTTGCCGGCGAGCAGCTGCCGTTTCAAACCGCTGAGTCTGTCAATAAACAGCACTCCGTTGAGATGGTCGATCTCGTGTTGCAACGCGCGTGCCAACAAGCCGTCTGCTTCAATCCGAACCTGTTCACTCTCAACGTTAATGCCTTCAATCACCACCTTCTCCGGGCGTTTCACATCGGCGGTGACATTCGGAATGCTGAGGCATCCTTCCTCCGCGACAGCCTCGCCTTCCGCGCTTAGAATTTCCGGGTTAAACAGCATCACGGGCTCGTATTCCTCGTCAGCAACTTCGCTTATGTCGACGATAAGGAAACGTTTCAAAACGCCTACCTGCGTTGCGGCGAGGCCAATGCCGTTGCCGGTGGCATACATCGTAATTAGCATTTTCTCCGCGAGTTGGAGTTCGACATCGGTAATTTCCGCAACCGGCTCCGCCTTCTTGCGGAGGACCGGGTCGCCGTAGTAGCGGAGTTGCAGTGGGGCCGTTTGACGCAGACACGGTTCTTCTTCCACCACCGCATCGGCGGCTGGCTGCGAGTTTGTTGGTTTTCTTTTTCTTTTTTGCATTCTGTTAGACCTGGCGTTTTTTAAGGTATTTTGATATTTTAACGTTTTTGTCACATTTTGTCAAGAAAAAAACGCAGAAAAGTCAAGCCTTTTAGTTTTCATCCATTGACGAGCGGCTCGTTGACGTGGGTAAGGACAGGTTTCTCTATCTGTCTTTTCCGTAAGGTAGCTTGCTTACGCAGCCGGGCACAATCCTTATGGGTAGCATAGTGAAGAACCTATCCTGGCACGTGAAATGTCACCCTGTGAATCTGGGACATCTTGTCAATCCTGCTTCAGACTGAAAAAGAATCGCGGAAACTTGACAAAAAACTGCAAAATGTGATAAATAAATCCACGATGCAGATTTTTCACGGAATAGCCGCTTGTCCCTAAAGGAGCACCCGTAGATGAACACCCAAGAAAACACCCGCCGCTTTTTCTTCGCTTGCAGTCTGCTCTTGTTCGCCGGTGCGACAGTCTGCGTTGATGCGAAGATTGTCTTTCGTGTGGACAGTGACATTTATGTCATGAACGATGATGGCACCGGCAGACGCAGGCTGACACACAATATCACGACGAAAGACAATTACCCCCGCTGGTCCCCCGATGGCACAAAAATCGCCTTTACGCGATATATGGACAAGGACAAGATACAAACCTCGTCGGAACTGTTCCTTATGAATGCAGATGGAACAGAACTACAACGACTCACCCATAACAACGTCACTGATCACTATCCCTCCTGGTTTCCCGATGGCACAAAAATCGCCTTTATGAGCGAGCGAAGTGGAAGAGATGAGGTGCACGTTCTTGATTTGGTGTCGGATGCCGTTACACAGTTAACAGGGTTGGCAGACGATAACCGTAACGGCGGCTCTGTTGCCCCGGACTGGTCTCCCGATGGCACGCAACTGACTTTTGAGCGGTTCCTCCGAATCAGAGCCGGGCTCAGCCCAAAAAATATTTACGTGATGTCTGCGGATGGGCAGCACCAGCGTCCGCTTCTCCCGAATCCAGCGGCAGGCGAGCCCCTCACGCTCCGGTTCTTTCCGCGGTGGTCTGCGGATGGACAACGGATACTCTTCGCTGAAGTTCAATGGCTTCAAGACGGACAGCTCGAGAAACTCATCGTTCAGCGGATCGGCCGTGGGAAACAGGAAATTACGGATATTAATGACAGACTCGGTAACAATTGGGTAGGATCCGGTGCCTGTTGGATGGAGAAGGATCGTGCTATTCTCTTTTCACTGATGTTAAAGGATAAAGCCCCCCCGAATTATAACCTCTATCGCTATACGTTTGCCACGCGGGGTCTGAGACGCATCACACGCGAACCGAGTGATGAGGATTGGCCCGACTGGGTAGAAGGCGCGTTATCCGTTTCACCGCAGGGGAAGTTGCCGACGCAGTGGGGGGAGATAAAGCACGCCGCTCAGATGAAACAAAGCCGGTAACACTCTCGTCGGACAGAAAACACCGGACGTTGAGACACCCACAAATCCGCGGTTCAGACAGAAAAATTTTCTTGACACATTTTTGATAAAATGGTATCATCATTTGCAACTGCTAATTAGCAATTCCTTTTCTGATTTTTTCTTGACAATTTTTTGAAAATTTGCCATAATATGGTAAATTTTCAGAGTAAAGGTTGTCTTACAACGAAGGAGGCAAGTTGAGAATGAAAAAGTTTTATTGGTTTACCCTCGCAGCGGTGCTGATTTTCGCCCTAGTCGGGGGGGGGCAAATCGACTCTGCGTTCGCGCAGGGGAAGGTTAACATTGACGACGGCCCAATAAAAGAGGCCGATTGGATGAAGAACCCGGCAGAAGCCCCGCTGAACGAAGACCACGCCAAGGTGAAGACCTGGATTACCAAGTGGTACGGACCCGACGGCAACTACGAAAACAACGGCGGATTCGCCGCCTCCGCACCGAAGGACCTCATCAAAGAGGGAACTAACGGTAAACTCACCCAGGTCTCCCTCTCCACCGTCGAAGGACTGCGCCTGACGCAGACTGTCGATATCGGATGGAAAGGCGCAAACGGCGGCGCGCGGAAATGGACCGTCTTTGAATTGGACCCCGCGGACGCGCACCACATGAACAGGGACGGCCCGGCGGATAACATGGATACCTATGCCATCTGTGTCATCGATGCACCCGAGGACATGAAAGCCGTCATGTCGCCTGCACACGATGACCACGCGCAAATCTGGATTAACGGCGAGAAGTGGTATAACAACTCCGCCTGGACCGGCGCGGCGCAACAAGTTGACTTCAACGTCGAAGTTGAATTGCAAAAAGGCGCGAACGTTTTGCTTTATCGGTGCGGGGAAACCGGCGGACACGCCTATATGAACCTGCATTTTGACGATGCAACCCACAAAGCTGTCGACATCTATCCCGACAAGGCGAAAGACCAGGCCAGTTTCTTCAATGAGATTGCCGGTGTCCTCCCTGTCGAGCCTGCCGGGAAATTGACGACAATCTGGGGCGATATTAAGCGCAACCGCTAACCGCGAATCGGCTGTCAGGATGGATGTCGTTCACTCGCTCCATCCTGACAACTCGTTTAACCGAAAAGGAGGCAAACTTATGATGAAGAAATTTTATTCGTTCGTGCTGATTCTCACGCTCGTCGCGGGCATCTCGCACATCGCACTCGCGCAAAAAGTCAACATGAAAGGCGGCCCGCTAAAAGAAGCCGATTGGCTGAAAAACCCGGGAGAAGCCGCGCTCAACGAAAGCCATGCCGGTGAAAAAACGTGGATTACCAAGTGGTATGGCCCCGATGGCAACTACGAAAACAACGGGACGTTCCAAGTCTCCTCGCGGAGGGACCTCATCGACGAAGGCACTAACGGCAAACTGACAGAGGTTTCCCTATCCACCGCCGCCGGTCTGCAGAAGACCCAAAACATTAAAATGGAGTGGGATAAGAAGCACGGCGGTACCCGCGAGTGGACTGTCTTTGAATTGAATCCTGCGGACGGTAACAATATGAACCGCGGTGGCCCCGCCGATAATATTGATACTTACGGTATCGTCGTCGTGGCTGCGCCCAAGGATATGAAAGCTGTCATGTCCCCCGCGCACGACGACCATGCGCAAATCTGGATCAACGGTGAGAAGTGGTATAACAACTCCGCCTGGACCGGGGCAGCGCAGGAAGTTGACTACAATATTGAAGTTAACCTGCAAAAGGGCGCGAATGTCGTGCTTTACCGAGTCGGCGAAAGCGGGGGTTCTGCGTATATAAACCTTCATTTTGACGACAACACGCACAAAGTCGCCAAAATCTATCCCGACAAATCCGATAACCAGGACAGCTTCTTCAAGGAAGTTGCCGGCATCCTTCCGGTGGAACCTGTCGGAAAGTTGACAACAAGATGGGCGGATATTAAGCGCAACCGCTAACCGCGCATCTGTCCTCACGGAAAATTCGTTTTTTTTTGTTGACAAATTTGCGTTGAAAGACTATAATTTTGTCATTAAATGGCAGGACAGACGCAGAATGATGCAACCGGTATGCGCGGTTTCAAACCGCGCATACCGGAACATATCGGTTTTTTGCGTCAGTTCTGTTTTGTTAGACGCGCGGCAACAACATGGTTCCTGCGCAAAACTTACTTAAATTTAAAGGAGTTCAAATGAACACATTTTCTCGTTTGACGCTCGCGATGGCGATGCTTTTCGCCTTCGCTGTCAGTTTCTCGCACGTCGCCTTCGCGCAAGGCGTTGTGAACATTTCGGGCGGCCCGCTCGCCGAAGACGCGCACTTGGAAAATCCGACAGAGGCCGCACTAAACGAAGACCACGCCGACGTTGAAACGTGGATTACCAAGTGGTATGGGCCCGAAGGCAACTACGAAGATAACGGCGGATTCCAGGCCTCGGCCTCCATCGATCTCATGGATGAAGGCACCGGCGGTGTTATCACCGATGCTTCCCTCTCCACACTGGAAGGGCTCCTCTTGACGCAGAGTACCGATGTCGTCTGGGGCGATGACCACGGTGGTACCCGCGGCTGGACTGTTTTTGAAATCGATCCGGCGGATGGCGACAACATGAACCGCGGCGGTCCTGTTGATAACATTGAAACCTATGCCGTTATCGTTATCGATGCACCGAGTGCGATGACATCTGTCATGTCCCCGGCGCACGATGACCACGCGCACATCTGGATTAATGGCGAAAAATGGTATAACAACTCTGCCTGGACAGGTGCTGCGCAACAAGTTGACTACAATGTTGAAGTTGAGCTGCAAAAAGGCGCGAACGTGCTGCTCTACCGATGCGGTGAAAGCGGCGGCTCCGCCTACTTCAACCTGCACTTTGACGATGCGACGCACAACGCTGTCACCATCTACCCGAAGGATGCAACGGATAAGCAGAGTTTCTTGGATGAAATTACGCCGCTTACCCCAGTTGAACCGAAAGGGAAGTTGACGACGACGTGGGCTGACATCCGGCGCAAATAGCGCGTTCCTTTTGTCAGGAGGCGGCTTGTTTACACAAGCCGCCTTTTTTTGTAGGACTCACACGGAACTTATCCCGTAGGCACGGTTTCAAACCGCGCCTACCGGTGGAGAGTATGGGATTTGCGTGTTTCAAACCGCGCCTACCGGTTGGAGAGTATGGGGTTTGCATGTTTCAAACCGCGCCTACCGGTGGAGAATTCTGGGATTTACGCCAGATCTGGTTGCGAAATTTCTTGCAATCTGCCGCGTTATCATGTATAATACATACTATGTGGAAACGCACTTTTGCTATCTCATTTATCATCATATTCGCTACTGTTCTCGGTGGATGGTTCGGAACGTGGCATCGCGAAATGCAGTCCGGTAACGAGGCGTATCGGCGGGGCAATTATGAGGCGGCAATGAACGCCTTCCAACAGGCGGTTCGCCAGAAACCCGATAATCCGCTTGCGCACTATAACCTCGGTACCGCGCTTTACAAGCGGGGGCAATTTAAAATGGCGGCGGTGGCGTTTCAGGCATCGCTTCTCACCGGGGAGCCGCGCGCCGCAACCTATTACAACCTGGGCAACGCGCAGTTTCAATCCGGTGAACTTGACAAAGCAATCGAATCCTATCGGCACGCGTTGCGGTTAACGCCGACAGATGCGGATGCGAAGCACAACCTTGAATTGGCACTCCAGCAGCGACACAATCAGCCGAAAGTGGGTGGGCAGCAAAAAAATGAGCGGCAGGAACGCTCGAACTCAAACGTTTCCGAATCTGAGGCGCGCCGCTTATTGGCACAGCTGCGCGAGAAGGAGAACAGCATCAGGCGTAAGTCATTGCAACGGCAATTCAAAAGCGGCTACCGCCGGGAGAAGGATTGGTAACGTAAAAAACATGCAGCGTTTCTCAACACCTCATCAAAAACTCATCGTCTTCGCCTGCGCGTTATTTTTCCTCGTCGGCATTGGTGCGGCAGAAATTGATGTCTCCGCCGTAGTCCAACCGCGGAATATCCAATTCAGTGAAAAAGCGACGTTGGAGCTCGTGCTCTCCGGTAAGACGTTCATTGAGCATATTGATGCTCCGACCTTCAATTTTCTGCCTGCGTTTCTCGCCGTGCCGATGCGCTCTTCCACCACGCCGCGGCTGGAAGGCGACAAAATCGCTGTCTCCAAGGCGTGGTATTATGAACTGATTCCACAGCAGATAGGGGATTTCGCGCTTTCGGATATCCGCTTCTCTTACCAAGGCACTCCCTATTTTGCGAATCCCGGCACTGTTCGGGTGAGCGGTGAAAACACGTATCGGGATGTCTCCACCGGCGGGGTGCATCAGGTTGAGGCGGAGGTAACGCCGTCAAACCCATATCTGAATCAGGCTGTGACGTATACGTTCCGCTATCTCTATACCACCGTACTTCCGACGCGGGAATCGCCGGTGTCCACGCTTCCCGATTTTTCAGGTTTTTTAGTGGAAGAACTTCCCGCGCCGCTGAACGAGACGAAGCGCGTTCGCGGACAAACATTTCAAGTGCAGGCAGAGGTGCGGCGGCTCTATCCACAGAAAGCAGGACGCATTGTCATTGAACCCGCGTCACTGAGGCTGCCGCTTGACCGCGGCCCGAAAACCTTGAAGACCGGAGCCATTGCACTGACTGTGCGGCCACTTCCCCTGTTCCAATCTCAACAATTTTCCGGTGCCATCGGCGACTACCAAATCACTGCGCAAATCGACAAGACTCGGGTTGAAGTGGGAAACGGGCTCACGTTATCCGTGCGTATCTCTGGCCTCGGCAACATGCAGACGGTTACCGCGCCACAGATTCCGGCGATACCGGGTGTCACCGTATCCGGTCCGAATCCTGGTGCGGGTTCTACGCCGGAAAGTCACGTTTACGCCTACGCGCTTGTTCCGTCGCAAGTTGGGACAGTGCGTATCCCTGCGATTGCGTATACCTATTTCGCGCCGGAACTTGGCACCTACCAAACGACTCAAACGGCACCGATTCCGTTTACCGTGCTACCGAAACCGAGCACGGTGGTTGAGGTTGCATCCGATGGCGTGGCATGGGGAGAGTGGTTAATCTTGCTAGGGATGCCCCTGCTCGTTATCGTTTTGGCGGTGGGAGGCTATTTGTGGTATCGCCGCTTGGCAAGCGCGCGGGCGGCAGTTGAGAGGCACGACGTGCCGCCAGACCAGGGGGCTCTCGCGACACTCACAGAAATCTTGGAGAGTCGTGCAGACAACGCCACGGCGTTCGGCAATGCCATCGCCCAGGTCTTATATCAATATCTCAGCGAAACGTTAGGCATCTCGCTTGTCGGGGGCTCTGCCAATCCCGACGCAGTGCGAGAAGTTTGCGCGAAGGCCGGGCTCTCGGATGCCACTATTCAGGAAGTGGCGGATATCTTGGCGCAGTGCGATTACTATCGGTTTTCGCCGGCACCGCTGCCGGCGGCGGAGCGGCAAGCGTTAATCTCCCGTGCGGAGAAGGTTATTCGAGAAATAAAAAATTTGCAAGAAACCTAGACAAAGATGCGCGGTTTCAAACCGCGCCTACGGGTTGCAACTACGTCACATTCACCCCGGGAGGCGCGCGTTGTAAGCGCGCATATCAATTGCAGAAAGGAAACACAACAAAATGGAAATCCTCTCACTCCTCGTCCTTTGGTTACACGTCATCGCCGCGGTCATCTGGATCGGCGGTAACCTTATCCTTGCGATGGTTATCGTTCCTTATTTCAGGAAGAGCCTTCCGCCTGTCCAACGGATTCAGATTTTAGCAGAAATAGGCAAACGGTTTGAACCTGTCGTGTGGGGTTGCATTGGCGTGCTATTCTTCACCGGCCTCGTTAACATCTTCACGGCGGGTATGCTCACTGCGCCCCCGGATATGATTAGCACGTTTATGCGAACGCTCTTGATCAAATTGATGCTTTTCATCGTGCTAGTTATCCTCACTGCGCTGCACGGCTTCGTCTTCGGCCCGAAGATGTCGGCAGCGATTGCGGGATTAGACATAAATCTTGCGGAGTTGCCACCGGAGGTTCAGCGGCTTCGTTCGCAAATGTCGGTAGTGTCCAGTTTAATGGGTGTTGTTTCGCTGCTGATTTTGTTGGCGGCGGTTGCGCTTCGGATGGGTGTTTAACCCAACTTAACCTGCATGGCGAGGGCCTGTCCCTCGCCTTACCCAATATCCGCCTGTTACCGTAGGGCGAGGGCCTGTCCCTCGCCTGAACTGTAAGGGAGCTGTCCACAGGTTAAAATACCCCGATGTCTTTTTCAATCTTTATCCTATCCCACCCGACATAATTCAATTTTTCCAACTTGCCTTATTTTTCCTCCAAAATTCTGTAACCGCAACCTATAGAATTGCGTTACTGTAGGTTAAAGGGTAAAGTACGCTGGAATTGAAACTAGTTTAGAGGAAAACAATCAGGAGGAGAACAACTTATGAAAAGAAATGAAACAA
>PYJE01000013.1:0-1781 GCA_003635305.1 Candidatus Poribacteria bacterium | reverse complement strand
TGCCCTCACGTTCATGGGCGATAAGGACGAGGTTCTCGCCTTCATGTCTGGAACGGAAGAGACATCTCTTCAAGAAATCCACGCCTGGGGATCCCGTACTTACCCGGGGCATACCCTGGTGAACGGCATCAAACTCCGCAGCGGCAGTGAGGATTCGTCGCTTAGTTTCCCCGGGCATATCCAGTCAAGTAACGGACGGATTAACGGTGCCCTGCCGTTTTCAGAGGAAGAAACGTTTCTTCTGGAGATCGCTGGCACGTGGCTATCCTGCACGCACCACGGGAGCATCCTGTCGAGTGTGGAGCGGATCAACGATATCCCGCGTTACCTCGCCGAACTCGGGGTCGACTACCTGATTCCTTATTTGCTAATCACCGAAAAGACCGGGGCTTTTGTGTTTGACGCGGAGTTGAGCACGAAAAGCATCATCCGGGTAGTCGAAGTCTATGAAGGGATGCGGGGGACTGAGTGGCGAGTTCCTCGTGCCCAACTCGCTTTGCGACTTGACGACGATCTTGCGGCGGGGTTGATTGACGATGTCGCAGTGGTAAATTTCGTCGTGCCTTTTGCCGAAACTGCTCAGATCGAGGCAGGACGCGGACGTTTCAAGTTACCTCGCGCTGACGACTAAGCTCGCGCAAGCTGCTAGGGCGAGGGCCTATCCCTCGCCTTACCCAATATCCGCCCGTTACCGTAGGGCGAGGGCCTGTCCCTCGCCTTACCCAATATCCGCCTGTTACCGTAGGGCGAGGGCCTGTCCCTCGCCTCGCCTAATAATCCTTACGGAGGAAAAATGCGCATCCAAATCCTCGCCGATGTCGGCGATGGACTCACCATCCCGATTAACTACAACCATTGGCTCTCCGCGGCTATCTACCACTACCTCGCGCGCTCCGATGGAGAATACGCCGATTTTCTCCACAACGATGGCTACATCGTGGAGAAAAAGCACTTCAAACTCTTCACTTTCTCGCAGCTCATGGCGCGACAGCGACGCGTGCAGGCACAAACCATCCATTTCGACTCAACCCTTGTCTGGTATGTCTCGTCGCCGATGGAGCGGTTTTTATCTCATTTCGCCGACACTCTGCTGACCGAGGGGCGGCTATTCGTCGGCCCGCATCGGCTCCAGATCCAAGACGTGCGAATCCCACGCGTCCCGCAGTTTACGTCGGAGATGCGTTTCCGGTGCATCTCACCGATTGTCATGTCCACTTCACGCGAGCAGAACGGAAAACTCCGCTGTCACTACTGCACGCCTGACGATGCTGAGCTCTCCGAACTCATCCGCAGGAACCTGCTCCGAAAACATGAGGCAATCTACGGGAACCAACCGCTGCATGATGACAGGTTGTCCTTCCGTTTCGATGCCGGCTATCTCCATCGGAAGCGCGGGCGTGTCACCCGTCTAGTGGATTACAAAGGCATCAAGATTCGTGGGACGTTATGTCCGTTCAGCGTTATCGGCAGTCCTGCGCTTATCCGCGTTGGGTACGAGTGCGGGTTTGGCGATAAAAATAGCGCGGGTTTTGGGATGGTGGCGGTTTAAGACTTTTTTCTTGACATTCGTTAAGAAAATGTGGTATTATATATAGTAAAGGAGGTGATTGATGTGGCCATCTACGAAAAGCTGATGGGCAATCCGTTTGTCGATGCGGGTGTCTGTGGCATTTGCGAGTGGTTAGGGCGCGCCGTGCAACCGGAAGAGGTCACCGTTGCAGACCTTGAGCAGGTTGTTAACGATGTCGCTCCGATTATGCAAACGGACGCGGGTTGGGCAA
>PYJE01000012.1 GCA_003635305.1 Candidatus Poribacteria bacterium | reverse complement strand
CGATTTTGCCTGTTTGCGTATCTTCAACGATGGTAAAATCACTCGCCTTGCAAGTAGGATGCGCCCCGGACATCAAGTCGCGGGTAGACACTGCGTTATCTTCGCCTTCGTGGAGGCGCGCGTTGAAATCGGCGAGCTCGTCAATGTCATCTAGTGTTGCGAAGCGGAGGAGCAGATTATCGCCCAAATCGATGGGCATTTGCGATAAAATAGCGTTCATTTAGCCTTCCTCGATTGCTTCGACATTGGCGCGCGGTAACGTTATCGTTTGTCCGTCTTCAAGGGCAATTTCCAAGACTCGCACGTTTGCCTCTGTCTCCAATTTGTGGAGTGCTACCGGCAAGGCGGTGACGCGGCCTAACTTGCCAAAGTAGGGTTCACGGATGACGCGGATGGGACTGCCGATTTGTAAAATGCCTTCGGTGCTTTCCGTGGGTTCGCCGATAGCAGTGGCGTTTGACGGTGCCGCTAGCGGGATGAGAATCTCGGGTCTCACGACACCGGCCCGGATCTGCGTTGCACCGTTGATGGAAGTTTTCATTCCTTCGCGCGATTTGAGGAGGGAGAACGTCTGTTCCGCCATTGCGATGCTACCGAACCCTTCGGTAATCACGAGCGTGATGCCGATTTCTTCGGAGCCGGTAATTGCCACGCCGAGTTCGTAGCCGAGGAGTTCACGCAGGTCTGCGTCATCAATGCCGCCAGCGATGATGCCTTTGACACCGAGTTGAATCGCCTTTTGAATCGCCTCGGTTGTCACCAGCGAACCGCCTACCAGAATGTCGTCGCGATGCGATGCTTGTATTTGCGTTTCTGTCAAGGGACTGTCGGGTGCATCCGCAACGACGACGAGTGTGCCTATCGTTTCACCGCCGATGCCGAAGATGCCTTGGATATAGGTGCCGTAGGTTTCTAGGGTAACGCCTTCCTGCGGGACGGTTTCCGTTATGGTGCCGTCTGCGTAAGCCTTGACTTCAACAGGGATCGGCGGTTCGCGAAGGATGATCTGCCCGGTGACATCGGATACGGATTCGAGTTCGCCGTCAATTGGTGAACGCGCCTGCGATTTGAAGAGCCCAAAGATCCCTTTCGTCATGGCGAGCACTTCGTCCTTCGCGACTGGCGCGCCTATTGGTTTTATCATGTATTCGGCGATGTCACCGGCGGGGACGCTGAGCAGATTTGCGACGTTTAACAGTTGAACGTTGCCGGGCAAATCCGCTTTCGCGACGACATCTTCGGCTTTGACAGCGTCTCCGACTTGCACAAGGACCTCGCCTTGAAGGGGAAGTCGGCGTTCTTTCTGGATTGTCATTCCGGCTGTTACTTTGAGGCCGGGGGTGTATGCGTGTGCCAGTTGTTTGTCCTCCAAAAGTATGGGGTGTGCGCGCTTGGAAAGCGCGCCTACCGGGGCGTGGGAAAACGTATCCTTGGGTAGGCGCGGTTTGCAACCGCGCTTCTTGCGGTGTGCGCGCTTACAAAGCGCGCCTACCGGGGCCATGCCTGCAAAGCGCGCCTACCGGGGCCATGCTGCACCACGCGCTTACCGGGGTGTGGCAGCGTATCCTTGGGTAGGCGCGGTTTGCAACCGCGCTTCTTGCGGTGTGCGCGCTTACGGGGCCATGCTTGCACCGCGCTTACCGGGGCCATGCTGCAACGCGCGCCTACCGGGGTGTGGGAAAACGTATTATCGGGTAGGCGCGGTTTGCAACCGCGCTTCTTGCAACAACCGGTTTAACTTCTCATGAAGTTTTGGGCTGTCCACTACAGCGGAATTCACAATCCAAGAGGGCAGCTGCCCGATGGCGACGCGCGCGATGCTATCACACGCGCTCTGACTGATGCGTTGGAAGCACTCGTCTGTCCAGCAGATACTGTGCGGGGTGACGATGACATTGTCCAACTCCAAGAGCGGTTCGGCGGCGGCAATGGGCTCTTCCTCAAAGACATCAAGTCCCGCGCCTTGGATGCGCCGATGACGTAGGGCATCGGTGAGTGCACCCTGGTCAACGATGGGCCCGCGGGCTGTGTTAATCAGATACGCTGTAGGTTTCATTAATTCGATGCGGTGTGCATTAATAAGCCCGCGCGTCTGGGCAGTCAAAGGACAACAGACGCAGACGAAATCGGCGGTTTGCATTAACGTATCCAATCCGACGAGTTCAACGTTGAGTGCGTCTGCATCAGCGGTTGAAACGTAAGGGTCGAAGGCGATGTGTCGCATGCCGAAGGGTTGCGCGAGTCGGAACACCTCCGCGCCGATATTGCCCATGCCGACAAGTCCCAGTGTGCGTCCGACGAGGCCCATGCCCATATAATCTTGTTTATGTGCCCATCCATCGCCGCGCGTGAGCCGGTCTTTGATGAGCAGTTGATGACTGAGCGCGAGGACAAACGTGATGATAGACGTGGCGACTGGGCGGCGCACGCCGTCGGGAGCAATTGTTAGCAAAACGCCGTTTTCGGTGCATGCCGCTACATCAACTTTATCGTAACCTACGCCGAACCGTGCGATGATTGCCAGTCTATCGGCATTGGCAACCGTTTCGGCGGTAACGCCCGCGCCGAGCACTAAGAGCGCGTCGTAATTCTGCACCTGCGCGGCGGTGAGGGTAGAAGTCAACGTTGGCAGATATTCCCAGTGCAATCCGGCGTTGTCAAAGGCGGGTGCACCGATAGTGTCAAAATCGGAGGTGCCGTCGGGTTTTAGGAAGTCCCGTGTGACTCCGATAGAAAAGTCTTTTTTCATTGTGTTTGAGTTTGTGATACCGAATGAGTCTCTGTAGTTCTCCTGCCCGAGCGATTTAGTCGAGACGCGGGAGGGCTCTCCTACTGGGGCCGCTGTTCGGTTTCCGGGCCGCTACAAATCGATGATAGAGCGCGCTTGGAAAGCGCGCCTACCGGGTTCTAGAGCTAGGGCGCGCTTGGAAAGCGTGCTTACCGAGTTCTAGATCTAGTGCGCGCTTGGAAAGCGCGCCTACCGGGTTCTAAGTCTAGTGCGCTTGCAAAAGCATCAGCGCGCTTCATGTGTGCTGTCCATTGGTTCTACGGACAGCATCTCTGTCGTATACGCGTCAACCTCATCTGTGACGATGGAGCGGTCCAAGCAGATGCGAGTCTGGAACCCCAGTCCGGCGAGAATCTCCACTAAGTGTGTTAACGGCGGCGAATGTTTTGCCTCAAGCGTCTCATAGAGGCGTTGCAGACTGCCATTTGTGCGTGAGGCAAGTTTGTCCGCGCCGCCTTGCGCCTCAATGACATTTCTGATGGAGTGCGCGAGCATTTCGGTGTCGCCATCTTGTTCGTATTCCTCTAGCGAGACTTCCAAGTAGTGCTTTGCAAACCCAGGATCTGCCAGGTCTTGGAGTAAGTCCTCTCGGAAGTTCGTTGTGCATTTCAAGATGGATTCCATGCTTTTACGTTTTCCATTATTTTGCTAGCGAGACGTGCCGGAGGTATTTCCACTGCAAAGGTGGAAGGTGTAAGTTATTGACGTTCTTGTTAATCACGAGGAGCCGTTGTGCGTGCGCGATTGGCACCCAGGGTGCATCGCTGTGGAATATCGCTTGTGCTTGCTGATACAGCGCGATGCGTTCCGCTTGCATCGTGCTCGTCCTCGCTTGCTCCAACACCGCCTGCATCTCATCGCTGCGGTAAAACGCGATATTCCATGCCGGTTTCTCGGCGGCAGTTTTGCTCAGCAATGGAAAGAAAAACGTATCCGGATCCCCCGTATCAGCGAGCCATCCCAAGAGAGCCATGTCATGTTCGCCGTTTCGGGTTTTTTCGAGATAGGTTACCCAGTCAAACGTAACAATCTCGGCTTCAATGCCAACGTTCCGCAAATCGGATTGAAGTGCGACTGCGAGCATGCGTCCATCAGGAATGTAGGGACGCGGGACAGGCAGGGCCCAGAGTGTCGTCTCAAACCCATTGGGATACCCTGCCTCGGCGAGGAGCTGCTTCGCGAGTGCTGGATTATATGGGACATCTTCAATGGTGTCGTCATAACTCCAGAGCGTCGGCGGAATCGGCACTTTCGCCGGAATGGCTGTGCCTTGGTAGAGCTGTTCAACGATTGCCGCCTTGTTAATCGCATGATTGATTCCTTGCCGCACTTTCAGATTGTCGAACGGTGGTTTGTCCATGTTCATCGCAAGGTAACCGACGTTCAACCCTGATTGCATGAGGAGTTCCAGCCGCGCGTCACGCTGAATCTCCGGCAAGTCATCAGGGTTAGGAAATTCCATCACGTGCAGATTGCCGTTCTGGAGTTCCAGTAGCCTTACCGAGTTGTTTGGAATAGCGCGGAAAATCACTCTATCTAAAACGGGGCGGCCGCCCCAATGGGCATCGTTCGCCTCTAATACGATTTTATCGTTCCGAACCCACTGCACGAACTTGAAGGGGCCAGTGCCTACTGGGTGTTCAGCGAACGCTTCTCCCCATTTTTGGGCGGCTGTCGGGCTAATAATCGCAAACTGCGTTGATGCGATGTCGTAGATGAACGGTGCGTGCATCCGATGGAGATGGAACTGGACAGTGAATTCATCAAGCGCGGTAATTTTATCCACGATAGTCCTTAAACCGGTGCTTTCCCACTGGTAATAGGCACCGCCGACGTTGTGGAACGGATGTGTCGGTTCGTGCTGTCGGTTGAGCGAAAAGAGGACGGCATCGGCGTTGAAGGGGGTGCCGTCGTGAAAGGTGACACCGCGCCGGAGGTGAAACGTCCACGTGAGTCCATCTGCAGAATTCGCCCACGATTCGGCGAGGGCTGGTTCAAGTTCGGTTGTCCCGGCACTATACTGCACGAGGGTATCGTAAACATTGTCGCATACCTTGATGGATTCGCCTTCGATTGCATGGCCCGGGTCTAATCCGATGGAATCGCCGCCGCGCCCGAAGATTAAAGTGCCACCGGTGCTGGGGCTCACCGTCTCGCCAAAGTGCAGGGAGACGAGCTGCAAGTCGCGGATATCCACGATGCCATCGCCGGTGGCATCGGGATTCGGTTGTTGTGTCGGCGGGATGCTCTGGCCGAGGTGTGATACGACAAGCGTTAAATCAAGGATATTGACAACCCCATCGGCGTTTACGTCGGGCCCCGCCGCGTGCCCTGGCGTTAAAAACATCAGGGACAAACCGAGGGTTAAAATGGACAAAAAGTTGTGTTTCATCATAGCGCGCTTGCAAAGCGCGCCTACCGGTGATGTCGTTAAAATGGACAAAAAGTTGTGTTTCATCATTATTTATTCCCTGCTATTTTCTAGCGAGACGTGCCGGAGGTATTTCCACGTTAACGGGTGAAGGTTGAGATTCTTAACCTTTTTATTTATCACCAAAATCTGCTGTGCGTGCGCGATTGGCACCCAGGGCACATCGCGATGGAATATCGCCTGCGCCTGTTGATAGAGCGCGACGCGTTCCTCGCGATTCGTGGTAGCGCGCGCTTTGTCAAGCACTGCCTGCATCTCATCGCTGCGGTAAAACGCAATGTTCCCCGCCGGTTTTTGGGCGGCGGTTTTGCTCAGGAGATAGTAGAGGAAATTATCCGGATCCCCGAAGTCAGCGAACCATCCTAAAAGAGCCATGTCGTGTTCGCCGTGCTTGGTTTTTTCAAGATACGTTCCCCAGTCAAACGTGACGATTTTCGCGGCAATGCCGATGCGCCGTAAATCGGACTGTAACACTTCGGCGAGCGCGCGGCCGTCGGGGATATAGGGACGCGGAACGGGCAGGGCCCAAAGCGTCGTCTCAAACCCATCGGGGTACCCCGCCTCAACGAGGAGCTGTTTCGCTTTCTCTGGATTGTAGTCGTAATCTTCAATTGTATCGTCATAACCCCAGAGCGTCGGAGGAATTGGGTTTTTCGCTGGGATGCCGGTGCCTTGGTACAGATGTTCAATAATCGCTGTCTTGTTAATGGCGTGGTTAATCGCGAGCCGGACTTTGTGATTGCCAAACGGCGGCTTATCCATGTTCATCGCCAGATAGCCGACGCTCATGCCGGGTTTTGCGATGAGTTCCAGCGAGTCATCGTTGCGGATTTGCGCCAGATCATCGGGGTTCGGAAACTGTATCGCGTGGAGGCTACCGTTCTGGAGTTTGATGAACCGCACGGCGTTATCGGGAATTGCGCGGAAAATGAGCCTGTCTAACCGCGGCCGCCCGTTCCAATACGTCTCGTTCGCCGTTAACACGATTTTATCGTTCCGATCCCACCGCACAAACTTGAACGGCCCGGTGCCGACAGGGTGGTTGGTAAAATCATCGCCCCATTTCTGGGCGGCGGTTGGGCTGACGATTGCAAACGCTGTCATTGCCATCGTGTAGATGAAGGGTGCGTAAGGCTTTTTGATGCGGATTTCCACGGTAAATTCATCTGGCGCGGAGATTTTATCCACGAGCTCTGCCAATCCGGTCTCAATCCAATAGCCGTATGCGCCGCCGACGTTATGATATGGATGCGTTGGTTCGTGCTGTCGGTTGAGCGAGAAGCGGACGGCTTCGGCGTTGAAAGGGGTGCCATCGTGAAAGGTGACACCGCGCCGGAGATGAAACGTCCAGGTGAGTCCATCTTCGGAGCTTTCCCATGCTTCGGCGAGGCCGGGCTCCAGTTCGGTATTTTCTGTTTTGTATTGCACGAGGGTATCGTAAATATTGTCGCAGACTTTGAAGGATTCGCCGTCCATTTCGTGTCCCGGGTCTAACCCGATGGAATCGCCGCCGCGCCCGAAAATGAGGGTGCCGCCGCTGGCGATGG
>PYJE01000011.1 GCA_003635305.1 Candidatus Poribacteria bacterium | reverse complement strand
AGAGACTTTGACGCTCAGGTGAGTGTCATCTATAGATACTGCCAGCGGTTAACCGCGGGCAAAGGAGAAAAGAGAAATGAAAAGAGGAATGGTTTTAACTTTAACGCTGCTGTTGCTGGCGGCGATGGCGGTGACGAACGCCGACGCGCAACAATACGTCCACACCGACACCTTGGAAGGACACCCGGGAAATTATCACCGGATAGCCTTCAAGGATAACGGGACGCTCATCAGTGGGAGTCACGACAACACCCTCCGCGCCTGGGATGTCACCACCGGCACACAACGCTGGGAAAAGGATGTCGGCAATTGGGTCTACGCCGTTGCGCTCCCTTCGCATGACTCCTTCTTCATCGCCTATGGTGGGGAGGGTAATTTTAAAATTCGGATGCGCTATAGCGACGATGGCGACTGGCGCGGCGAAGTGACAGGGCATATAGGCCCTATCACCAGCCTCGCCTTCAAGCCGAACAGTTACCGGCTGGCGAGTGCGAGTTCTGACAGTACCGTCCGCATCTGGGATGTGGGTGATAACACCAACCTGCGGCATGTGCGCACGCTGCGGGGGCACACGGGGAATGTTGAGTCGGTTGCGTGGAGTCCGGATGGTAGCATCCTCGCGAGTGGGGGTCGGGATGGGACAGTGCGGTTGTGGAATCCACACAACGGCATCAACTTTGCCGTGCTGCGCGGGCATACGAGTCTGGTTATCCACTTGGCGTGGAGTCCGGATGGCAGCATCCTCGCGAGTGCGAGTCATGACAATACCATCCGCCTCTGGAATCCGGATACGCACGGCACCCGGCGCGTGCTGCGGGATCTTGACTCTACTCCTAGTTCGTTAGCGTTCCATCCGAACGGGCAGACGCTGGCGATTGGGGGCGGTAACAATTCCCTCTGGAATCCGAACACCGGTGCCCGCAAAGCCAAGTTCATAGCAGGTTCGCAACCAGTATTTTCGCCGAATGGGCAGATTATCGCAGCGGGCGGGTACGGGGACATCAAGTTGTTTCGATTGCTCACGGTGGATGTCAACGAGGATGGTGTTGTCGACTTTGACGATCTGGTGGAGGTGGCTTTCAACTATGGGTGGGTTCAGGGGGATCCGGATGTGCGTTTTGCGCCTGATGCGGGTTTTGCGGATGTCAACGAGGATGGGAAGGTTGACATTGACGATCTCATTGCCGTGGCGAAGGCAATAGATGCTGCGGGTGCGCCTGCGTTGACACAGAGAGACATCAAGCCTGGGAGTCTACAAGCATCGGATGTGCGTCGGTGGATCCGCGATGCAAAGGCGGCGAACGTAGACCCGGCCGGGATTGCAGCGTTGGAGCAGCTATTGGCAGCTTTAACGCGTGCTGAAGCACCGCCGCCGAAAGAGACTGTCCTGCTCGCAAACTACCCAAATCCATTTAACCCAGAGACATGGATACCGTATCAATTGTCGGAGGCCGCGGAGGTCACCGTCACTATCCATGCTTCGGATGGGAAGTTAGTTCGCACGTTGGAATTAGGGCAAATGCCTGCCGGCGTGTATCAGAGCCGCTCTCGTGCGGCGTATTGGGATGGCCGAAATACACAGGGAGAACCTGTTGCTAGCGGCGTTTATTTCTATACGTTGCGTGCGGGTGATTTTGAAGCGACGCGGAAGATGCTGATACGAAAGTAGGCATTTCTGCGGTTTCTGTGGGGCGAGGTCTTGCGCCTCGTCCCCTTTTAAATCAAACTTTCTCTTTCGGGAGAAAGTCACTCAAAAGGAGAATGAAGATGAAACCTCGTATTAACGCAGGACGGCATTTCACTGTTTTGGTGATTGCCCTGTTCTGTCTCGCAACTCTGGCACACGCTATGCCTGAGTGGCAAATCGAGCAACGAGCCTTAAACGGGACGGTGTTCGTTGAGACAGACATTGGTGACGCGAACGGATTTTTCGTGGCACCCCACCGGATTGTAGTCCCCTATCATGCTATCGCGGGTACCAGCTTTGCTCGGGGGCGAAATGCCGCAGATGGGCACTGGTTCCAGGTTGCGGGTGTTACTGCGGTGGATGCAGATCGGAATTTGGCTATCCTATCGGTAAGCATTCGTGGGAACCCGCTTCCGCTTGGTAACAGCGATGATATTCGTTCTGGCAAGGACATTTATGTCCAGAGTTACTCGCGGGGCGAAAAGTCATTCACAAAAGGGAAGGTCGAGGATCGTAAAGGCCGCAAATTTTGTGAAAAGGTGGAGTTCAGCATCGCAGTCAAGGTTGAGCCTGGGAGTGATGGAGCACCAATTCTCAACGTTGACGGTAAAGTGGTAGGAATTTTCCTAAGAGGCTTGGTTAAGTCGGAGGCGACCTTCCCACTTTTGGACTTCGCTATCCGCTCCAACTTCCTCAAGTCCTTGCGAGACAGGGGATGGGGAAGTGTGGTACAGCATTTTCCGCTACAAGGAAATTTGAATCTTTGTGCCCTCATCTCTCGGGGAAACATGAAGTTTGAGAAGGGCGACTACGATGCTGCATATGCCGATTATTCGCGAGTTATTTCCCGAAATCGAGATGCCGCCATTGCCTATTCCAATCGGGGCAGCGTGCGATTAAAGTGGGGACATACGGCGGAGGCAGCAGCGGATTTTCGGCTCGCAAAGGGTGCAGCGAAACGAATAAACTGGTCTAAGTTGGGAAGGGTTCTTGGGAAAATCATTAAGATTTTCTAAGGGCTACTTTTCGTGAAAGTTGAATCTTCGCGCGACAAGGTCGCACGCCACAACTAGTGCGATAACGTTAAGGGGAGTGCTGATGGCACTCCCCAAAATTCCGCTTTCTAAATAAGAGGTGCTTAACTATGTCCAAATCTACAGTTACAACCTCAGATGAGAAAGAACTTGCGCGGGCCGTAAAAAACAAGGTTGATTTAATTATCGTTGAATTCGATCTTGCGAAAAAGGTCTTTCGGATAAAGGCTACGGGCAAGGTTGCTTGGGCGATAGCAATTGGTGCTATCATCGCTGTTATTGCAATGATAGTTGGTACAAGTGGCCTGGCAATACCTCTTGCCACAACTACGTTCGGTATGCCAGCTGTTGGCATTCTCGGTTGGCCTGCTGCTGTCGCGGCAGTCAAAATCGCGTTAGCAGGAAGAGGCTCGCGCACCTTGAACAAACTTCGTCGCGAATATGAAGTGGTTGAATATAAAGACAATCGGCTTGTGTTAAGGCGCAAGTAAGGAAGTTCAACTTCTTCGGTTTTCACCGAGCACGAGGGACAGGCCCTCGCGCTACGGGAACGACAGCGGAAATCGCGCTGCGAACCGTAGGGCGCGGGCCTGTCCCTCGCCGTGTCAATGTTCTCCCCTTTGCTGTAGTGCAAGGGCCTGTCCCTCGCAAAGCCAAGCTTCTGAAAACGCGCCTACCTATGTTTCTATAGACATGCAGGTCCTAACAGACCTGAAGGAGCAGGTTGAGTCAAACCCCTCATACTCCTGGAAATCCTGCGAATCTTGGACATCCTGATTCAGACAAATAAGGGTTCGCGGGGGACAGGCCCCCGCGCTACGGGAAGGG
>PYJE01000010.1:41036-51809 GCA_003635305.1 Candidatus Poribacteria bacterium | reverse complement strand
CGATCTTGACCTACAGAGGGTGGTTTCCAACCGCGCTGTTTTTGTTTCGCGCGTGCTGTCTTCCCCGGTAGGCGCAGGTCCAAACCGCGCTATTTTCATCAGAAAATACTCACAAAACAGCGCGAAACTTATCGCAATGGTGACAATCAAGGCGTGAACGCTAGTATGCGCCAGCAGAAAGAGGATGCCGCCAATCCACAACGGCCGTTTGTAACGCTCCCTGAAAAGCACGCAGAAGAGGATAAGGAGCAGCAAACCAAGGGCATAATTGCGCGCGATGACAGCGTATTCATAAAGCACGAAGTAACCGAAGCAGAACAGAAACTTCTGAAGCCAATTGAAAGGCGCATATCGCACAAAAAGATAGACGGTAACGCCCGCGATAAGCAAATGGAACACCTGCATGATGACAGGCGAGGCCGTTATGCGGCTGAGCGGCATAAGACAGAGGTGCCAAAGCCCCGGATGCCCCTCATATTTGAGGTGCGCGAAGAGCTCAAAGAACGACGCGCTATCCCGCGCAAGAAGCCACGCTTGAATCTCATCACGCCACATTTCGTGGTTGAACGCGGTGAAGCCACCTAAAATGAGGAAGCCGATTGTCAAACCGATGGCGTAACGCGTATCGGTTTTTTGTGCGCTGTGCCTTTTCATTTTCTATGCATCTCCACTTCTGCTTAAATAGCATTTTAACGCATTATCCTAATTTTTTTTGAAAAAAAGATGAAGCAGGATGAAGAGGAGAAGAGGTTAACGTGCCACAATAGGTGTCTCTTCATCTGTTGCGATCAGGCGAGCGCAACCTACAGGGGCTTAATCCTGTAAATCTTGCAAATCTTGCAAATCCTGCTTAATCTTGCAAATCCTGCTTAATCCTGCTTAATCTTGTAAATCCTGTTCATGAGTTGACAAAAAAGTGGTTATATGATATAATTGTGTTCAACCTTTGGAGGTGAGTGCGCGCTTACAAAGCGCGCCTACGGGGCCCCAGATGGACGCTGCCGTAGGCGCGGTTTTTAACCGCGCAGAATCCAGAGCGCGCTTACAAAGCGCGCCTACGGGGCCCAGACTCTGTAGTTCGGGATCGCCAGATCCCGAACGCCTGGCAACCGTCACACGGAACACGGGCCCCAGACTCGCCACTTTTGAGATCTGGCGCTCTCAAACTACAGGCCTTCTATGGCCAGCCGTAGGCGCGGTTTGAAACCGCGCAGTCCTCTAGGTGGCGATCGCCTGATCGCCACTTTTGAGATCAGGCGATCTCAACCTACAGGCCTTCTATCCGACGGATCGGAAAAAACTTGACATTTTTTCGCAAATAAAGTATCATATTTAATAAGCCACGATACAGGGAGAATGCAAACCTACAGAACAACGCAAACTCCCACATCGCAAACTCTAATGAAGGTTTCGCCACCGAAGCCAAATATGTATAGCGGAGAAATTATGAATGTTATGCCGAAATACAGCAAAAAACCCCCCCCCTTGCTAAACGCAAGTTAAGGGTTTCGATTTTAACGAAGTATGCAACACGCCTTGTGCTGCTGCTATGTGTCAGCATGTTCCCCTGGCTGGCAATGTCAACCGCAAACGCCGCGCTCGTCAAACTCAAGTTTGAGACACTCACCACCGCCACAACCAACGTTCAGGGGAATTTCGTTTATACGTTCCCAGGAACTTCCCCGATAATGTTGACGTATACAAGGGTAACCGGCCCGTTTACAATCACGGTAACTTCTACGGCGGCAGTCAGCGGCATCTCGAAGGACAACTTTAGGATTGCCAATCGTCAAAATGGTGGCAATGCTACCATAGGGGATTTCACGCAGGATTCCACCAATTTAAACCTCTGGACAGCGACGGTTACACCTACCAGTGCAGGTGGTTTTCGTCTGCTCCTGAGTAATGTTACTGGCATAAATGCTGGGACTGGTAATACGGCCGTTATCCAGGGCCTTAATCTATTCAGGATCCATTACGACGCGCCACCGGAATTTTCTGCTGCAACGCGTGCAGTCTCCGTAGCAGAAAATGCGGCTTCCACGGCAAACCTCGCGACTTTGGATGCCACGGAACCCAATACGCTGCCGGCTACGAGCGACCACACCTATCCCCATACGGATACGATCAGCTATTCCGTTACGGGTGGTGTTGATAGTGCCAAATTCACAATTGCGGATACCAATAAGCTGCGGTTCAGTTCTTTTGTTCCGAACTATGAAAGTCCGCAAGACGTTGTGAGTGCCACGCCGGTCAATGCGGCGAGCAACAACCAATATATCGTTGTTGTGACGGCGACTAGCGGTATGAGTCCTGCCCAGACTGCGACGCAGACGCTGACGGTGACTGTCACGGATGCGGACGAGCCGCCTTCGACTCCCGCTATGCCCACGGTGACAGCGGCGAATGCCACGCCGACGCAGTTGAGTGTGAGTTGGACAGCCCCCACCAACACCGGCAAGCCGCCGATATCGGATTACGATGTGCAGTATCGCGCCGGTAGCACCGGGAATTTCACGGATGCAGGATATGATGGCACCGGCACATCCACAACCCTGACAGGCTTGACACAAGGGACAGCGTATCAGGTGCAGGTGCGCGCGAAGAATGCGGAAGGGACAAGTGCCTGGTCTGCCAGCGGCACGGCGACAACGGCGGCGAACTCGGCACCGGCGTTCAGCAGTAGCACCACGACGTTCAGTGTTGCGGAGAATAGCACCGCCGTGACAACCGCCACTGCCACGGATGCGGATAGCGGCGATGCGGTAGGTTACACGATTAGCGGTGGTGCGGATAGCGCGAAGTTTTCCATCAATGCGTCAAACGGTGCGGTGACGTTCGCCTCGGCCCCGGATTTCGAGAATCCGACAGACGTGCAGAGCACTACACCGATGAATCCGGCGGGGAATAACGTGTATGTCGTCACCGTTACGGCGACGAGTGGCGCGGGTGCTCGGGCGTTATCGGTGAGCAAAACGCTCATCGTAACGGTGACAGATGAGTCCGAGCCGCCTTCGGCTCCCGCTGCGCCTACGGTGACAGCGGCGAATGCCACGCCGACGCAGTTGAGCGTGAGTTGGACAGCCCCTCCCAACACCGGCAAGCCGCCGATATCGGATTACGATGTGCAGTATCGCGCCGGGACCACGGGGAACTTCACGGATGCAGGATACACTGGCACCGGCACCTCCACAACGCTGACAGGCTTGACGCAAGGGACAGCGTATCAGGTGCAGGTGCGGGCAGTGAATGCCGATGGGAATGGCCCCTGGTCTGCCAACGGCACGGCGACAACGGCGGCGAATGTCGCGCCGGTGTTCAGCAGTGCCACGACAGCGTTCAGTGTTGCGGAGAATAGCACCGCCGTGACAACCGCCACTGCCACGGATGCGGATAGCGGCGATGCGGTAGGTTACACGATTAGCGGTGGTTCGGATAGCGCGAAGTTTTCCATCAATGCGTCAAACGGTGCGGTGACGTTCGCCTCGGCACCGGATTTTGAGAATCCGACAGACATGCAGAGCACCACACCGGCGAATGCCGCGGGGGATAACGAGTATGTCGTGACACTCACGGCGACGAGTGGCACCGGGGCGCGGGAGTTATCGGTGAGCAAAACGCTCATCGTGACTGTCACCGATGTGCAAGAGCCCCCCGGCAAGCCGGCGATACCCACTGTCACGGAGATGACAACCACGAGTGTCACTATTCGTTGGACACCCCCTCCTAACACAGGACCGGCGATAACGGGCTACGACATGCGGCATCGGCAAGGCAGTACTGGTTCCTGGAGTACCGCGAGTCGTGACGCTACCCAGGCGAGAGCGATTTTCACCGGGTTGGCACAAAACGCGAGTTATGAGATTCAAGTGCGTGCGACGAATGCGGAGGGGACGGGGCCCTGGTCTGACGCTGTCACAGCGGTGCCACAAGCTAACACGGCTCCGGTGTTCAGCAGTAGTGCGGCTGTCAGTGTGGCGGAAAATACGCCTGTCAGCACCGCTGTCGTCACCGCAGTTGCGATGGACGCAGACCCGGCCGATGAGATTACTGGGTGGACGCTGAGTGGGACAGACAGCGGTGCGTTCACGTTGGATGCGCGCAGTGGTGTGCTGAAGTTTCGCGTCTCGCCGGATTTCGAGGTGCCGACAGATGCGGCGCATACCGCGCCTGCACCAGCGGATGATGCCGGAAACAACACGTATGTTGTTATCATCACGGCGACGAGTGGGATAGGCGAGCGGCAATTAAGCACAGAGCAGCGGCTCACCGTTACGGTTACCAATGTAGACGAGATGGGCATCGGGCTGGATATCGGCAGTTCTGTCGTGGAGACAGATGAGCGACGTGTTACAAGCGAACCGAGTTGGACAGTGACGTTCGATTTCTCGGAGCCGCTTGTCACCGATGGCGATGCGGCGTTTGAGGTGGCAGATATCAGTGTCACCGGTGCGGGTAGCGCGACGTTCGGCGAGTTAACGCTTACCGATGCGGCAGATGCAGTCTATACCGTGCCGGTTACCGTTACAACGGAGGGTGCTTACACTTTTCAGGTGAAAAGCGGGAGTGTTGCAACGGCAAGAGGCGATACCTATGGTAGTGCCGGCACCCCGCTGGAGGTGATTTACAATACGCCGCCGGTGATAACCGATTTCGCCTTAGTGCCGCCCCCTGCCGCGGGGTATACCGTCGGTAGCGAGCTCGCCCTGGAGTTGACGTTTGACGATGACGCTGTGGATATCCCTGCGGATGTCGCGCCCGCGAATCGGCCGTATATTGTGCTTTATCTAGGGGAGCAAACCGATGCCAATCGTCGGCGTGCCTATTGGAAAGCCGCGCGAGAGGCAAACTCCACTATTGTCACGTTTGCGTATGAGGTGCAGCCGGGGGATGTTGCGAACGTTATCCACTGGGAACCGCGGCTGGTTGTGCAAGAGACTGCGCCGATTACCAATGGCGTGAGTGAGATTGTGACAACCGCGCCTGCGGGCACCGGCGATGCGCCAGGTGTCGTCGCGTTTCCAGGGGACACCGCGGAACCTTCGTCGGGACAGCCGCGACAGCCGGATTCCCCGCTGTCTCAAGACGCGCCTGTTTTGGGTTCAACCTTGGTGGTTCTTCCGCCTACAGAGACAGCGCAACCCGTGAAACCGACGCAGATTCCGCGCACCCCGCTGATTTTCAATGAGATAGGCAATGGTGCCGCTGGCGCGAACGATTGGCTGGAACTCCGGAACGTTACGGCGGAGGCGGTGCCGCTCAAAAACTGGGGCATCAGCATCGTCGTCAATGGCGAGAAAGTGGACAAACCGCTGGTGGGATTTCCATCGGATGCGCCGTTCAGCATTCCTCCCAACGGCATTTTGCTGCTCACGCGGCGGCCGCCGGACAAAACGCGTCTGGCGGGTGGGATTGACATCACCAACGCCGGCGAGTATGGCGCAGTGCATCGGTATTTCGTCGCGCCTGATGTGACGCTGCCGGATAATGGGCAGTTCCTCTTGATGCTGCGGCATGCGAAGGGGAAACTTGGCACCGGCGAGAGTATCAGTGATGTCGCAGGCGGTGGCGGCCGCAACACGGATGCCTTTATCGCTGACAAAGGGAACGCCTTCCAGACAGACATCTGGCCGTTGAAAGCCACAGTGCATCCGCAGGAGAATACCGAGCAGGCTCTCGTCGGCGGCAAAGTATGGCAGCGCGAAAAGGCGGACATCGTCGGTTACCACAAAGATGCGTGGGCCCAAGCGCAATACACCGGTGTCGGGTATAAACGCGGGACAGTGATGTCGCCGGCGACAGCCGGCACGCCGGGGTATCCAAACGATGCGGTGAAAGCCGTGGCCGCTCCCGGCAGTGTCACCTTCAGTGAAATCATGATGGATTCGGCGGGTGGCACGCTGCCGCAGTGGATTGAGGTGTATAATGCCTCCAAAACGGCGGCTGTCAATCTGAACCGGTGGAAACTAGAAATCCAGAATGTGGATTCCGAGGATTTAGTTGGCAGGCCCATCGTTACGTTGACGTTGCAAGAGAAGGTGATTCAACCGAATCAGACGCTCTTAATTGTCACAGGCGATGCGCGCGCCGCGTCGGCGGATGTTTTCCCGGAGACGCGAGTGTATAACCTGTTGCAGTTGCATCAGAAGAATCTGCGCATCAAACGCGCGCAGGACACGTTCTTGAGTGCCAAAGGGTTCACGCTGAAACTTTTGGATAACTCGGGAAAATTAGTTGACACGGTTGGAAACACGGATGGCAATCGTCGGACGAACGATGAGCCGGCGTGGGCCTTGCCGAGGAGCCCCGTGGAAGAGGCGCGGAGTTCACTTATCCGGCGTTACGACAAAGGACGTGCCGAAGATGGAAAGGTGCGTGAAGGCTGGGTGCTCGCCGCGAACATCAACCGCTTCAGTGCCGATGTCTATTATGGGCACAAAGACGACACAGGCACGCCGGGTTATCGCGAAGGCGGCGCGTTGCCGGTGGAATTGGCACACTTCCACGTCGCGCGCACCGAGGCAGGTGTCGTCATCAAGTGGGCGACTGCATCGGAAGTCGACAATGCCGGGTTCATCCTCTGGCGCAGTGACACCGGCAAAGGTGCATTCCGCCGCATCACGCCGCAGCTCCTTAGCGGTGCGGGCACCACGGGCGAACGGCGTGACTACGCGTTCACTGATGAGACAGCGGAGCCCGGGATTGCGTCCGTCTACCGGCTAGAGGAGGTGTCCTTGGCGGGACATCGTGAGACGCTCGCGACGCGGCGCGTGAAAGCGGGGTTCACACCGGCGCACCGGCAGTGGACGACATTCGGTGAAGTCAAACGGCGGGAATAATGCCGCCGTAGCGCGGGGGCCTGTCCCCCGCGTTTGTTCCATTTTGAAACCTGTTCACCACCGTAGCGCGGGGGCCTGTCCCCCGCGCGTTTGTTTCATCTTGAAACCTGTTCATCACCGTAGCGCGGGGGCCTGTCCCCCGCGTCTGTTCCATTTTGAAACCTGTTCATCACCGTAGCGCGGGGGCCTGTCCCCCGCGTCTGTTTTGGGCATTCAGACCGGACGCTTGCCAACTATCCCGCAATAAGACATCCACAATACCGACAAACCGCAAACATATCGCCGAACGTCTCGCGTTCTGCGAACAAATAGTTCTCGTGGTGTGTGACGCATCCGGGATTGTCGCACGGATTTTCGGCGGCGGCGATGCTTCGTTGTGGCGGCTGCGTCAAGATGAGCTGCTCCAATCCGAGGAGGCTGGAGATGAGTGCCATCCGAATCGGCACCGCGTTGGCGGATTGTTCAAAATATGCGGCCCTCGGGTCATCGTCTAATTCGTAAGAGAGCTCATTGACACGCGGCAGTGGGTGCATAATCATCGCATCCGATTTCGCGTGTTTCATTACTGCCGCGTTCAGCAGATAGCTGCCGCGCACCGCAGCCGGGTTCACCTCTGGCGGGAGCCGTTCCTCCTGTAACCTATTGACGTAGATGACATCTAGCGATGCGATAACGTCTCGGATTCGCGCCACTTCCAGCGGTTTCTGCGCGTGGAGTTTATCTAACCGCGTCATCACCCAGGGTGGCATTTGGAGTCCGTTGGGCCCGATGTGAATGAGTTTCCCGCCAAACCTCGCCACGGCGAGTGAGAAGGAGTGCGCCGCCCGTCCATACCGTAAATCGCCGCAAACCCCCACGTTCAAACCTTCTACCTGTCCTTTTCGTCTGATGATGGTATAAAGATCTGTGAGTGCTTGCGTGGGGTGTGCGTGGCTGCCATCGCCGCCGTTAATGACAGGGATGCTAGCGTAACGCGCCATCACTTGTGCTGCGCCTGCCCAATTGTGCCGGACGACAATCAAGTCCGCGTAGTTCGTCACCATTCGTGCGGTATCGGCGAGGGTTTCGCCTTTGGTAGCAGAAGTGCCGCTCGGGTCAGCGAAGCCAAGGGTGCCACCGCTGAGGCGTTCCATTGCGCTCTCAAACGAGAGCCGCGTCCGAGTGCTCGGTTCATAAAACAGCGTCGCTAGCAACTTGCTGCGGCAGATACCGGCCCATGTCTCCAGTTGCGATTGCATCCCGGCGGCGAGCCGAAAAACGCCTTCAATCTCAAAATTCGACAAATCGTCAAGGGTTACCAGATGTCTCATTTTCTCCTCAGTTACGACAGGACTGCAGCAAATGTCATCATTCGCCACCGGTAGGGGCGCGTTGTCTGCGCGCCTGTGTTGGGTTGCGCGGTTGGAAACCGCGCCTACGGGGTTCGGCCCATCGCAGGCCGCTGTGCGTAAAAAATTTGGAAGCGCGTCTGTGTTGGGTTGCGCGGTTGGAAACCGCGCCTACCAGAATAGATCAAGAGTGCCTGATCTGGCGCGTCTGTGTTAGGATGCGCGGTTGGAAACCGCGCCTACGGGATTCGGCCCTTTAAACTCCCAACTCACGCGTGAATTGGAAGCGCGCCTGTGTTGGGTTGCGCGGTTGAAAACCGCGCCTACGGGGTTCGGGCCGCCGCAGGCCCCTGTGCTTAAGTTGAAAACCGCGCCTACGGGGTTCGGCCCCACGGCTACAACCTTAAGCTCCCAACTAATTCGTGAATTGATTCCATCTTCGCCTTTTTCAGATATGCGTCGATGCCGTTGACAACCTCCATCGACGCGTTCGGATTCACGAAATTCGCCGTGCCGACGGCGACAGCCGAGGCACCGGCGATGAAAAATTCCACCGCATCGGTTGCGTTCATAATGCCGCCCATTCCGACGATAGGCACCGAGACGCTTTTGTAGATTTCCCACACCAAGCGGAGTGCTATCGGCTTTATAGCGGGCCCCGAGAGTCCGCCTGTCACATTTGCGAGTTCTGGTGTGCGCGTTTCGGCGTTAATTGCCATGCCGAGGAGCGTGTTAATCGCCGAGAGCGCGTCCGCACCGGCATCCGCAACGGCGCGCGCGATGACGGTGATGTCTGTCACGTTCGGCGATAACTTGACTAACAGCGGCAACTGCGTCTTCTCGCGAACCTGTTTCACCAAGTGATGCGCCAGTTGTGCATCTACACCGAAACTCATCCCACCGCAATCGAGGTTGGGACAAGAAATGTTGAGTTCTACGCCGGCAACGCCAGCGGCACCGTTGAGTTTCTCAACAACCGTGAGGTATTCCGCTACAGTCTTGCCGCAGACGTTCACAATGACTGGCACGTCAAAATTGCGGAGGTAGGGAAGTTTCTGTGAAATAAATCCGTCTACGCCGACGTTTTGGAGGCCGATGGCGTTCAGCATGCCGGCGGGAGTCTCCATGATGCGCTGCATAGGGTTGCCGGGCCACGGTGTGCTCGTGACACCTTTGACGACGATGGCACCGAGTCGGTTCAAATCGACGAAGTCGGCGTATTCGCTGCCATAGCCGAAGGTGCCGGATGCAGTCATCACGGGATTCCGCATCTGAATGCCGCCGATATTGATGCTGAGAGAAGTGTGGGGTGTAGTCATGGGAATAATGATAACAGATTTTGTGGGAATTGTCAACAAAGAAGCAAAAGTATCGATTTTCGGGTTGCAGACTTGCGATAGCAAAAAAAAATTTGACAAAACGCAAAAAATGTGGTATTATATTACGTGTGTATATTTTAGGGAAATTGAAGAGTGTCCGCTGAAAAAGTTACGAGTAGTTTTTTGACAGTTTTCCCTGTTGGAATTGGGGATGCCTTTTTACGGACGTAAGGGGTTTCCTGTCCCGACACGAGATAGATAAGCGTTCATTATGCGAATCGACGCTTGCTGCCAAACTCCTGCCGATAAAGAGGGAGTCTCGCCTGCTGGTAATTCGGCGTGCATGCGCACACCTGCGCAGTGCCGAGATACCACGGTGTGCTGACTCCTGACAGTGCCCAGTTTCTCATTTTCCCGTTATTTTTAACCAAAAGGATAGGATGGGTGCGAAACGGCGAAGCGCGCTGCACGCGCGTGTCACCGGCGCCGGTCCTAAGGAGAAACGCGATGAATATCTACGTTGGCAACGTGCCATACGCAGCAACCGAAAACGATTTGGAAGAACTTTTTGGAGAATACGGACCCGTGGCTACGGCTACGATTATCCGGGACCGGTATGACGGCCGCTCCAAAGGGTTCGGCTTCGTGGAGATGGAAAACCAAGAGGACGGTGAACGGGCGATAGAAGCTTTGGATGGCTACGACATGATGGGCCGTCCGCTGAAAGTCAACCAGGCCCGTCCTCGTGAGGAGCGTCCGCCTCGCCACCACCACTATGATGTCTAGTAGGCATCTCGGCGGCACGTCGCTCGCGATGTGTCGCAGCCCACAACGTTTCGCCCCGGATAGGGAAGCCATCGTCGGCTTCCTACCGGGGCTTTCTGTTTTGCATGAAACAGATAGGCGCGCTTGGAAAGCGCGCCTACCAAGGATTAGTGCCACGAAACAGGTAGGCGCGCTTTGAAAGCGCGCCTACTCCGGATTGGGGGCTATTGGCATTATTCCTTACGCTTAAGTTGTCCCCAAGTGACAGCAGCTTTCCCTGCCGGCTCTACGGCGACACCTAGCGAGGTTAACCCGTTATTCATAATGTCGGCAATATCGTCGTCTTCCAGCGGTGAATGGAAAATTGCGACTTCGTCCATCGCACCTGTGAACCAATTGCCTTCGCCATCCCAAACGCCGCAACCGCCGATATTCACGTTGAAATCGGAACGCCCATGGTTGGGCCAATCCCCTGCTTTCTCCGTAGGCGTGCCATCGACATAAACCTTCGTGAACTCGCGC
>PYJE01000010.1:17457-41016 GCA_003635305.1 Candidatus Poribacteria bacterium | reverse complement strand
GGACCTGTGGCTACGGCTACGATTATCCGGGACCGGTATGACGGCCGCTCCAAAGGGTTCGGCTTCGTGGAGATGGAAAACCAAGAGGACGGTGAACGGGCGATAGAAGCTTTGGACGGCTATGACATGATGGGCCGTCCGCTGAAAGTCAACCAGGCCCGTCCTCGTGAGGAGCGTCCGCCTCGCCACCACCACTATGATGTCTAGTAGGCATCTCGGCGGCACGTCGCTTGCGATGTGTCGCAGCCCACAACGTTTCGCCCCGGATAGGAAAGCCATCGTCGGCTTCCTACCGGGGCTTTCTGTTTTGCACGAAACAGATAAGCGCGCTTGGAAAGCGCGCCTACCCCGGATTATGCTTGTGCCCCGAAACAGGGAGACGCGCTCTGAAAGCACGCCTACCCCAGATTGGGTGCTTGTGCCACGAAACGAATAGGCGCGCTTGGAAAGCGCGCCTACCACGGATTAGTGCCACGAAACAGGTAGGCGCGCTTGGAAAGCGCGCCTACCATGGATTGGGGGCTATTGGCATTATTCCTTACGCTTAAGTTGTCCCCAAGTGACAGCAGCTTTCCCTGCCGGTTCCACGGCGACACCTAGCGAGGTTAACCCGTTATTCATAATGTCGGCAATATCGTCGTCTTCTAGCGGTGAATGGAAAATCGCGACTTCGTCCATCGCGCCCGTGAACCAATTGCCTTCGCCATCCCAAACGCCGCAACCGCCGATATTCACGTTGAAATCGGAACGCCCATGGTTGGGCCAATCCCCTGCTTTCTCCGTAGGCGTGCCATCGACATAAACCTTCGTGAACTCGCGCGTCGCGACGGTAGCGACATGATGCCACTCACCCGGCGGATGTTCGTAAGGATTCTCGTTACCACCCGCTGTCGGAGTCCACAGCATGACGGTAGTCGGGTTGATAAAACCGAATTCGGGAGAATCGTTCTGTCCGACTAAACCGACGCGGTTAGCGGTGATATTCCCCGGTTTCACCCAAGCGACGATTGTAAATTCGCGCAAACCGTTCAGAAGTTTCTGCCCGGTTTGGACGCAATTGCCGACACCATCAAAGGCTAAGGCACTGCCAAACCGTCCCTCTACCCAGACAGGCGCGTTGACAATCGTCCCGTGATTATTGTTACCAGAGGAGTCCATGGCGGTACTCCCCGCGCCATCATCAAACAGCCAAACGCCGACAACTTTGCTCATATCCACCTCGGCACTGCCACTCGGCACAGCGACGAGACTGAGAACCATCAGACTCAGGCTGAACAGGACACCTGTTAAAACATTCAATTTCATTTTTATCCTCTCACTTTCTTTTAAGATTTACCTCGCCTCGCGGCGGGGGTTGAACACAATATTTATTATGACATATTTTTCATAAAAATGCAAGTTTTTTCTGCTTGACATTTAAACGGCGAATGTGGTATCATAGTTAAAAATCTCAAAACCGTTTCGTTTTCGATTTCCGCTCCCCGATTGGGTGCATCCGAGAACCGAATCGTTCTAAAAAATCCGGTTACGATAGGAAAATATGAAAAAAACAGTCTTCATCACACTACTTCTCCTCATTTTCGGGCTGATGCCTGCGTTTTCGGTGGATTTTATCACCTTGGAGCGCGAGTTCGGCGGCAAAGGCGCGGCCGAAGGCGCGTTTGGCAAGGACATCCACCTCGCCTTCCGCGAGAATATTTACGTCAGCGATAAGGAGCATCGACTCATCCAGAAACTGTCACCGACAGGAACGTTCCTGATGCAGATTCCCGTCGATGCGACTTCTCCCGAAAATATCCTGCGGAAACCGGGGCACCTCGCCGTGGATATCGCGGGAAATATCTACGTCGCCGATGTCACCGCGCATCACATCGCCGAGACGACGGAACCGAAAATCTACATGTTCGCGCCGTGCGTTCATAAATTCAGCGCAACCGGTGAACTATTAGATACCTATTTCGTCGATGCGGTGAACGAACGTCCGCGCATCGTTTTAACGGGCGCGCTCATCGTTGACGAAGAGGGGAAAACCGCCTTCGGCATTCAACCGCAAGGACACGACAGGGCTCTCCGCGTCGCTGTCAATTCACAAAACCAGCTCTACGTTTTAGACGCGAAGCGCGGGCGTATCCACCACTTCGATGCCGATGGAAAGGCGTTGCGCATTTTCGGCCGCTACGGCGCGGGCGATGGCGAGTTCGATCTGGATGCTTCTGACATCGTCATTGACGCGCGTGGCAATGTGCTTATCGCCGATACCGGCAACCATCGCATCGTTCAATTTGATGCAGATGGCACGTTCATCCGCAGCTTCGGCAGAAAAGGGCGCGGCCACGGACAATTCACGAAGCCCATGGCCCTCGCCGTGCTGCCGACAGGCGAAATCCTGGTGAAAGATGCAAGTCAATTCCGCCGCAAAGTCGGCGGATTGCCGGAGGTTGTCGCGCTGTCGCCGACGTTGACGCAGCTCAATGAAAGCACCCCGGGCCAAACCGAACTCGCCGATATGATTACCGACGCGACGCGGGGGAAATACGGCCCCTTCGCGCACGGCACCGGCACGACAACGAACCTCGCCGCGCTCAATCGCCGCGTGCGGCTGCTGGAAGAAGCGGAATATAGCCGATACTATGGAACCGATGGCGATGACGAAGACAAGGCAGAATTGGCGGAGGAACTCAAGCGGAAGGACATCCGGCTGACGCTTTTTCATAACGTCATCTCGCGCGTCCAAAAGTTTGACAGAGACGGCAGATACATCGGACGCATCATTTATGAAACAGACCAGCTCAGCGAGGAAAAACACGACGTGGCTTTTCTTGCACTCGATTCCGCGGGGTATCTCTATTTACGTGACGCGAGCGATTTCACCGTCGCGCAATATGCTATCACCGGGTTCACGATTAAACCTTCGCACATGAATGGGTTCTATAGCGTCCGCGCTGCGAACCTTGACAACGAATATTTGGAAGATTACGAGGACATTGATGTCTCAACTGATGTGCAGGACGAGCTCAGCCAATTGGAATTAAAAAATATGTTAGGGTGGACATATAGCCTATCGGAACGTTGGCACCTGTCCTTCCTTGACGAGCTCACCTACGGCGAGCAGGACGAACGTTATATTACGCCTGCCAAAGTTGAGGATAGTTACGATTTTCAGACGCGGGCATTGGAAAACGCCTTCGCCGCGAACCTCAAATTCATCACGAACCCGAATCCCTATCGGTATAAGGAGTTGAATCTGTCCATCGGACGCATTGACGGCACTTCGGATTTGACGCAGGACGCGCTGTTTCCGGAACTCAACCGTCAGCACCGCGAAGACACCGGGGATGCGAATTCAACAGTGATTGAACTCGACTGGGATTTGTGGGCGCGGACGAATTTGTGGTTCCGCTACGCCGATTTGAATCCTGCGGAGACGAGCCGCAACTTTATCCGCCGCTTTTACGATGTCTCCGGGGCTCTGTATGAGGTTTTCGGCAGCCGCAATCAGGCACGGCAGTTCCTCGGCGAATTGACGATAAAATTCTAAACTAGGAGTCTGCCGAAAAACTTGACATTCTCCTGCAAGATTTGCGAGACTCTCACGACATCGCCGGGTCTGCCCCAAAGGAACCGTAATCTGCATGCAAAATCCACAATCGAACGAGCCGGTACCCGAGAGAGTCCCGTTTCTCGGTGTGAAACGTCGCTGGGTAGGCTATGCGTTGTTCATTTTCGTCATAAGCCTTCTTGTCTACGCCAGTTTCTCCACGGCGGATTCCCTGACTACCGATGGGTGGCGGGGTTTCAAAACCGTCCGTGCGGTTTTTCACGATACATCGCAGGCCCTGCCGATTTTGGGCATCTTACCGGTAGTTATCCTAGTGATATGGGAGTTTATCATGATTCTTTATGAAATAGTTAAAGAGCAAATCGAGGCGCGCCAGCGTTCACGCATTGCCGCCCATGAAGCGCGCGGTGAAGAACGGGGTATCAAACTCGGCGAGGAACGAGGTATCAAACTCGGTGAAGAGCGAGGTATCAAACTCGGTGAAGAGCGAGGTATCAAACTCGGCGAAGAGCGGGGTATCCAACTCGGTGAAGAACGGGGTATCCAACTCGGCGAAGAGCAGGGCAGGGCATCAGAACGCGATGCCTGGGTGGACTGGCTTGAACGCCGAGACGCAGCGGCAGCGGCGGGAGAACCCTTCACCGAACCGAATCCTGCCGAGAAACACAACGGCACCTCGCCCCCTGCAAACTAGCCTCAACTCGCCGGTGCTTGCGGAAAGAATCATGGAGAGCCAAGCCTATTCATGATTCAGGCTATTTTCTATCGCTCAGGCTGGACGCAGAAGGAACTCGGTAGACGCGATTTGGAAGCACACAACTCAGCACGCGCGCGGGTGGAAACCGCGCCTACCGAGGATGGATAAGGGAACAGAACGAACTCGGTAGACGCAATGTGGAAGCACACAACTCAGCACGCGCGCGGGTGAAAACCGCGCCTACCGAGGATGGATAAGGGCATTTGCGTAAGTCTTATTTGACAGGAGAACTACAGTAGAATAATGGAATTTCGTGCATTGCACCCCGAAGAATTAGAACCATGGTTTGACCACGTCGGACATGTCTTCTCAACATCCCGACAATACTTTGTCAATCATTGGGAAGGCGATCCTTGGAAAGACCCCGCGGGCATCCGTGTCGCTGTTGACAAGGGAAAGATTGTCAGCACACTTCGCGTCTTTAGCCGCGCCATGTTCCTGCACGGCGAACATGTCTCCATGGGCGGCATCGGCGAAGTCAGCACGCTACCAGAATACCGCCGACGCGGCCTCGCCACGCAACTCCTCAAGGATGCAATCCGTTTCATGGAAGAACGCGAGATTGCTCTCTCATCCCTCCATGGCAGCCAGCGTATTTACTCGGTTGAGGGATGGGAAAGCGTGCAGCGGCATCAGGCGATGCAACACTTTTCGCGACGCGAAAGCACGGCATGGACGATACGCCCGGCCGATTTCGACTCTCAGAACGAACTCGCACAGATTGCAACACTTTACGACAACTACTCTCGCAAATTCAACGGGGCCTTTGTCCGAGATAACCTGGCGTATTGGACGGATTGGGTGAAAACCGAATCTCCGGATGCCTGGGTTGCGGAGAAATCGGGGAAGCTGGAAGGCTACATCGCCGTCGCTGGGAAATTGAGCGTTGAAGAGTTCGCCGTTTCTGATGCACAGTTTTCGCAGGATAGAGGCAAACAACTATTTGAGGCGATGCTCGGGCATATCATCGCACAGAAGGATGCGGAGACGCTTGAAGTAGAATACGCCGCACCCATTGCCGATGGGTTCAACGCCCCCAAAGTGCACACATACGGCGGCACGATGTATCGCGTCATTAACGCAGACAAAATGCCGAGTCGGGATGCACTGCCCGCGCTCTTGTACCATCAACCGGCATATTTGACTCAAGGCCTCCAGTCGCACCATATTTTTTGGCCTACCGATAATTTTTAGCAGCTGTTACTCGGGTAGACATGCTTGGATGACGTTAAAAAAATAATCGCCTCATTTTTTGCTGGATACTCCGCCTTGGAACGTAGGGCAGGGGCCTGTCCCCGTCGTGTCAGGCGCGCGAGGGATAACCCCTCGCCCTATGGGCAAGAGGCCAGGTCTGGAAGAGGAGGAGACAACACATGGAAAAACTACGCGTTGGAGTTATTGGATGCAGCGGCATCGGCACGACACACGCCTCCGGCTTAGTCGGCTTGCCGAACGTTGAACTCGCCGCCGGGTGCGATTTTGTCCAAAGCACCCTCGATGCCTTCAAAGCCAAATGGCAGGATAATTGGCAGGACATATCTCTCTATACTAACCATCAGGAAATGCTCGCCGATGCGAATTTAGACATCGTCACCGTTGCAACGTCAGACCATGGGCATGCAGACTTGGTTGTTGACGCGGCGAACGCCGGTGTCAAAGGCATTTTCTGTGAGAAGCCGATGGCCACCAGCATCGAAGATGCCGATAGAATGCTAGAAGCAACCGAACAGAATAAGACGATTCTCTCGATCGATCACACGCGCCGGTGGCAGCCGTTGTGGCGGCATACGAAAGAGACAGTCGTCGGGGGCGGCACTATCGGCGATGTCCAATATGTCATCGGCACGTTGAGCGGCGGCCGTGCGATGCTCTTCCGCAACGGCACGCACCTCATCGATGCCATCTGCTACTTCGCCGAGTCGTCACCCGAATGGGTATCGGCGGAATTGGAAGCGGGCTACGAGGCGTATAGCGAGTATCAGGGTGATGGCGGACATGTCCCCGCGACTGAACCGTCGGCGCACGGGTATATCCACTTCGCCAATGGTGTGCGCGGCTATTACGCCGGCGGCCCGAAGACGACGCTTGCTGGTTTCCGCGTTGAAATTGTCGGCACGAACGGCTATATTCTCATCAGCGACAAAGGCGCGACGCTCCATCAAGGCGACACTGTCGAGACGATTACTGCACCGACGTGGGATGTCGTCGGCATTCCAGCGGGGGTGCAAGAGCTCGTCAGTCTCGTCGTGGAAGGCGGCGAGCCGGTTTCTCCCGGCAGTGAGGGACATAAAGTTGTTGAGATTATCATTGGTTTCCTTACCTCGCAGCAGCAGGACAATGGCAAGGTGCGCCTGCCGTTGCGGCGCGGATAGTGGAGGAAGTTATGGCAGAGATTTTTCGTCCCGAAAAATTCAGAAAGGTGCTAACGATGTATTTAATCATGTGGGGCATCCTGTGGGCGGCGGCTGTGCTGGTTGTCAGTTTTGCCCCGCCGCATCGTGTTTTCGGGAAAGTTATCCTATACGGCACAACATCAATCGGTTACTTTGCAAACGGTCTGTTCTCTCTCGGCATCGTGACAATCAGCCCGATTGTCTCGGTTGGGGTTATCGCTATCGGTCCGGGTGCCTGTGGGGTTATTGCACTCGGCGGTGGTGGTGCTTGTGGGGTTTACGCTGTCGGCGCGCACGCGGTAGGCGTTTTTGCTATTGGGATAAACGCCATCGGTATCTTCACACTGTCGCATTCGGAGAGCGGCAGAGGCAGTTACGTTTTCTCACCGAAACGCCAAGATGCGAGGGCGGTAAAACTCTATACGCGTTGGTTTCCGCAGTTTAAGCAAGCGTATCAGCCGGATGCTGAAGAGGAAAAATAGTGGCAATTCATGTGCCGAGGATACCGTAGGGCGAGGGCCTGTCCCTCGCCATGCCTCGGTCGTGAAAGAAAATGGCCGTGTTCTGGGCTGTGGCCATTTTTCGTGCAGTTCGGACGCTCGCGGGGGACAGGCCCCCGCGCTACGTTCCAAGCGACGTTTTTCGCGGAGGGCGAGGGCCTGTCCCTCGCCATGCCTTAGGTCCTTTAGGACCTTAATGTCTATAGCCTCCTGCATCGCAGAGCCCCCTAAGGTCTGTAGGACCTTAATAGGGCTTTATGTCGCGGGGGCTCAATGCAATTCCGCCCCCCAAATACGCGGTTTCAAACCGCGTCTACCAGAGTGTTCTGTGCAGAAAGCGTCATTTGGGATTACCCAGATAGAACAATCGCATTCTCAGCGCGCCACGTGAGAGAAACCTTATCACCACGACGAAAGCGATACGTCTCACCCGCGCCGGTATTCTGCTGATGCACGATAATCGGGGTAGGATAATCTGTCTGCACCGTGTATTGAAGCGTCGTGCCGAGGTAACTTTCGTCCTGAATGATGCCGTTTAAGCACGATAGAGTATCAGGACCGGAAGTCCCTCCTACCGGGGAGGTGAGCTCAATGCGTTCCGGGCGAATTGCCACGGTGACAGATTCACCGTCTTGGACATTGCTGTTAAGTCTGCCGACAATCTTGATGGGTGGTTCGGTTGCGAGTTCAACGGTGGCGAATTTGGTTGTTGTGGCTTCGCGAGGGACAGGTCCCCGCGCTACGGGGTGAGATGCAGTTTTCGATGTGGCATCGCGGGGGACAGGCCCCCGCGCTACGGGGTGAGGTGCAGTTGTCGCTGTGGCATCGCGGGGGACAGGCCCCCGCGCTACGGGTTGAGGTGCAGTTGTCGCTGTGGCATCGCGGGGGACAGGCCCCCGCGCTACGGGGTGAGGTGCAGTTGTCGCTGTGGCATCGCGGGGGACAGGCCCCCGCGCTACGGGGTGAGGTGCAGTTGTCGCTGTGGCATCGCGGGGGACAGGCCCCCGCGCTACGGGGGTAAGAGGGGTTTCTAGTCGTGAAAGCGTCCCTTGAAAAAAATTAGAGGTGCCGATGAAATTTGCAACAAAACGGTTCCGCGGCGCGTCGTAAATTTCGGCAGGTGTGCCTACTTGCAGGAGTTTGCCATCGCGCATTACCGCAATCCGGTCGGAGAGTGCTAATGCTTCACCCTGGTCGTGCGTAACATAGACGAACGTGATGCCGACTTGACGTTGCAACGTTTTGAGTTCCAACTGCATCTGTTTTCGCAGCTGTAAATCAAGTGCGGCGAGCGGTTCGTCTAGCAGCAGGATGGTGGGTTGGTTGATTAACGCGCGTGCGAGTGCCACCCGTTGCTTCTCGCCGCCGGAGAGTTCACTCGGTTTCCGGGCACCGTAACCCGGTAGCCGGATGAGTGCTAGGAAACGTTCTACTTCGGCTGCCGTTTTTGCCTTTGGCATCTTTTTCATTTGGAGTCCAAAGGCGATGTTTTGCGCGACGGTTTTATGTGGAAATAGCGCGTAGTTTTGGAAAACAGTGTTGACTGGGCGGCGATACGGCGGCGTTTGCTGCATCGGTTCCCCGTTAATGAAAACCTCGCCCGATGTCGGATAGACAAACCCGCCGATGATGCGCAGTGTGGTGGTCTTCCCGCAACCACTCGGTCCGAGCAGCGAAAAGAATTCGCCGCCTTCTATTTGCAGTGAGACATTGTCTACCGCGCGCGTATCGCCGAACTGCTTCGTTACCGATGTGAGGGTAATCTGTCCTAAGGTTTCCATATTTTCGTATTCGCGCAAAGCCTTTGAGAATGTCTCTGGCTCAGATTCACAACAGTTCAAGACCAGGGGTTCTTCACCTACAGTAGTAAGACGAATCATCAGAGATTTGTTCTCTCGCAAACGACGATGTTCTCTTCGTTCATTGTTGCAGCAGTTTTCCCAGCAACGTTGGTTGGGCTATTCTTGTGAGGCATCCGTTTATTCGGGATGTTCCGCACGATGGTTTGCTGATGCGAAAACCCATACCGACTGAACTCGGAAATCACGAACGCATCTGTCGGCAACATAACGCCTTTCACCCTACGATTGCCGACGACATAACACACCGTCGCACGGGAAGAAAGCATTTTCGCAACGGAGTGGATACTGCCCCCGAGGTCGGTGTAGAAAGCGGCGACTTGTTGCGCCCGCTTCTCATCAACAGAACGGATTTTCTCAATAGCCGCGACTACCGGCGAATCGGTTAATTTGCTGTCGGTAGGATGCCCACCCATTGCGAGTCTATCTACTTTTCGTGCATTAGGCAAGCCGAGCCATTCGGCAGCGAGGCGCGAGAATTGTCCATACGCAACCGTCGTGTGCGAATCGCCGTAGGGCGGCGATGTGACGACGATGTCATATCCGCCTAACGGCCGCGGCATTGGAAACTCGCCAGAAACTGTATTGGCACAGGAAACCGATGCATCAACGTCTTGACGTTTCTCCATGAACATCGCCAATCCGTGCTGATTTCGGCTCAGTTTTTTCCGAAAGATGCCAAAAACATCGGGTTGAAAGTCCGCCAGTTTCTCGGCGGGCATCCGATGCAATTTGAACTCGCCGTTTCGGGTATAGGAACATTCGCGCACCGTTTCCGAAAAGGCTACCGACAGAAAATTGCGCACTGTTTCCTCTTCCACCTCGTCTATCCATGCGCGCAGAAAAGCGAGACTTCTGATGACTTCTTCAGAAAACCAATACGCTAAATTCGGAACGTCTGGAACAGGTTTTTCCGGCACTTTGTCGGAGAACTCCACCTGAAAGAGGCAGTCGTTTAATGTGTCCAGATGTGCAGTGAGGGTGCGCCGGGGAATCGGAGTCAACTTGGCTGTGGCTATCAGTCGCACGAGTGGATTGATGTCGCATCCAACGCTGTGCATCCCGAACAGCGATGCCTCCACTAACGAAGTGCCGGTGCCACAATACGGATCGAGGAGCCACCCGCCTTCCACGCCGTAACGCTTCAGAAGTTTCCGCGCGATTTGCGGAATCATCATGGCAGGGTAAGTGTGGAAGCAGTGGGTGTATTCTTTCGTGTCAACTTCGGGCAAATCCCAAGTTTTGTCTCTGTATTTCACGGTTCTTGCGCGTATGTCCTTATTCTCCAGAAAGCACTCGCGTCAAAATCTGATTCACCAGCTGCGGATTCGCCTTGCCGCGCGTTGCGCGCATGACCTGGCCGACAAGGAATCCAATCGCTTTCTTCTTCCCATCACGGTAATCTTGCGCGGGACCGGGATGTTCCTCCACCACCTGCATCACAATCGCCTCAATCTCTGAGGTATCCGTAATCTGCGACAATCCCTTCTCCTTAACAATCTCCTTCGGCATTTTGCCTGTCTCAAAGGCATCGTCAAGCACCGTCTTGGCAATCTTCCCGCTGATGGTAGCATCGTTAATCAACTGGATGAGCTCGCTTAGATGCGCCGGTGTGACTTTCGCATCGGGGATGTCTATCTCCGCGGCATTGAGTAACCGCGAAATATCTCCCATTATCCAGTTCGCGCACGCGGTGGGTTCGCCGCTGAGTCTTGCCGCTTCATCGTAGAAGTCAGCGAGGGGCCGGGTGGCAGTCAAGAATTCTGCGTTTTCGGTGGAGATGCCGTAGTCGGCGATGAACCGTTCTCGGCGCGCTGCGGGGAGTTCGGGAAGCATCGGTTGGAGCTCGTCGAGCCAGTCAGCATCGATTTGAACGTGAACCAGGTCTGGTTCAGGGAAATAGCGGTAGTCGTCCGCTTCTTCCTTACCGCGCATCGCTGCCGTTTTGCCGGTGCTGGCATCAAACAGCAGCGTCTCTTGAACAACCTCGCCGCCGGTATCCAGAATCCGTGTTTGCCGTTGCACTTCGTATTGCATCGCGTCAAGCAGTTCCTGAAAAGAGTTCTTGTTCTTAATCTCGGTGCGCGTCCCTAATTCTTGGCTGCCCATCGGACGGAGGGAGAGGTTCGGTTCGCAGCGGAGGCTCCCCTCTTCCATGTTGCAATCACTTACGCCGATGTATTCGAGAATCTCTTTAACGGCGCGGCAATAGGCGACTGCCTCTTCGGGAGAATGGATTTCAGGTTCGCTCACAAGTTCCAAGAGCGGCACGCCTGCACGATTGAAGTCCATGAAACTCCGCGTCGCATCGCCGGTGATTTCGGCGTGGACAGATTTGCCGGTATCCTCTTCCAGATGGATTCTGCGGAGGGTGACGGTGCGACGTTCGCCGTTAAAGTCGAAGGTTACCTGTCCGTTCTGACATAACGGCATGTCATACTGCGAGATTTGATAGTTTTTCGGCAAGTCGGGGTAGAAATAGTTCTTCCGGTCGAACTTGCTGTGCGATGTGATGTCGCAATCCATGGCCAAACCGGCGCGCACGGCAAACTCCACGGCGCGCTTATTGATAACCGGCAGTGTGCCCGGCATCCCTAAGCAGACAGGACAGGTGCAGTCGTTCGCCGCTGCGCCGAAGGTATATGCGCAATGGCAGAAGAGTTTGCTTTTCGTGCATAATTCCGCGTGAATTTCTAAGCCGATGACTGTTTCATATTTTTGCATAATGTTCCTCAACCGCGATTTCCTTAAGGCAAAGCCTCAATCGTCACCGCGCCATCGGTGACGACATCTAATGTCAGGCGATTGTCTTTAAGCAACGCCATACCGACGAGCGCGTCTCCGTCTGTTCGGAGAACATCCACCTCGCGCGTTGCGCCGTGCCATAACACTTTCGCGAGGTAGACATCCAAATCCACAGTGCTCCCATCACCGAGAATGACAGGCATCTCACCGATTCGTTGGAGTTTGAGGCGTTTGATGAAATTACTCGGGAGTGAGAGCTCACCATCAAACCCCGTATCAATGATTGCCGCAATGTTCTCAGGACGATTTACGCCAATCACTTCCAATTCGATGACAGCTTCTTGCTCTGCCGTAATTTTTCCTACCATCATCGTGTTGGTACCGAGACTCTGAATCCCATTCGATAAACACCGGGAGAACCGATGCGCAAACAGTAAACCATCGCGTCGGGGTTCTTGGCACGCACCCGGCTCAGGGCTTCTGCAACCTTATCATCAATTTCATAGTTCCCTGTCTTCACATCAATGGCCAAAATTTTGCCTTTGTGTGCGGGTTCCACTTCGTCACGCAGTTGTCGATAAATCGCCTTGCCGCGGGAGACGACAACTTCGCGCGGATAATCTGAAGAGTGCATCGCCATTCGCCTCCTCTGCTTCATAGGGGGAATGCGAGGGACAGGCCCTCGCGCTACGTTATTCAACATTTGGTACCGAGACACGGAAGCCGAATCGATGAACAGCGGGAGAACCGATGCGCAAACAGTAAACCATCGCGTCGGGATTCTTCGCGCGGATCCGGTCCATGGCTACCGCATCCTCGTCATCAATTTCATAGTTCCCTGTCTTCACATCAATGGCCAAAATTTTGCCTTTGTGCGCGGGTTCCACTTTGTCACGCAGTTGCCGATAAATCGCCTTGCCGCGGGAGACGACAACTTCGCGCGGATAATCTGAAGAGTGCATCGAGATTCGCCTCCTCTGCTTCATAGGGGGAATGCGAGGGACAGGCCCTCGCGCTACGTTATTTGACATTTATTTCGTTTGAGACATGTAGGTAGTGCGCGCTTGGAAAGCGCGCCTACCGATTCTACACCGATAACTCGTTGACAACAGTGCGCGCGTGGAAAGCGCGCCTACCGATTCTACGCAGATAACTCGTTGACAATCGCCACGTTGGTATCCACTTCACTGCGGGAAGTCATTCCGATAGTCATCGCGTGGACGCAGGAGAGCCCCATCACGAACGCAATCGCCTCTTGGGCACCGCCTGCCTCTTTGGCGAGTTTGCTCTGGCCGAGCACTTTCATGCCGTAGATGCCCTTGCCCGCGAACGCCATCAGTTCCATCGTCCGGATAACATCCGCCGGTGATGCATCCATGTGAACACCGGCGTAGTTAATCCGTGCCAGCACCACGTCCACCCACGGTGTCATCGCAGCGGTTTGGAACGCGCCGTAATCGTGACAAGATACGCCGTGCGCGCGGATGAGCCCCTGCTCCTTACACCGCGCAAGTCCCTCCATCGCATCCGGATACCGCTGCGGCCAATCCACCTGTGTGAGGCAGTGGAGCAGCACGATATCCACGTAATCCGAACCAATCTCCTCAAGAAACCGCTTAACATCTGCTTCCACATCTTCGCGGGTCCGCGACACCGTCTTCGTGGTAATCGTGACGCTGCGTCTGTCTATGTGCTCAAGAGCCGCTCTCACATGCGGATGACTCCCGTACTGGTCTGCCGAATCCCAGAACGTCACGCCGTTGTCGTGTGAGTACAGCAGTAAATCGCGGAGGCCCGTCAGCCCTAAATCTGTCTGATTTGAGCGGCCGTTCCAACCGTTCGATCCGGTGCCAATAGAGAGCCGTGAAACGTTCAACCCCGTTTTTCCGAGTGCAACAATTTCCATTGAAATTCTCCTTCCAATCAAGTTACGCTGGACAGACGCGAAGGTTTACCCACCGGTAGGCTCGGTTTTCAACCGCGCACGTGTGAGAGTGCGCGCTTCCAAAGCGCGCCTACCGGGTTTGTGCCGAGTCTATCCTATTAGATTTAAGTATAGCAGAAAATGTCTCAATATGTCAAGCATTTTTTACCCTATTGTCTTTTTTTGTTGCGATTTACTAATAAGAAACGTTACAATTAAGATAAACGGAAAGAATGCTTCCGCAGATTCTGAAAAACCTGTGACGCTGGTGCATCTAGTTAGGCATAACCACACTCGGTTTACCAAACGCTTGGCACGATGCAGAAAAATAGGAATGGAGACTATGGACATTTTTATGAAAATCCGAACGCCTTACCGATATTGGAAAATCCTTACACTTTTGCTGCTGAGTTGGGGGTGTTACCTCGCTCCTCAGCACGTTTCCGCAGACGAGATTCAAGTGCATCTCGCCGACAACAGTGCCTTCGCGTATGTAGAAAAAGGGAACTACAAACGCGCTGTCTCGAAATTAGAGGCATTGTTGCGCACAAACCTATCCGAACCGGAGAGAAAAGAAATCCATCACGTGCTCGGCTACTGCTACGAGAAACTGCGGAATCGTCCGAAAGCGATTGGGAACTACGCCCGCGTCGCCTCGCAGACGTATCCGCTTGCCGATTGCGCCGTATCTCGCCTTGCCCGGCTCTATGCGCAAATGAAAGACGATGCGAAGGCAATCAAGTGGTATACGCACCTCGTAGAGGACTATCCGGCGAGTTTTTATCGCGCCGAGGCACAACTCGCGTTGGCGCGTCTCCATCTCAAACGGAAAGCGTGGGCTGCTGCGAAACCGTTGTTTGCCGCCTTACGCGAGGAGCCGCGCTATGCACGAGAGGCTGCGCAGGGAGTTGCACGCTGTGATGAGGGACTCGGAGACGTAGCTGCCGCCTTTAAGGCTTACCGCGCGCTGCTGCAGGCGAATGCTACCGATGCCATCGCCGAAGAGACGCTCGGCCGGTTTAAGTTGCTGGCGCGGACACATAAGAGACTGACGCTGACAACGGCAGACCGGCTTATTTGCGGGCAAGTCTTCTTAAATCGTAAGAAGTGGAAATTAGCGGTTGCGGAATTTCAGCGCATCGCCGCCACAAAAAACCTGAAACTTCGCGGGCAAGCGCGCTACTTGATGGGACAGGCGTATCAGGGACGGAAGTGGTATAACACGGCGATTAAGCAGTATAACGTCGTCATTGCCCTCGGCGGCAAGAGCGACTATTTGACGCGCGCACACTATCAGAAAGCGGTATGCTATCGGCAAAAGGGACACCTGAAAACCGCGACGAGTCAACTGGCCCCCTTTACGCGTCTCTATCCGTGGAGCGAATTGCGCGATGACGCGCTCTACACGCTCGCGCAAATTTATCAAAGACGTGGGAAATTAACACTCGCCCGCGAGACATACGCGCAGCTCATTGAAATCGCCCCGGAGAGTCCGTATGCGGATTTCGCCGCATGGCGCATCGGCTGGCAGCGGTTTGACGAGAAGCGTTATGAAGAGAGCTACAAGGCATTCAAGGGGCTGAAGGAGAACTTCCCCGGCAACCGCTATGCGATGGGCGCGCATTTTTGGATGGCGAAAATCCGTGAACGCCAAAGCCGGCCTGAGGCGGCGCGCGAAATCTATACCGAAGTGGCAGAGGCAAATTATTGGTATTACAGTGCCAGAGCCAAAGCCATCCTCGGCATGAGCGAGTCCGAGCTGGCACCGAGAGCCGTGCCAGACGCAGAATTGCCCGATGCCGCCGCATGTCCGCCGCAGGCGAAGGCTCTCATGGCACTCCGGCTCTATGACGATGCCATTGTGCAGCTAAAACACCACCTTACCGCACCGAATGTCTCCTCGGATGCGGCATGTTTTTACGCGCTGATTGACTGTTATGAACGGCAGGCGCGATACGAGGAAGCACGGAAAGTGGCGGAACAGGCGTTGAAAAGCCCTGTCTTCACGAATCCTGACGCTGAGGAGACTAAGCAGCTGCGGCAAGTGCTTTATCCGCGTTACTACGAACGACTCGTTGAGAAATATGCGAAAGCGCACAGTGTAGACGCATACCTCATGTTTGCGATGATGTTGGAGGAAAGCCGATATCAGGCAGATGCAGTCAGCTGGGCGGGTGCCATCGGTTTGATGCAGATTATGCCAGCGACAGGCAAAGAACTCGCGCGGCAACTGAAAATCCGCCGATTCCGTTCCTCAATGCTGAAGCAACCGGAGGTGAACATCCGGATGGGGGCGAAGTATATCGCCTATCTCAATTCGCTGTTTGACAGTGACGCGATGCTCGTCACAGGGGCATATAACGGCGGACCCGGCCGAATGAGCCGGTGGGTGAAGTCAAAGAATATTGCGGACATTGACGAATTCGTTGAGAAAATCACGATTCGCGAAACCCGGTTGCATATCAAGAAAGTTATCAACAGTTACGATAACTACGTTGAGATTTACGGGCGCGATGAGGCACCGGCGGTGAATTCTGTCCGCGATAGACAGCAGATTCGTTACGGGAAACGGCTCGGAAACCCGTTCATCGGCAGCCAGACTGAGTGATTTTGGATTGCCTAGCGGTGGTTCAGTTTCCGCTTGGCAAAGCGCGTTGTCTTGTCAGGCCGTGAGGACGTTGTCCTCACTTGCGGGGGGTTCTCTGTTTGCTGAGGGATTGCGAGGCACAGGTTCTTGCCCTATCTTCCCTTGAAGAATCCAAACGTTAATTAGGCGCGCTCTTATTAACGTTTAAGGGAGAAAACGTTAATAACGCAAAGTCTTATTAACGTTAAGTCGCGAAAACGTTAATAAGAGAAATTACCGTAATAGGAGGGGATAGGAGATGAATCCGGAAGACTTCAGAGATGCCAGCACTGGGCAGTGTATCCGCAGTGTTCGTCGCCCTATCTATTGGGCGTTCGTGCCTCATCCCCTGCCGCCTCGAATCGAAGTGGATTGGGAATTAGCAACGCTTTTATCAGCGGCAAACGGCAAACCCGGCGAGTTATCCGGGGCCGGGCAACTCCTTCCGAATCCGCATTTGTTAATCAACCCGTTTATGCGGCGCGAAGCCGTAACAAGTTCTCGGATTGAAAATACGCAATCCGGATTAGAGGAACTCTTTCTATTTGAAGCGGATGAAACGCAGCCACCGTTGATACCCGATGTCCAAGAGGTTGTCAATTACGTCAGAGCGATGGAATACGGCATCCAGCGGATGCAGACGTTGCCGTTGAGTTCAAGGTTTCTTTGCGAAATACACGCAATGCTGATGAAGGGTGTCCGTGGGGAACACGCAACGCCGGGGTTCATGCGGACAAGCCAGAATTGGATTGGAAGTCCCGGATGCACTTTGATGGACGCGACGTATGTGCCGCCGCCTGTTCCCGAGATGCAGCAGTGTCTCGCCGCTCTGGAAAAATACATCCATGCCGACGTGAAGGAACCCCCGCTGATTCAATGCGCGCTCGTTCATTACCAATTTGAGGCAATTCACCCGTTCGTTGATGGAAACGGAAGAATCGGCAGGCTGCTTATCATCTTGATGCTATTAGAGAAAAAGTTGTTATCGCAGCCGATGCTCTACCTCTCGGATTTTTTTGAGGCGCATAGAGACGCGTATTATCAATCGCTGTTGAATGTCAGCCAGAAAGGAAATTGGAAAGCCTGGCTGACATTTTTCTTAAATGGCATCTGCCAGCAGTCGGAGGCGGCACTTTTGACGACGCAAAACTTATTGACGCTAAACGAGGAATACCGGAAAATTGCAACCGGTTTGAAGGTGCCGAAATCTGTCAATCTGCTCATCGACCGGTTATTTGGAAAACCCATCGTCTCAACCTCGGAATTAGCGAAGACTTCGGGAATGTCGTATCCTACCGTTCAACGCGGGGTGGATTACCTGATTGAACGAGGCAAACTCAGGGAAATCACAGGGAAGCGACGGAACCGTTTATTTGTTGCAGATGAAATCCTCAATATCATCAGCAGCGAACGAACGCAATCGGTGCGTCCTGAAGCCCGCTAATTTTTTAAGCAGAAGAGCAGCACATCACTAACCTTCCAACGCTATCAACCGCGGGGCCTTGTCCCGGGTGAGGATGATGCGCCGGTGCCAGGTTGTATCGTCCTTCTCTGGGAAATCTGAACGGTAGTGCGCGCCGCGGCTCTCTGTCCGAAGAAGTGCCGCCTCCGTGATACATCGCGCGACATCCAGCATATTCGTGGCTTCATATCTTTCGTAGTTCGCAATGCGTTCAGTTCTTTCGTAGTTCGCAAGGCGTTCAGCAGACATCTCTGGAGTTGTAACGTTTGTCTCCCCAGGCCGACGTGACGTTGTCACGTCTTGCATTTCTTGATGGCGAGGTGTGCGGGCAAGTTGTTGCAATGCGGCAACCGTTTCTTGTAACCCCGCCGCATCGCGTTCAATACCGACGTTTTTCCAGAGTGTCTCCCGCATCGTGCGCGTTACGTCTTCAACCTCGTCGTCGGCGAGCGGGGCGGTGTCGGGTGCATGACTGTCGACGTGTGAGAATCCCACTGTCTCAGTTTGCGCGAAAGTTGCTGCATTAGTGCCAGCGCGCGAGCCATAGACGAGGCATTCTAACAGCGAATTGCTCGCCAAGCGATTTGCGCCGTGCACACCGGTGCATGCAACTTCGCCGCACGCATAGAGCCCGCGCACGTTCGTCTCCGCCTCCGTGTTGGTGCGGACACCGCCCATCATAAAGTGCGCGCCGGGACGGACAGGGATGATATCTCGGCGGATATCAAGTCCATAGCGTTGTGTCGTCTCGAAAATTGTCGGGAAGCGTTCAACGATAAATTCGGCCGGTTTATGCGTGATGTCAAGATAGACGCAAGGAAATCCGGTCAGGTGCATTTCGGTATGGATGGCACGGCTGACGACATCGCGCGGTGCGAGTTCGCCGAGTTCATGGTATTTCTCCATAAAGCGTTCGCCGCGGATGGTGAGCAGTTTTCCGCCTTCGCCGCGCACTGCCTCGGAGATGAGGAAATGAGGCGCGCCGTCAAGAAAGAGCGTCGTCGGATGGAATTGCACGAATTCCATGTCGATGAGTTCGCACCCGGCCCGCCACGCCGCAGCGATGCCATCACCGGTGGCGACTTCGGGGTTAGAGGTGCAGGGATAGAGACGGCCGAGGCCGCCTGTCGCCAGAATTGTCGATTTAGCGCGGAGCGCGACGCGTTCGCCTTCCACGAGAGCCAGCACGCCGTAGCACTGGTTTTCTGCTGTCAGCATCTCAAGCGCGAACGCATTAGTGAGGACGTGTATGCCTTCCGTGTTAAGCACCTGTTGCACCAAGACATCGGTTGTCTCCCTGCCCGTGGCATCGCCTTTATGGACAATGCGGCGGCGGCTATGGGCGGCTTCTTGTGTGAACCGCGGCAGCGTGCCTTCCCAATCAAAAGCGGCACCCCAGTCAATAAGTTCAGCGACGCGCGGAATCCCCTCGGCTACCAACGTTTCAACAGCTGAAACGTCGCAGAGGCCAGCACCGGCGACTAGGGTGTCTTGGACATGGAGCGCGAGGGTATCGTCCACGTTCATGGCGACAGCGATGCCGCCCTGCGCATAGCGGGTATTGCTCTCCTTGAGGACAGACTTCGTCAGCAAGGTTACGTCAATGCCGGGCACGGCGGCGGCAGCGAGTGCTGCGCGTAAACCAGCCGCACCGCTACCGATAATAAGAACGTCTGTATCCTGAACGTCCGGAATGCGAGGATGCTCACGAGTATTCATCACTCATTCACCTATCAACATCACCTTTCCGCTAGCCGTAGCGATGAGCGTGCCATCGCTTAACGTGACAGCCGCCTCGGCGAGCACCAACCGCCGTGAGGTTTTTATCCGTTTTGCCGATACGGTGAGTTTCACCCCGGTCGGCGATGGATTTCGGAATCGGACATCAAGCTGCGCAGTGACAGCCGGTTTTCCAAACGTGGCGATGCCGACGTAGGTTATCGCTTCATCAAGCAAGGTGCTGAGTATGCCACCGTGGAGGACATCAGCCCAGCCCTGCAGGTGCGAAGGCGGCGTGCATTCAATTGTCACCGTCTCGCCTCCCTCGCTGATTTGCGGTTTCACCTGCAAGCCGAACGGGTTTTTCATGCCGCACACGAAGCAAAAATCGTTATTTTCAAGCATCTTTTATCCTTCCTTCGTGCTTGCACCAACAAACCCACAGCGAACGCTTCGCGCCACTACAAAAAACTTAAACAAAAACCGAGATATCGACAACGTCGATATCGGCACTACGCAGAGAGACATCCTTGCACCAACAAACCTACATCGAACGCTTTGCGCCACTACAAAAAAACAGATAAACTGCGCGCGAGTTTCGCCTCTTCCGCTAAGAGGCGTTCAAGAGACTCGCGTTTTTGCGCGACAACTTTTTCGGGGGCACGCTGGAGGAAGTTGGGGTTCTCCAACGTCTTCTGTGCTGCCGCCACATCCTTGACGGCTTGTCGGTGCCGCTTATTCAGGCGGGCGCGCTCCGCGTCCAAATCGATGACACCCGCCAGCGGTATGTAAAGCACCAGCTCACCGATGACTGCCTCGGCGGAAGCCGGCGGTTTCTGCACCGCCGCTGCCACAGTGATGTCTTTCACCTTGGTAAACGCCGGGAGGTAGTGGCCGAGATGCGCCGCCAATTGCGCTCGCACATCGGCATCGGGCGATTGGACGAGGACTTCTACCGATGCACCGAGCGGCACGTTCAACTCGCCGCGGATGCTCCGCACGCTCTCAATTACCGTCATCACTACCGCCATTGTCGCTTCTGCTTCCGGATGCGCACCTGCCGGTTCTGGCCACGGCGCGACGCAGACAGATTTTTTCTCATTTGCAGTGCCTGTCCCATTACCTTGGGTGAGTTGCTGCCAGAGCTCCTCACTCAAAAACGGCATGAAAGGGTGCAAGAGGCGCATCGTCTGTTCCAGCACGTCGGCGGCTACCCAGAGTGCTTCGGGTTCGCCATGCGCGAGCCGCTGCTTGACACATTCAAGATACCAGTCGCAGAACTCGTGCCAGAGGAACGCATAGACTGTCTGTGCTGCTTCGTGGAACCGGAAGTTCTCAAGCGCGTCGGTTGTGGTAGCAATCGCGTGGTTCAGGCGGCTGCGTATCCACTTGACTTCTAATGGGTTGCTATCCCGATTGGGAGTTGCGCTTACCGGATGTCTCTCCAGATTCATCAGCGTGAACCGGGCGGCGTTCCAGATTTTATTGGCGAACCGTTTGCCGGCTTCAATCTGCGATTCGGGCAAAGGGACATAGGGGTTCGGCGTGCCAGCGTTTGCCAGCGCGAATCGGAACGCATCGGTGCCGTAGGTGGCAATCGTCTCCAGCGGTTCAACGCTATTCCCCTTCGATTTGCTCATTTTCTGGCCCTTTTCATCGGCGACGAGGCCGTGGAGATAGACAGTCCGGAACGGCACTTCGTCCATACATGCGAGTCCAAGCATTATCATGCGCGCCACCCAGAAAAAGAGGATATCCCAGCCTGTCACCAGCACAGAAGTCGGATAAAAAGTGTTGAGTTCCGCAGTCTTTTCGGGCCACCCCATCGTGGCAAACGGCCAGAGGCCGGAGCTGAACCACATGTCTAGCACATCTTCGTCTTGCCGCAGTTCGGTGCATCCGCACGTTTTGCACGTTTGCGGGATGTCCATAGCGGCGGTGACAGCATCGCATGCATCGCAATACCAGATGGGGATACGGTGTCCCCACCACCGTTGTCGCGACAACGTCCACGGTTCAATATTCTCCATCCAATGAATGAAGCGCGCAGTCTCACGTTCCGGGATAAACCTCACGTCGCCATTTTTGGCGGCGGCGAGGGCGCGTTCGGCCAGCGGTTTGACGTTCATAAACCACTGCAACGAGATGGCGGGTTCAATGACAGTGCCACACCTGTCGTGATGCCCAACGGCGTGTCGATGCGGCACAATTTTGACGAGGTATCCCTGCTCGCGCAAATCGGCGACGACGCGCTCACGGCAGTCCCATCGGGATAAGCCGCGGTAGCGTTCACCGGCATGCTCATTCATGCAGCCAGTTTTTGTGAAAATCGTCCGCTGCGCCAAATCGTGCCGCAGGCCTATTTCATAATCGTTTGCATCGTGCCCCGGTGTCACCTTCAGGGCACCGGTACCGAATTCGGTGTCAACATAAGCATCGCCGATGATGGGAATCTCGCGTTCTTGTAAGGGAAGCATCGCCGTTTTACCGATGAAGTGCCGGTAACGTTCGTCTTCGGGATGCACGGCGACAGCGGTGTCACCTAACATGGTTTCGGGACGCGTCGTCGCAATCTCCAAAAACGCAGCCTCATCGGTGCCCGAGCTCACGCCGACAACCGGGTACCGGATGTGATAGAAATGCCCATCTACCTCTATCGGTTCAACTTCGAGGTTGCTGACAGCGGTGCTGCACGCCGGGCACCAATTCACCATGTAGGTATCGCGATAGATGAGGCCCTGCTCATAAAAGCGGACGAAGGCGGTGCGGACGGCTTGAGAGAGGCCCTCATCAAGCGTAAACCGCTCCCGTTCCCAATCGCAGGAGCATCCGATGCGTCTGAGTTGAGAGAGGATAGTGCCGCCGGATGCCGCCTTCCACTGCCACACGCGTTCAATGAACTTCTCGCGGCCAAGTGCCGATTTGCTGGTGCCTTCCTCGGCGAGCTGTCGCTCAACGATGAGCTCCGTGATAATGCCGGCGTGGTCTGTCCCAGGCATCCATAGCGTATTATACCCCTGCATGCGTCGCCAGCGGATGAGACAGTCTTGGAGCATATTGTCCAGCGCGTGCCCGATGTGCAAACTACCGGTGATATTCGGAGGCGGTATCACAATAGCATAAGGCGGTTTCTCCGATGTCGCCTCGGCATGAAAATAGCCGCTTTCTTGCCAAAATTGATACCATTTCTCCTCAATCTGCTGAGGTTCGTAAATTTTCGGAAGATGTGTCATGGTTAGGTAAAGAGCGGGGCTACCCACCCGTACGCGCCTCCTTCGGTTTGATAAAGCAGATTCACCTGCCGAGTGTCGGCGTTTAAGAAGAGGAGCAGCGTATCGCCAGCGGCGTGGAGTTCGGTTGCGGCTTCCGTCACCGTCATCGGTTTTGCCGCGAATTTCTCCGGTGCTTCTATGATGCGCGGGGTTTCCGCGGGAGCCGAAGTTTCGGTTTCCTGAAGTTCCGCCGTTTCCGGTGGATTTAACTGTGCGACGACATCACGACGCGGGAGTTTTCCGTGCCGCCGGTCCTTCACGCGCTCCCGATAACGGCGGATTTGGCTGAGGATTTTGTCCGTTACCGCATCCAGAGACGCGAACAAGTCGTGCGTCCGACCCTCGGCATGAAACGCAGCGCGGGCGGCGGTGACGTTCATCTCCGCCTCAAAACGGTGCTTTTCCGCCGTGATGACGACATGGAGCTCAAGCAGCGGCCCGAATCGAGCCTCGATTTTATCGGCACGTTTTTGTAAATGCGCTCGGATATCGTCCGTGATAGTCAGATGGCGGCCCGTAATGGTGAGTTTCATAATTTACCTCCTATAAAGCCTCAAGACAGGGTGTTCTCTCCTACTTAAGATGTTCTCCTTCGCTCGCGTGCGGCGGGGATACCCAGTTCGTCACGATATTTTTGGACGGTGCGCCGGGCGAGAAGGATACCGCCCGCTTTCAAGGCATCGCTGATACCCTGGTCGCTCAGTGGACGCGTCGGTTCTTCGTCGCGGATAAGCGACTGGATT
>PYJE01000010.1:14133-17437 GCA_003635305.1 Candidatus Poribacteria bacterium | reverse complement strand
CTGCTGAGGTTCGTAAATTTTCGGAAGATGTGTCATGGTTAGGTAAAGAGCGGGGCTACCCACCCGTACGCGCCTCCTTCGGTTTGATAAAGCAGATTCACCTGCCGAGTGTCGGCGTTTAAGAAGAGGAGCAGCGTGTCGCCAGCGGCGTGAAGTTCGGTTGCGGCTTCTGTCACCGTCATCGGTTTTGCAGCGAATTTCTCCGGTGCTTCTAGGATGCGCGGGGTTTCCGCGGGAGCCGAAGTTTCGGTTTCCTGAAATTCCGCCGTTTCCGGTGGATTTAGTTGCGCGACGACATCACGACGCGGGAGCTTTCCGTGCCTCCGTTCCTTCACGCGCTCCCGATAACGGCGGATTTGGCTGAGGATTTTGTCCGTTACCGCATCCAGAGACGCGAACAAGTCGTGCGTCCGACTCTCGGCGTGAAACGCAGCGCGGGCGGCGGTGACGTTCATCTCCGCCTCGAAACGGTGCTTTTCCGCCGTGATGACGACATGGAGCTCAAGCAGCGGCCCGAATCGAGCCTCGATTTTATCGGCACGTTTTTGTAAATGTGCTCGGATATCGTCCGTGATAGTCAGATGGCGGCCCGTAATGGTGAGTTTCATAATTTACCTCCTATAAAGCCTTGAGACAGCGTGTTCTCTCTTACTCAGATGTTCTTCTTCGCTCGCGTGCGGCGGGGATACCCAGTTCGTCACGATATTTTTGGACGGTGCGACGGGCGAGAAGGATACCGCCCGCTTTCAAGGCATCGCTTATACCCTGGTCGCTCAGTGGACGCGTCGGTTCTTCGTCGCGGATAAGCGACTGGATTTGGTGTTTCACGTGCTGTGCGGAGACGGCACCCCCGTGCCGCGTCGCAACTTTGCTCCTGAAGAAAAATCTTAAGGGATACGTGCCATAAGGCGTTTGAACGTATTTATTGTGAGTCACGCGGCTGACGGTGGATTCGTGGATACCGAGCCGCTTGGCAATCATCTGGAGTGTCAACGGCTTGAGACTGTGGATGCCCTTCGTGAGAAACTCCGATTGCACGTCAAAAATCACCTCAGTGACTCGCACAAGGGAGTGCCCGCGGTGAGCGATGCTGCTGAGGATGTCGCCTGCTTCTTCATACCGCGCCTCCAGCCATTCTCGCGTTTCGGCATCCTGCTTCTCGTCCCTCATCAATTCCAGGTAATGGGCATTCATTCTGAGGCTTGGCATATCCTCTTCGGAGAGGATGGCGTAAAAGGGACGGTGATGCATGCCGTTTCTGGCAAACTTTCCGTATTCCAACAGCCGAATCTCAACATCGGGGATGACGGTGTGCGCGGCATCGGCACTCGTGGCGACGGCGCGGGCGGCGCGGACAGCGGCATCGGTGTAGGCACGTCCCGGATACGGCGTTAACGCGCCTAGCCATTCAACGGCGGCCGCCACTTCTTCACTATCGACGTTCAAAGCCTCGGCGATGCCATCAAACTGACGGTGGAGCAGTTCGGTGAAGTGGTGCGCGATGATGGCGCGGGCAAGCGGATGCGGCGCGTCCGCAGTCCGAATCTGGATGAGCAGTGCCTCGCGCGTATCGCGATAAGCGATGCCGGTAGGCTCAAACGTATCCTGAATCTTGCGCAGAACGCTCTTCACCTGCTTCAGCGGACATCCAACCGCCTCGGCAATGTCCGCTAACGTGAGTTGATAGACATCAAGACACCCGCTCTGCTGGATTATCGTGTAGTGCTGACGATTCGTCTTATCCATAATCTTCCAACTCTTCGCCGTTTCGCGACGGATGCTTGCCGTTTTTGCAAGGGGTGTCCCATTGCGCAAGTTTTTTTGGAGAACGGCGTGCAGCGGTTTCGTCAGTCTTCTTTTCTCCAACGCCTCTTTGAACTTCAGCGGAATCTGAAACAGTTTGAGGCGCAAGCAGCCGTCATCGTCCAGATTGCCAAGAATCTGCTCCCCAATGGCGACTTCGGTTTCTGTGAAGTCAGCGAGCTGCAGCTGTTCCTCCAAGAATTCGTGCAGGGAGCGGACTTGGGCGATTTCGGGCAGTTGGGCATCAGCATCAACATGGCGTGTAGCGCGCCATTCGCTGACGCTGAGCCTGTCGTCAAAGGCGAAATCCAAGTCAATGTCAACCGCGCTGTCTTCCTTGTCGATGTCCTCCTCCGGGATATTCCATTCAAGGGCCGGGTCAAACTCTTCTATCGGCAAGGATTCGGGCTCCTGTGGCATCTCTCGTTCGTACGGGTCTGCCAATTCAAGCATCGCGTTCTGCTCCGCCTGCTCCCGTATGAACTGTGCAAGTTCCTGCCTAGGCATGCGAAGCACTCCCAACGCCCTTTGCATCTTGCGATTCATCACTACCCGCTTCTTGTGTTTTTGCTGGGTACCAGTTTGTTGTTGGGCATCGGGTTTGTCAAAATGCTGTCTGAACATGGGAGTGCCCTCCGGACAGTATGGAGTCAGATAGGCTACCTATCCGAATCCTTCCGTCGAGGTTGCCACTGAAAGTTGTGTCCAAAATAGAGTTCTCTGGCAATGTCGCTGCGAAGCAGTTCCTCGGGTGTGCCAGCGAGGGTAATCTTGCCATCGGCGATAAGGTAGGCTCTATCGACGATGTCAAGCGTCTCGGCGGCATTGTGGTCTGTGATAAGCACGCCCAGGTTCCGATTGCGCAAATGCGTGATAAGCTGTTTGATATCGGCAATGGCAATCGGATCGATGCCTGAGAGCGGTTCGTCCAACAAAATGAATACCGGTTCAGCCGCGAGGGCGCGTGCAATCTCGGCGCGCCGACATTCGCCACCGGAGAAGGTGAACGCTTTCCGATTGAGGAGATGCGAGATGCCGAGCTCCTCTGTCAATTCACGCACGCGCGGGCCGCGGGCCGCCTTTGCAACACCGCGAGCCTCCAAAATCGCCTCAATGTTCTGCCGCAGCGTGAGTTTGCGGAAAATCGAGGTTTCCTGCGCGAGGTAGCCGATACCGAGCCGGGCGCGTTGATACATCGGCATGAACGTGATGTCCTTCCCATCGTAGGTAATCCGGCCCGCGTTTGGACGAATGAGCCCGACAACCATGTAGAACGTCGTCGATTTGCCCGCACCGTTCGGACCGAGGAGCCCGACTATCTCGCCGGGATGAACGGAAAGACTTACCTGGTTGACAACGACGGGGCCGCGCCGGGTATAGCGTTTGACGAGGTTGTGTGCTTGCAGTGCAGTATTCATTTCTCTTCTTCCGTTTCGTTTTCAACCTCTGCATCTTCGGCTTGCTGGCTGTCTTCCGCCGCACCATCGTCACCGGAACTTCC
>PYJE01000010.1:4478-14113 GCA_003635305.1 Candidatus Poribacteria bacterium | reverse complement strand
GAGTCTCTCCCTCTGCTGCCGCAGCAGAAGCGTCTACTTCTCCAGTTTCAGTATCAGGAGTCGCACCCTCTGCTGCCGCAGCAGGCGCATCTGCCGCCGCTGTTTCATCCGCACCCTCCGCCGTTTCGCCTGTTTCTCCCGTCGCTTCCGGTGCTTCTTCAGCGGGGGCCGGCTCCGCTTCGATGACGCGCACCTTGAACTTTACATCGCCTTGCGCTGTCTGTTCGCCGGTAGTGCGGTTGTAAGTGAAGAGCACCGTCTCAAGCCTGTCTTTGTTTTGTAGCACCACTACGTCTGTCTTAAGGATGATGGTATTCGTGAGATGTTCCATCGTGGCATGCTCGCACGTCGCAAAGATTTCGGCATCGCGAATCTCGACGTTATTCTCCGCAACCGTGCGGACGGTGTCGCCTGTCACCGGGTCTGTGTAAAAGGTGACCTTGTCGGCGTTGAGGTAACCATCGGTGCGCAAGATCTTGACGTTGCCGGTGAGAATCGTAATCCCATCTTTCTCAAACCGTTCCAAGTTGTCCGCGCTGCCGTTAATCTCTTCGCCTCTCTCTTCGCTATCCGCCGCCGTTTCGGTTTGTTCGCTCGTTTTAAGTCGAGGCTCTTCGCTCTGAACAGTCTCTTCTGCCGTTCCTTCTTCTAGCTGAGCAACAGCATTGGGCGCGAGGATACCGCCGATGAGCATCGCGAGGAGACTCAGCCAGAGTGTTTTATGGTGAATGTGGGTGCGTTTCATGGGTTTTCTCATCCCTCGGATAAAGCTGAAATCGATTGTTTGCCATTTTGATGGTTTCAAGCGTCGGATTGGCGCGCAGTCCGGTACCGTGCCACGTGGACGTGCCACGAACGACGGTGGCTTCATTCGGCGCATACAGGATACCGGCGCGATTTTTCCAATGGAGTTCCTCCGTAAGCAACGTGCCATCCTTGCTGATACCGACGACATTACCGGTAAGATGCAGGTTATCCCTATCGGTGCCGGTGAGGAACTGCACACCTTTTTTACTGGTTAACGTGATTGCCACCTCGCCGTTCTCAAAAATCTCCACAGTCGGATTTTCGACGTGCACAGTCTCCTGATGGAGTGTGGATGCGTCGCCGACGAGTGTCCATTTGAGGATGCCGCCCTCGCTGTGCTGCGTGGCAAACCTGTCCAGTTTTTGCGTCGGTGTCGGTGCCTCCGTTTCGGTGAGCGGTTCCTCAGCGTTCTGGCAGCCACAGACAAAGCGCAGCATCCAGAAAAAGAGTGCCACCGCTGTCGCCCTACCGCTCCTCTTCGGGGCGGGTTTTCCACCGTTCATGCATCCATACCCACTGTTCCGGGTATCGCCGAATGTAGCCCTCAATAATGTTGGTGAATTTCTGTGTGTTGATAACAAGTTCTTCCTCGTTTACCGCCGTGCGTTCCAGTGCTAAAGGCGGTTCGATGATAGCCCGATGCGTGCCATCGGGTTGCCGAATGATAAAAGACGGTAGTATCGCCGCACCGGTTTTCAGCGCAATCGCGACAGGACTGTAAGGCGTATAGGCGGGTTTACCGAAGAAATCAACGAACACGCCGTTCACCTTCGTATCCACATCGGCGACAATACCGAGCAGCTGATTGCGTTTGAGGCATCGGAGCGCGCTGCGCAGCCCGGTATCCCTGTCAATCGTGGCATAACCCGCTTGCGTCCGGTAACTGCTGACGAGCGCGTCTAACCGAGGGGAACGCAACTCCCGCACAATAGGAGTCAACGGTGCCACCTGCGCCGAGATGCTTGCGGCGAGCAGCTCCCAATTGCCGAAATGTCCTGTCAAGATAATCGCGCCTTTGCCGCGTGCAAGTGCCTCCTCAATGTGCGACGCGCCTTCAAAAGTGACTGCTTGTTGCAGCGAACCCGCGTCCATGCCCGGAAACCGTAGAAATTCTACCACGTTTTTGCCGAGGTTTTCAAAGCACCGCTTCGCAATGGCTGTTGCGCGCCGGTTATCCGAAAGGTTCAGGCACCACTGAAGTTGTTCACACGCGCGGCTTCTCTCCGTCGCCGCAAGCCAGAAAGCGAGTCTGCCGAATCCCGCACCGACAGCTAATGCCACCGAGTTCGGCAATCGGGAGACGCACGCGCCCATTAATTTGGCGGCAAATTCATAACACCAATCTTTCATCACTATATAGTATAGCAAATTTCATGAGAAATTGCAAATAAATTTAACGCTTTGTTGGATTTTGAGGGGATTTTCTTTATTTTTCCTGTTTTGCGGTTGTCCTCAAAAACTGGCATCGCGAGGGACAGGCCCTCGCGCTACGGTTTAGGGATACGCACAAACAGCGAGGGACAGGCACTCGTGCTTACGGCTCGGAAATACGCAGAAAAAAATGCGAGGGACAGGCCCTCGCGCTACGGTTCGGGGATACGCAGAAAACGCGAGGGACAAGCACTCGCGATACGGTTCAGGGGATACGCAGAAAAAAACGCGGGCTTGAAATTTCTGCGGATTTCGGCTACACTTTAAAACTGCTATGCGGACATCCGAAAATATCAACATCCACATCCTCCGGCTCGCCATCCCGAATATTGTCAGCAACTTCTCTATCCCGCTTTTAGGCGCGGTAGACACCGCGTTGATGGGACGGCTAGATTCCGAACACTACTTAGGTGCCGTCGGCATCGGCGGCGTGATTTTCAGTTTTATCTACTGGGGATTCGGGTTCCTCCGCATGGCGATGACAGGGCTCGTCGCACAAGCATTCGGGAAAAATGACGAGGCAGAATGTGGACGTTTGCTACTGCGGGGACTCTTCATCGGCGGGCTCGGCAGTTTTCTGCTCATCGTTCTCCAAGCGGGTATCGCCGAGGTGAGTTTTACGCTTATCAACGCGAGCCCAGAGGTGGAACGCCTCGCCCGCGTCTATTTTCACATCCGCATCGCTGCCGCCCCGGCGACACTCTGTCTACACGCCTTCCACGGCACATTTTTAGGGTTACAGAACGCGCGCTACCCGATGTTCCTGACGATTCTGGTAAACGTCATCAACCTCGCGCTGAACCTAGTCTTCGTGCAAAAACTAGGGATGACGGTGGAAGGCATCGCGCTGGCAACTGTCATCGCGCAATATATCGGATTACTTTTGGCGGGCGCGCTCTTTTTCGCACGGTATCGGCACGTGCTACGCGCATCGGAACTCCGAACCGTGCTGCAGCCCGCGCAACTCAAACGGTTCCTGAGCATTAGCAGCGATATTTTCATCAGAACCTGCTTTCTGGTGTTCAGCCACGCTTTTTTCACGGCGAAATCCGCCGAATTGAGCGATACCGTCTTGGCGATTAACACGATACTGCTTCAATTCATCAACCTCATGTCTTATGCGATTGATGGGTTCGCGTTTGCGGCGGAGAGCCTCGTCGGTAAATACAAGGGCGCGCAGGATACGCACAAACTGAAACGGACAACGCGCTACGTCTTCCGATGGGCATTTCTGTTTGGCGGCCTGCTGATGGTAATATTCGCGGTGTTCGGCCAGCGGTTGCTACACCTCTTCACAGAGCAGCCATCACTGATAACGCAAGCGAGCCCTTACCTTGGTTGGATCTTCGTCGCGCCAATCGTTAACGTTGCCGCCTATATTTGGGACGGGATTTTCCTCGGTGCAACAGCATCGAAGCCGCTGCGCAACACGGTGATTTTTTCTACCATGCTCTTCTTGGGGGCCGTCTATGTGCTGATGCCTTACGGCAATCACGGATTGTGGGGCGCGTTGACGTTGCTTTTAGTGGCGCGCGGGGCATCGTTGACGGTGTTGGCAAGGAAATATATCGCCTAGAGGAATTCAGTTTTCGGAAGCACACGAAGGCAAACGCAGCCTAATCCTGAAAATCCCGAAAATCCCGAAAATCCTGCTCAATCTTGAAAATCCTGCTCAATCTTGAAAATCCTGCTCATGAAAGCCAAAAAAACTTGAAATACATCGCCGTTTATGGTAAATTGAACAAAACACACCTGAAAAACGTTTCCGAGAAGCGCGGTTAAAAACCGCGCCTACCGCGGAGAATGGATTATTGAGGAACAGAAAACATGAGATGGGAATTTTTACTCGCGCTGATACTAATCATCGGGTGCAATCTGGGACAACCGCCCCGGCGCGCAAACCCCGAATTCGCAAAGCAATATGAAATCGGCGCAGACGCAATGATTAACGATAACCTTGAGGAAGCAGAAAAAGCGTTCCTCGCGTGTCTGGAGATAGACCCCGGTTCTGTCAACGCACGCATGCAGCTCTCCCGCGTCTATATCAAACAGCAGAAATTTGACGAAGCATCGGCAACGTTAGACCGGCTCGATGAAACCTTCGATGATCCGGAACTGCTGCTCAGCCCAGAAGAATTAGCGGAAGCATACGTCGTCATGTCGCAAATCCACAGCTATCAAGGGGAGTTCAGTGAAGCCACCGATGATCTCGCGAACGCGCTGGAATTAGACCCGAGGAACCTCAACGCGCGGATGAGACTCGGCTATTTCCTCGGCGCGCCACAACAGATGCTTGTCCCAGACTTGGCCGCGTCCAAACGGCAATTCGAGAAGGTTTTGAAAGAAGAACCGAATCATCTCGAAGCAATGCTCCAACTCGGCCTCGCGGAATTCCGACTCGGTGAGGCAGACAAGGCAGCGGAACGGTTCAGAAACATCATTGAAAACTACGGCCGCCACGCCGGTGCCTACTATTACCTCGGTGTCTATTACCTGCGGCAAGCCTACCTAGGTGCCCCTGACGCGCAGAAAGATAATGCCGAAGAGGCGGTTAACAATCTGAAAGCCTCCATCCATCTCAAGTCAAGCGATTTGGATACCGTTTGGAACTTGTATACTGCGGCAAGGCTGGCGGGATACGGTGAAGAGGTGTTAGATGCGTTCCGACCGGAATCGCGGCAAGACGACTGGCAGGAGCATGCGCAGCCTGAGAATCCCCGGTTCACGGATGTCGCACCGGATTTAGAGATGGACAAAACGGATGGCGGCCGCGGCAGTGCCTGGGCCGATTACGATGCCGATGGCGATTTGGACATCGTCGCTGTCGGGACGTATCAACCGCACGCGCTCTACCGAAATAACGGTGATGGCACGTTCACGAACGTTGCCAAAGCTGCGCGCCTCGCCGACCCGAGAGGCGGCTGGGGTTCCCTCTTCGCCGATTACAATAACGATGGTTACCCAGACCTTTATGTGACGCGCGGCGGCTGGTCTGGCGCAGCTGACAACACGCTCTATCACAACAATGGCAACGGCACCTTCACCGATGTAACGCGACGCGCCGGCGTGCGCGCACCGCAAAGCAGCTTCTGTGCCGCTTGGGCAGATTACGATAACGACGGCTATCTCGATCTCTACATCGCGAACGGCGTTATCGGCGATGGCGCGGCGAATGTGCTTTACCGCAACAACGGCGACGGCACTTTCACCGACGTGGCGGAAGAGGCCGGCGTTGCCAATACCGGAAGTTCACTCGGCACCGCCTGGGGCGATTACAATAACGATGGCTACATCGATGTTCACGTCGTCAACTACGGCGAACAAAACATCCTCTATCGGAACAACGGCGATGGGACATTCACCGACGTGACATCGGAAACGGGCATGGATTTGACTATCACCGATGCGTTCGTCACCTTTTTCCTTGACTACGATAACGATAGCGATTTGGACATTTTCATTTCCAATTCCGGTTCCTACATTTCGTTCATCACTTCTCAATTCGGAGGCGAGGCAGTGTATGAGACAGACCGGCAGGTGCTTTATCGGAACAACGGCGATGGAACGTTCACCGATGTAACGAAAGAAGCTGGACTCTCCTGGTCCTTCGGTGCGATGGGCGCGAACTTCGGCGACATTGATGGCGATGGCAACCTTGATATTTATTTGGCGACAGGCGCGCCGCAGATGGGACGCTTGGAACGCGACGCGCTCTTCCACAACAACGGCGACGGAACGTTCACCGATAGGACTATCGCCTTAGGCCTCGGCAACCTCGGAAAAGGACATGGCGTTACCTTCGGCGATGCCGATTCTGATGGAGACCAGGATATTTACGTCTCTGTCGGCGGGGCATTCATCGGAGATCAGTGGCCCAACCTATTCTATCGGAACCAAGGCCCAGTAAGCAACTGGCTCACCGTCAAACCAATCGGCATCAAAAGCAACCGCGATGGCATCGGCGCGAGGGTAACGTTAACCATCGGTGAGAGAACGCTTTATCGGGAAGTCAGCGGCGGGTGCGGATTCGGTTCAACGAACAGCATTCCGCTGGAAATCGGACTGGGGGATGCAACGTTGGTGGATAAATTAGAAATCGTTTGGCCCTCTGGACAAGTGGATACGTATGAGAACCTGTCCGTAAACCAGACATTCATCGCTACCGAAGGGGAAAGTCTCACGGGCCAATCGAAGAGCACCCGATAAATATAAATATTTTCGTAGGGCGAGGGCCTGTCCCTCGCCACTCCGCGGCGACGCGGGGGACAGGCCCCCGCACTACGTGGGCCCGTATAAATATCTTCGTAGGGCGAGGGCCTGTCCCTCGTCACCCCGCGGCGATGCGGGGGACAGGCCCCCGCGCTACGTGTGGCGGTATAAATATCTTCGTAGGACGAGGGCCTGTCCCTCGTCACCCCGCGGCGATGCGGGGGACAGGCCATATCTTCGTAGGGCGAGGGCCTGTCCCTCGTCACCCCACGGCGATGCGGGGGACAGGCCATATCTTCGTAGGGCGAGGGCCTGGCCCTCGCCAACCCCGCGGCGATGCGGGGGACAGGCCATATCTTCGTAGGGCGAGGGCCTGTCCCTCGCCTTGCCACGGCGATGCGGGGGACAGGCCCCCGCGCTACGTGTGATAGCAGGCCCCGCACTACGTGGGCCGGTAGGCGCGGTTTCCAACCGCGCTTATTCTTTAATCACAAAGAACTTCTCCTCTTTAATCCGTTCTTTGGGGAAGCGCGCGCGCGCCCAGATCGCCTTTGCATTCTCAATCATCTGCGGATGCCCACACGCGTAGACTACGGCGTTCGTATGCTCAAAGCCTTGCGCGTCCCCGTATTTGCGGATGACATCTTCTGCGCGCCCACTTTCGCCTTCCCAACCCGGGTCTTCCCACGGACGGCTGACCGTGGGGACAAAAGAGAACCATTCCTCCTGCGCGGCGAGTTCGTTGAGTTCGTCCATATAATAGCCGAGTTCCCAGGAACGGCTTGCGCCGACGATGGTGAGGAGCTGATGCGGGCTCGGTTCGCCGCGTTCCTGCTCGATTTTCTGCGTGCGCGCGATGCTAATATAAGGTGCCGCGCCCGTGACGGTGCCAGCCATGAGATGCCGTGTCATGCCGCTCGCGGTGTCCATCACGAACTTCCCGACGAGGCGTTCGCGGAAAAACACGCTGTCACCGAGTTTCAATTCCCAGAACAGCGGTGTCGTCTCCCCTTCCGGCACTAATTCCACGAACACTTCCATGAACGGTTCATGCGGCGAGGAGACGATGGAATAGGGACGCTGGACAATTTTCTCACCGACTTGGAAGCCGATAGTGGCGTATTGTCCCGGAATAAACGGCAGCTGCTTCTCTGTCCGAAATTTGAACGCCGCCAAGTCTTCGGAAAAGTCCTCACGTTCAATAAGTTCGCCTTTACAATACTGCGCTCTGGCGCGTCTTCTTTGCATAATGAATTCCTTCACAATTAAATCAAGTTACGTCAAAAACAGCCAAATAGATTTTTGACAATCGGGTTTGGCTGAATTATACCTAAAAATCGAACGTGAATCAAGTTAAAACTTTTTTCTTGCAATTTGATGCAGTCGGGGTTATCATAAACAACCGTAACCTAGACGCAGCACACTGCGTTTTTAACCAAAACTATTAGGAGGATAAAATCATTATGTTGAGATTTATGAATGTCTTCGCTATCATCATCGTGCTAGTTGCGGGGTGCGTTTTCAGCGTCCACAGTGCGAAGGATGACTGCGAAAATCTTGATGGCGAGGGCGCGAAGCCTATCAAAGAGGTTGGCAAAGAAGCCGATGCCGTTCAAAACGATTACGACGAAGTCGTCGAAGAAGACGAACGCAAAGGCGTTACCTACCTCTCCCTCATTGGCGGGAGCACGCCAAAACCGAACGCTTGTGGACTCAACCCCAAGAATAAGGAAGACGAGTGGACCGGCTGGGGCGGCCCGCTTGATACCGACAACGCCACCATCGGCGAGGGTATCGGCACGCGAAACGAAATCGTCATCGGCGGCATTTACTTTCCGCGCGGCATCGGCACACATACCATCGGCACACTCGTCTATGAGCTCTCCGGTGACAACTACCTCAAATTTGAGGGATACATCGGCATGGCAGACGAGAAGGACCCGGCCGAATGTGGACACGGCGGCAGCGGCGATTTCATCTTTAACATCGATGGCAAGGAAGTCTACGCATCCGAGAAACTTCAAGGCACCGATGGCGGAAAGAATGTCGACGCGGTAAAAGTTGAGTTTGACATCCCCGCGAATGCCAAAGAATTGGAGATTATCATGGGCGATGGCGGCGATGGACTCGGCTGTGATCATTCTGCAATTGGCGATGCGAAACTGCTCAACGCGCAAGCACTCGCCGTTGAACCAGCGAACAAACTTCCGACAATCTGGGGACATCTGAAATCTCGGTATTAGGCACCGTTGCACCTAGGCATCTCGCTCCTACCGGTGTGTAAGGAGAGATGTCAGTCCGGTAGGCGCGCTTTGTAAGCGCGAGTGTCAAATCTCGCTCCTACCGGTGTGTAAGGAGAGATGTCAGTCCGGTAGGCGCGCTTTGTAAGCGCGAGTGTCAGCTCTCGCTCCTACCGGTAGGTAAGGACAGATGTATCTAACTGTTCATGGCTGCCCTGTAAGGACGGATTGCTATATCCGTCCTTTTTTTTATCGCGACACGTTTTTCCTTGCAATTTTATTTTCCTTGTGTTATCATATATTCACAATTCTTATCTCATAAGGAGAACATTTTATGAAAACAGTTATTTTAGCTCTCGGCGTGATGGTGTTCGGCCTCATCGCGGCACACATCAGCATCGCCGAGATTGACTTAGAGACTGCCGTCGGCATTTGGCTCTTTGACGAAGGCAAAGGCGACGTTGCCGAAGATCTGTCCGATGCGGGCAACGATGGCGAATTAGTAGAATCGCCCGCGTGGGTGGACGGCAAATTCGGGATGGCTCTTGAATTTGATGGCAAAGCCAGCTGCGTCAAAACCGAACAGAAACTCCTCGATAGTTTGGAGGAGTTCACCATCCTCACGTGGATACGAACTGGGGACATCACAGCGAACCGTATCGGCCTCGTCGGCCAGAACGATGCCCCCGAATTCGGGTTTGGGAATCCGAACGAGCTGGCACTCTGGACCCCTACTTCGGGTTGGAACCCGCACCCGTGGAAATTGAAACATGATAGCGGCGAGTGGCACCATGTCGGGTGTGTCGCCACGACGAAGTATGTCCACGTCTACATTGATGGCGAGTATGAGGAGAAAAAGGGTGGTTGGGCAGACCACGGCGCGTCCGGTTTTAATGTTAATATCGGCGGTTGTGGTGTCTGGGATCCCAACGGCAACTTTTTCACCGG
>PYJE01000010.1:0-4458 GCA_003635305.1 Candidatus Poribacteria bacterium | reverse complement strand
GTCACATGGGGGCATCTGAAATCGATTAACCATTTCCGATAAGGTGGCGCAACCGGCCCGTTTTTACGGAAACTGCTCCGTGTTCGCGTAGGGCGAGGGCCTGTCCCTCGCAATGCCCCGGCGACGCGGGGGACAGGCCCCCGCGCTACGGTAGTCGGTTGCGCTGTCTCTTACCATCGGGAAACCGACTTTTACTGTAGGGCGAGGGCCTGTCCCTCGCCTTGCCCCGGCGACGCGGGGGACAGGCCCCCGCGCTACGGGCCAAACGGCGTATCGCAACTATTAAGGTGGCGCAACCGGCCCGTTTTTACGGAAACTGCTCCGTGTTCACGTAGGGCGAGGGCCTGTCCCTCGCAATGCAACGACCGCGGGGGACAGGCCCCCGCGCTACGGGCCAAACCGCGCATCGCAAAGGAGAAAATCGCATGAAGAAAACTATTTTAGCTCTCGGCCTGATGGTATTCAGCCTCATCGCGGCACACATCAGCATCGCCGAGATTGACTTGGAGACTGCCGTCGGCATCTGGCTCTTTGACGAAGGCAAAGGCGACGTTGCCGAAGATCTGTCCGGCGCAGGCAACGATGGCGAACTCGTGAAATCGCCCGCGTGGGTGAAAGGCAAATTCGGGATGGCTCTCGAATTTGACGGCAAAGCCAGCTGCGTCAAAACTGAACAGAAACTCCTCGATAGTTTGGAGGAGTTCACGATTATCACATGGGTGCAGACTGGGGATATCACCGCGAACCGCATCGGCCTCGTCGGGCAAAACGATTCGCCCGAATTCGGGTTTATCAATCCCAACGAGTTGAACCTCTGGACACCCACCGCCGGTGGAACATCGAACCCGTGGGAATTCAAGCACGATGATGGCGAATGGCACCACGTCGGTTGTGTCGCCACGACAGACTATGTCCATGTCTATATTGACGGCGAGTATGTCGAAAAGAAAGGCGGCTGGGCAAACCACGGTGCGTCTAATTTCAACGTCAACATCGGCGGTTGCGGTGTGTGGGACCCCGATGGCAACTTTTTCACTGGTGCCATGGACGAAGTCGCTATCTTCCATTCTGCGTTGGAGCAAGAAGATATCCAAACGTTGATGGATGGCTTTCAGACTTATTTGGCGGTGGAACCGGCGAATAAGCTGAGTGTGACGTGGGGACATCTGAAATCGATTAATCATTTTCGATAAGGGGGCGGCAACCGTTCCGTTTTTACGTAAACCGCTCCGTATTCGCGTAGGGCGAGGGCCTGTCCCTCGCCATGCCCCGGCGACGCGGGGGACAGGCCCCCGCGGGCATCCGTAGGCGCGGTTTGCAACCGCGCACCGGAAGCACCTGTCCCTCGCCAGGCAACGACCGCGGGGGACAGGCCCCCGCGCTACGGTAATCGGTTGCGCTGTCTCTTACCATCGGGAAACCGACTGTTACTGTAGGGCGAGGGCCTGTCCCTCGCCATGCCCCGGCGACGCGGGGGACAGGCCCCCGCGCTACGGTAATCGGTTGCGCTGTCTCTTACCATCGGGAAACCGAAAATGGACAGCGAATAACCTCGGTCTCTATTTAAGATTTTCTGGCAATCCGAGTAGATATGTGGTATAATTGTCCTCAAATAAAAAAAGAGGTCAAACTCATGAATACATATACCGAATTTTCAAAAATCTATTTGGATGCTTGTTGCTTAATCCGCTTCTTTGACGCTCAGACGCAAGAGCGGGTGAGAAATGAGACGCAAGCTATCGCGTGGATCCTCTCTCGTGTTTATACAGGAAATTGGTTCTGGGTCGCGAGTGAGGTTTTAAGGGACGAGGTCAACCAGGGCTTAGATCTTGTCCAGCGCGATCACATCAACGAAATGCTAACTTGCGCGTCCCAGACTATTTCAGTCGGAGCGATGGAAATAGCGCGCGCTAAATCTCTTGAGGTGTTGGGATTCAAAAGGCAAGATGCCTTGCATCTTGCCTGTGCCGAAAGTGGATCCGCCGACATTTTCTTCACAACGGACGATAGGCTACTCAAATCAGCGCGACGTGTCCGGCCGCAAATTCACATGCGAGTTGAAAATCCGTACACGTGGTTGATAGGAGTCACACAAAATGAATATACAAGAAATGCTGACGCAGGAGATGCATGAACTGCGTCGCTGCAATCCGGCGTTTCACGCGCTTTTGAATCAACTCCTGCATCACAAAGGCGGGACAGGGAATTATTCGGTCGACCGGCACGAATGGTTAGACGAAGACCCGGATATTGAGACGCTTGCAGCGCGAATCCAACGCGGTCGCGAGGCCGCGCGGAAGAACGAAGGCGCGTAACCGAAAACCACCCGCCCGCAGCGTGTATGGAGGTATCAACGTGCAGGATCCGATTTTGAAAGCGGTTGAAAAACTGGCAGACCAGGTTGAAAAATTGACGAACCGGTTTGACAGTTTTATCCAAAACGATTTCCGTGAACTTTCGCGTGAAGTCAGCGAGATACGCGGAAAATTGGAAGGACGCGAAGAGGCGAGAAGCGACGCAAGGGCACGCCGGGCAGAATGGATAGCCGCCGCCGCCGTAATCGTCGCGATTGGCGCGCTTATCAAAAGTTTCCTTTAGGATGGAAGAAATCGCAGAACCGTAGGCGCGGTTGAAAACCGCGCCTACCAGAACCCGGACGCAGACGTTCGCAACGCGAAGCAAAAAATAAGTATCAAAACAGGAGGGACACTGATGAAACGGATTCAGGTTACGTCGTTCGGTCCCCTTCAGGAAGCCGACATTTCCTTCGGTGATATGACGGTGTTTGTAGGCGAGCAAGCGAGTGGGAAGAGCATCCTGCTCCAACTCGTGAAACTCGTGCTAGATGCAGGCGACATTAACCGTACCCTCAAAACGCACGGATATGGTTTGGGAAAAGATTCCGGCTCATTCTTGTCCCGCTATTTCGGCGAAGGAATGGAGGGGGTCTGGCACTGCGATACCCGGGTGGCTGTAGATGGCATGGCGTTTTCTCTGGACGACGTGTTATCGAAAAAGGGCCCGAAGAAAAAGGAGTCGCTCTTTCTGATTCCCGCGCATCGGGTGCTGACGCTCCGAGAGGGATGGCCGCGGGCGTTTATGGATTACGTACCCGGGTATCCGTACGTGGTCCGGCAATTCAGTGAACATTTACGGCGATTGATGGAAACGGGATTGGGCACCGGAAAAGATGCCATTTTTCCGCAAGCGGGACGGATGAACAAAATTCTCCGGGATGGAATCGAGAAAAGCATCTTTGGAGACGCGCAAGTCCGGTTGGATACATCACTCAACGACTTGCCTCGACGCATTGTTTTGGATGTCGCGAACGGCCCCCGACTGCCGCTGATGGCGTGGTCTGCCGGCCAGCGAGAATTTCTGCCGCTGCTTCTGGGACTTTATTGGTTAATGCCTTCCGGGCGCTCGCCAAAAAGAAAGGGGGTGGACTGGGTTGTCATTGAAGAGCCCGAAATCGGCTTGCATGCGCAAGCGATTTCCTTCCTGCTCCTGGTTTTCCTCGAACTCTTGCAGCGCGGCTACCGAGTCATCGTCTCAACGCATTCGCCACAATTCCTCGAGTGGCTCTGGGCGATACGCGTGATTGCGACAGAAAGAACCGTGCCCGAGAAACGGCTCTTGAAACTGTTGGATTTGCCACCGAATCCCTTTTCCAAGAAACTCGTAGAAACCGGGCTCGAAAAGGCGTTCAGCACCTACTATTTCTCGCGCCAGAAAAGTCTTGTAACCGTCAAGGACATTTCAACGCTCGACCCGGGCGATGTGGACACAGACGTATCCGACTGGGGAGGGCTCACTCTCTTCGGTACGCGGGTGTCTGAGTGGCTCACGGCGGCGATAGAGGAGGAGAACTCGTGAGTTTTGTTAAGGCTGTTCAAAACACGCCTGAAATTGCTGCGTGTTTTAAACAACGAAAACCCCCCGTAGGCGCGGTTTGAAACCGCGCCTACCAGACTCCGGACACAATTGCGACGACGCGGGGGACAGGCCCCCGCACTACGGACAAAACGGCGTATCACAAACGAAAACCACCCGTAGGCGCGGTTTGAAACCGCGCCTACGTAGGGCGAGGGCCTGTCCCTCGCAATGCAACGGCGAAGCGGGGGACAGGCCCCCGCGCTACGGTAATCGGTTGCGCTGTCTCTTACCATCGGGAAACCGACTTTTACTGTAGGGCGAGGGCCTGTCCCTCGCCAGGCAACGGCGAAGCGGGGGACAGGCCCCCGCGCTACGGTAATCGGTTGCGCTGTCTCTTACCATCGGGAAACCGACTTTTACTGTAGGGCGAGGGCCTGTCCCTCGCCTTGCCCCGGCGACGCGGGGGACAGGCCCCCGCGCTACGGGCCAAACGGCGTATCGCAACTATTAAGGTGGCGCAACCGGCCCGTTTTTACGGAAACTGCTCCGTGTTCACGTAGGGCGAGGGCCTGTCCCTCGCAA
>PYJE01000009.1:1651-9391 GCA_003635305.1 Candidatus Poribacteria bacterium | reverse complement strand
AACGGACTGAAACGCTTTAGGGTCCTGGATGAATCCCCCCATGCCATCAGGTATGTCATTCCCCTGATCATCTTTCCTACGCACATGCTGCCACCTCTGCCACCCATACGTTACGTCTATGCGTGGGCCAATTACCATGTCTGGCGCGGCAATCCCACCCCAACTCGTGAACTTCACCGCAATCGCAACCCTATCGCCGACTTTCACCGTCGTGTTTTTCTCGTCGGTGACAAGCCCGCTGTCTTCACCGGTATCTATCAGGGAGCCGTCCCCGTTCACGGTATCAAAATCCACCCAGATGGCATCATCAGGATCCCACATCGGATCCTTTTCCTCGAAATGCAGAGAGGGCAGCAATTCCGAAGTCCCTGTTGCCACGTTCTCGGCACTAAAGTCTGTCGCAGGGGTTGTCTTCGGATTTTTATAGACACGAACCCACTTGATGATACTAGCAACATCCAGAGTCGAGCCGTCATCGAGAACTTCGTCATCGATAAGATAGTCGTTTGTATCCGCGGTATCGAAATCGGGCGAGAATCTATGTAGCGTGTGCGCCGCGGTCTCCATCGGCAGTGCGAACATGGAGAGCAGGCAGAGCAGCAAGCTGCACGCCAAAACGCATCGAACAACGGAAGGACGGCCGGCGGTATTAACCCTTAACGGCCGTAAAGGAAGGGGGGGTCTTCAGGGTAGGATACGTCACCTAACCGCGCGAGCGCGCGAAACCCTTGCAGGGAACCCTGCAATAGCCCGGTGACGGAGGTTTTCAAGCGGGCCGCGATGCCCGCTATGGTGAAGGAAAATAGATAAGTCATTGAGTTATCTCCTTTTTTCGGTAAAATTCGTGAAAAACTTAAATCACTGCATTAATTATACATTATTTTTTTATTTTTGTCAAATTAAAAGCAAGATTTTCAAGATTGGCAAGATATGAGCAGGATTTACAAGATTTGCAAGATTAGCAGGATTAGGGAAACTGGGATTCAGGTCCGCAAGGACCTTCATGTCTATAGACTCAGGCTTACCGTAGGGCGAGGGCCTGTCCCTCGCCAACGCCGGACTCACAGAAAGCATCGAGTCAGGATCGCCCGATCCCGACCTGTTCGCGATCTGGCAATCGCGAACTACAGGGGCCGCCATGCACCGCCCCACTCTGTAGAGCAGGATCGCCTGATCCTGCTCGGACAGCGAAACAAAATCCTGTGAATCATGGGACATCCTGGAAATCCTGCTTCGGCTTCAGGTCCGTAAGGACCTTAATGTCTATAGACGTTCGGCCGTCACACGGAGCGAAGGTCCGTAGGACCTTAATGTCTATAGACTCAGGCCTTACCGTAGGGCGAGGGACAGGCCCTCGCCAACGTCGGTTGCACAGAAGGCATCGAGTCAGGATCGCCCGATCCTTACCCGTTCGCGATCAGGCGATCGCGAACTACAGGGGCCTGTCTCGCGCCGCCGCGGCGAGCGCGGGGGACAGGCCCCCGCGCTACGGTTCGGACGGAAACTCATCCTGAAAATCCTGCTTGACATCCACCCCAAAATCTGTTATCATAAATGATATGAACGCCGAACGCACCATCAACACCCTTTTAAATCAGATTCGGGATGAACTTCTCCCGCAGATTGCACGCGGACCTGCACTGCAGACAGCGGAAAATCTGCGCCAATTTCGGAGCCGACTTCACAGCATCCACTACGCCTGCATCCGCGCGCAACTGCCGCTCGCGCTCCAAACGCAAGTGGAGACGCTCCTCGCAACCAGCGCGGACTTGTGGAACCTCATCACCGAAAACGAACTGACGCTGAAAAACCTGAAGGATTACACCCGCGTCCGCACGCTCTCCGCCGAAGCAGAGGGGCTCACCAACCTTGAGGAACTCATCTCCGGTGAGGACAGCCTGCGCGATGTCATGATTAACGGCATCGCTTTCATCCTGAATTGGAAGGCGAATTCCCTCTGGGTAGATTCCGCAAAGCGCGCCCGCACCGTCATGACGAAAAATTACACACTGGAAATTCAGGACAGAATGTGGCAGTTCATCAAAGAGGGCACAGCGCAAACCGACGAAGTGGACATCGCACAAGCAGAACAGGTCCGCGAACGCGCAGACCGGTTCCTCGCGATAATTCACGCCAGCGACTTGCCGACGGAAGCACACGTCGGTCTGCTCATGCAAATCTATGTATTGTTGCTGCGGATGCAATTGGGGCGGCTCATCATTCAATTGGAAAATCTTCGGGATAACGGAACCGGCTAATGTCCCTCCCTGGCCCGTAGCGCGGGGGCCTGTCCCCCGCGTGCCTCAACCAGTAGGAGGGACATCCCGGACCCGTCACTCTTCTGTAGTTTGCGATCGCCAGATCGCAAGCCGCAATCAGCAAGTAGGAGGGACCTCCCGGGCCCGACGCGATAACAATCAACCTCATGTTGGAGAAGCGCGGTTGCAAACCGCGCCTACCGAAGGGGGTCCCGACACGATAACAATCAACGTCATGTTGGAGAAGCGCGGTTGAAAACCGCGCCTACCGAGAAGGTCCCGACACGATAACAATCAACGTCATGTGGTATAATACCAACAGCCTTGGAAAATAACGGAGAAACCATGCCAAAAAATCAGAAAGAACGCTTTGAAGAACTAGCGAACGTCATCGCCACACTGCGGAGCGAAAACGGATGCCCCTGGGATCTCGCACAAACGCACGAGACGCTCAAACCCACCCTCATTGAGGAAACCTACGAGGTTGTGGAAGCCATCGATGCCGCCATCCCAGCAAAACTGAAAGAGGAACTCGGAGACCTGCTCCTCAACGTCATGCTCCAAGCGCAGATTGCGGCAGATAACCAGCATTTCACCATCGGTGATGTCATTGAAATCATCACCGAGAAACTCATCCGCCGGCACCCACACGTCTTCGGCGACGTTGCGGCTGACGATACCGATACCGTCGCCAAAAATTGGGAAGCAATCAAACGCCAAGAGCGCGGCTACGAAGACAGACACTCCGTGCTTGACGGCGTGCCAGACGCGCTGCCTAGTCTGCAAAAAGCGCAGAAACTTCAGCGACGCGCCGCAGCTGTCGGGTTTGATTGGGAAGAAATCGCCGAGGTCGTCGCCAAAGTTGACGAAGAAGTCGCCGAAGTGAAGGCGAGTCTTAAAGCGAACGAACCGGACGCAACCGAGATGGAACTTGGAGATCTGCTGTTCACTGTCGTGAACCTCTGCCGCTTTATGAACATCCAAGCAGAAGAAGCACTGCGGCAAGCAAACCGCAAATTCACAGCGCGCTTCAAATGGATGGAAGCCGAAATCGAACGCCGCGGGACATCTTTTGAAGACGCTGATCTGGCAGAACTTGACGCAATCTGGGAAGCCGCTAAGCGGCATGTCTAAACCACAATCAACGTGATTTGTCTTGTCTCTGTAGATGGCGAGCACCTGAGCACCACTCTGGTTCTGTAGGTGGCGATCGCCTGATCGCCACAGGCACTCAGGCTCGCACAAAACCCACAGTTCTGTAGGTGGCGATCGCCACACGCACTCAGGCTCGCACAAACCCTACAGAGACAATACCAATCCGGACCGTTTCATATAGGTTACGAGCACCTGAGCACCACGGGCACCGAAGCCGCTCCAACCCAAACAACTCTGGGGCAGTTAGTATAAAATGAAATTCCTCAACTCTCCCGATTACCGACAATTCGCGCAACTCTTTGAAGAGTTGGATTCGGCGGGACCGCCGCGAATAGAAATCGTCCACGGGACTCGCGACATCGGCAAACGCATCGGCATCTTCTCAGGCTCGTTCAACCCGCTCACCGTGGCGCACACCGCGATGGCTGAACAGGCCGTCGCGCAATTTCAATTGGACGAACTGCTCCTGCTCCTCGCCAAAGCGAACGTGGACAAGGGAATATTCGGTTTGCCGCTCGCCGCGCGGCTTTTCACCCTCAAACGGTATGCGGAAAGCCGCCCCGGCTTCTCTGTCGGTGCCTCAAGCCACGGTAGATATCTCGACAAAATCACAGCATTAACTGCTCTCTATCCACCGCAAACCGACTTCCATTTTATCGTCGGATATGACACCCTCATCCGAATCTTCGATGCGAAATACTACACGGACTTTGATGCCGAATTGCAGGAACTCTTCTCTGCGTGTCGCTTCATCGCCGCAAATCGTGCAGAGGCAGATGCGGAGACGATAGACGCGTTCATGGCGCAACCGGGGATTCGCCGATACGCCCCCTTCGTTTCAACCCTCGCGTTGCCCGCGGCATACGCCGACATCTCGTCAACGGAGATTCGCCAGCGGCTGGAACAAGGCGAGGCGATTACGCACCTGGTGCCGCCGGTGGTTGCTGAACTATTAGAGGCGGACTCCATTTATAGTCAATAACCGGCTTCCCGATTTTCGGGCAAGTATAAATGCGCGCATCCAGATGTTCACAACGCAGGCACGACTTGCGGCTGTCCCCCACCGTTTTCGCCTGAAAGAATTGGCATTTATCGGCAATCTCCGCCATCTGAACCCGGTGTTCCGCGGCGAGGAAACTCTCCTCAGCCGGTTCCGCCGCCCGGTCGATGGCGCGCGTCGGCTCCCCACTCCGTTCCCAAATGCTGTTAATCACCTCCGCCAAAATCGCCCGGTAGGTTTGTGCACCAGCCGGTTCCGGCGAATAGAGCGTCACCTCGTTCGCAAGGCAGTATTTCGCCAGCCCTTTGAGACGGCTCCGTTCGTCCTGCCGGTATTCGGCGCGGAGCTGCGCCTTGAAAGCGCGCTGAAACTCATCCCATCCGATTTGCTTCGCTTCCCACTTTTGCAGCAACTCCGCAGCAGGCGTGAGCTCCGGCAGATGCCGCAAGCCTGCCACCGCCTCATGGCTGATAGCGAACCGGTTCTGTGTATTGTCTTGTGCAAGATTTTCAAGCGTGTCCAAATATAACATCGGGCTATTCTCCTCAATTCAGATGCCGTGACTCCCATGAGGGACGCGCGCTCGCAAAGCACACAAAATACCCCACCGGTAGGCGAGGTTTCCAACCGCGCCCCCGGAACGCGCGCTCGCAAAACACGCAAAATCCTCCGCCGGTAGGCGCGGTTTCTAACCGCGCATCCGGAAACGCGCGCTCGTAAAGCACGCAGACCGGATACCCACAGCCATTGCCGGGACTCCCGGGAGGTAGGCGCGCTTTGAAAGCGCGCAAACCGAAACCCACGGCCATCCTTCTTAATTTATGACGTAAAAAATCGACAAAAAGTTACGTTTTTTGATGCATGTCTCTATTTTAACACACTTCCCCCCGCGATTTCCAACTTTTTGTGGTTTATCTTACACATTTTCCTGCAATCTTCCCACTTAACGTTGGCACGATTTTTGCTATAGTTTTATCAGGTAGGAGGGACATCCCTGTCCCGATACCGCAACTTCGCAATAGATTTGAAACCCGAACGGAGACTCATCGTTTATTTTATTTAAGTTCAGGCAGAAGATGCAAATCTTCTGCACACAAAGCGGAAATCGGGGGACTCGCATCGTCACCCCACAGCAAACTCATTCAGGAGGCACAAATGATGTTTAGCGGAATCGAATTTGTCATCGGAGGCTTAGGAGCACTTATCGGAATCGGCGGCGGCTACTTGATGCTGAACGCCTTCTTCGCCGGCATCCAGCGGATTGCCAAACCCAGAACCGTCGAAGTCAAAAACGTCAAGGACGAAGAAAGACTTGACAATTGACACCGTTTCGGGTATCCTATTAAGGTAGGAACGAGCCCACATCGCGTCTACCGGAGAATCGCAGGAATGCACTACGCCATCAACCATCACGCCTTACACGCATGGGATGTCACCCCCGCCGAAGCGCGGGACATCCAAAACGAACTGCGTAACAAGGTGATTCGGACAGACCTGCATCGCACGATTGATACCGTCGCCGGGGTGGACATCGGGCTGCAGAAGGACACAGCACTCGCCGCCGTAGTCGTCCTCAACTACCCCCAATTGCAGGTAGTCGAGCGCGTGGTAGTGGAAAGTCCTATCCGTTTCCCTTACATACCAGGGTTGCTCTCGTTCCGGGAAATCCCGCCTCTGCTAGAGGCGTTCTCCCAATTGCAAACGGAGCCATCCCTCGTGATGGTTGATGGACACGGCATTGCACACCCAAGGCGGTTTGGCATCGCAGCACACTTAGGGTTGCTGTTAGATAAACCGACGATTGGGTGTGCAAAGTCCCGCCTCTGCGGCCAACACGCAGAGCCCGACACGGAACGCGGGGCTTATGAATATCTGTATGACGCAGACGAGGTAATCGGAGCCGTCGTCCGAACCCGCTCTAACGTGCGTCCTGTCTATGTCTCAATAGGACACCGCATCGCTTTGGATTCGGCAATTACACACTGTTTGACTTGCGGCAGTGGATACCGCCTGCCTGCGCCGACCCGGGAGGCCCACAACGCCGCGAGCGCATTTAAAAAGACAACGCGGCCTTGAACCCCTCACACGTTCGGCCGACAGAACAATGAACATATTCTCAAAACGCTTGAACCGGTTGCCGCCGTATATGTTCGGCAAACTCAAGCAGTTAACGCACGAACGCCGGCAGCTGGGCATCGACATCATCGACTTGGGGATGGGCAATCCAAACCAACCCACACCTCAACCTATTATTGATAAACTCACCGAAGCCGCACAGGAACTCCGGCACCACCGCTACTCCGCCTCGCGCGGCATCTTCAACCTCCGACGCGAAATCAGCTGGCATTATGAACGACGGTTCAATGTCAGCATCGATGCAGAGGAAGAGGCAATCGCCGTCATCGGAACGAAAGAAGGACTGGGCCATCTCGCACTCGCGCTCATCGACGAAGGCGATCTGGCGATGGTGCCAAACCCTACGTTCCCCATTCATACCTACAGCATCGTCCTCGCAGGCGGAAGTGTCGTCAGCATACCCTTAACCGAAGAGAACCATTTCGTCCCCTCCGTCGCAGAGATTACGCGCGACATCTGGCCTCGCCCAAAAGTGCTTATCTTGAGTTTCCCGCACAATCCCACCGGGGCAGTCACCGATCTGGCGTTCTTTGAAGAAGTGGTAGACTTCGCCAAGCGGCAGGACATGATAGTCATCCATGATCTGGCGTATGCCGACATCGTTTTTGACGGCTACGAGGCACCCAGTTTCCTGCAAGCGAAAGGCGCAAAGGATGTCGGCGTAGAATTTTTCTCGCTTTCCAAATCCTACAACATGGCAGGATGGCGGTGCGGGTTCGCCGTCGGCAATCGCGAGATTATCGAGGCTCTCGCGCGCATCAAAGGCTACTACGATTACGGCATCTTCGCGCCCATCCAAGTCGCCTCGATTATGGCACTGCGCACCCCAGCAGATGTCATTCAGGAAAACGCCGAGGTCTACAGGAAACGCCGCGATGTGCTGGTTGAGGGATTAAACCGCATCGGCTGGCAGGTAAAAACACCGAGGGCATCAATGTTCGTCTGGGCCCCGATTCCGGAACCGTGGCGGCATCTTACCTCAATGGAATTCTCAATGAAGTTGCTCAACGAAGCGGAGGTGTGCGTCTCGCCTGGTGCCGGCTTTGGGCACAACGGCGAGGGGTATGTCCGCATCGCCCTCGTAGAAAATGAGGACAGGATTCGTCAAGCGGTGCGGCAAATGCGGCGGGCACTGTTTGGTTAATTTCCAAGCGCGCACGAAAAAAGGTTGACATCAATGAGATATGATGT
>PYJE01000009.1:1422-1598 GCA_003635305.1 Candidatus Poribacteria bacterium | reverse complement strand
GAAGAAGGATGAGAACAACACGAATCCGTTTACGGAATTCGCGTACGTCCGCCTAATCGATGTGCGTCTCGCCGAAATTCATTGGTATCAAGCCGATGACAACGGGAAAAGAGATTTCTGGATTAACGATGAACACTAAAGAAAACCTACTTCTCCCATTCGGCATCTGCCTTAAG
>PYJE01000009.1:0-1352 GCA_003635305.1 Candidatus Poribacteria bacterium | reverse complement strand
CGGCGCGCTTGCAAATCACCGACAATGAAGTGTGCAAACGGACGGTGACTATTTATCACGCCGGCCAACGCCCCCGGAATTCCATCACCATCGCCTCCGGCGCGCCGTGTTGCGCTAAGAAGTCCAAAAACGCCTGATAGAGCCGCCGCGCCTCCGATGTATCCGAATCGAACCGATTGTGCAACTGCGCCGCATCGGTGGGAAGATGGAACAACTGCTCCGGCGCACCACTGTTTTCTAACAGGAGAGACCAGGTGCCATCTGTCACACTACCGTGCGGGCTCCCACCATCGGGACTCCAGCCGCCTACCCACGCTCCATGCGTAATCGCATACTCACGCCCAGCATCCGTATCCCCCACGATGGCAGGAAGCAGGCTATTTCCCTCAACCTGCACGCCGCGTTCCGCACCGAAAACATCCAACACCGTCGCCGGAATGTCAACGATACTCGCCAGTGCATCGGTGTGCCGAGGTGCCGCCTCCGGATGATAAATCAGCAGCGGAATGTGGACAACCTCTTCATACATGCTCAGGTTCTTGGCGAGAAGCCCATGCTCACCCAAGAGGAACCCGTGGTCTGCCATAAAAATAATCATGGTGTTCTCCATCAACCCCATGTAGTCAATTTTGCGGAGCAGCTGCCCAATCCAGTTGTCCACCAGCGATGCCTCAGCGCGATAGAGCGCGTTGAGACGCTGCGTTGAACGCGCATCCATCGGATTGACACCGTAAGGCGGATAGATGGGTTCTGGCCCCTCGTAATCGCTGGAGTCAAACCGACGAAGATACCACTCAGGCGCGTCCCACGGTTCGTGAGGATCGAAGGTATCCACCATCAAATAGAAGTTCTCGTGTCGGTAGTTCCGTTCCAACCAGTCGCACGCCGTCTGCACAGTCTGCGCGACAAAAGTATCTCCCTCGTTCTGCCGGAACGCGGTGTTTCGGAGGTGATTGCCGAGCCCCAGTGGCAATCGGTTCGGATGCGTCCGAGTATATTCGCGATATCGCAGTGACTGCGGCGACTCATAGTCGTAATCATGCGTCTCCAAGCAATCGCCCTCCTGCCCGCGAATCCATTTCCACCCCGTGAACCCACGATTGTAAAAGAAACCGTTGTTGAGATGGTGCGGCGTATCGGCAATCATCATGCTGACAACACCGGCTTTGGTGAGTGCGTTCGCAATCACCGGCACATCGCGCTTCAGCGGTTCCCATCCTCGCCGACAGAGTCCGACCTGGCCTGTCACCAAATCACCGCGAATCGGCACGGTGGGGTAGCTGCAGACATAAGCTTTGTCAAAAACGACGCATTTCTCGGCAAAAGCGTTCAGGGACGGCGTGTATCCCTTA
>PYJE01000008.1:30341-32014 GCA_003635305.1 Candidatus Poribacteria bacterium | reverse complement strand
GATGACAGGTTACGCGCGCTCGCGGTTAGAGCGAATCGCCAACTTAATCAACGGCGTAAGCCGCATTATTTTCCCCAGCGAACCGTTAACGCCGATGTCACGCTTGGTAATCGCTTCCATCACATTGAGCTCGCCCATCCAGAACCGGTGCGCGACATCGCCTGTCATTGTGAGTTCTACATCAGGCATCGCATCGCAATGCCCGCAGACGACGGTGTATGCCCCATCCGCCGCGGATAACGTCATCGTAGCATCCGGCTCGGTGTAGGAAAACCGAACGCAGAGCCGCAAGGACTTCAGTGTCTCTTGAACTTCCGGTTTCGTGGCGATGCGTTCAAACAGCCCGCCAATTTCGGTATAGAGTTGGTGTGGTGTCTCAAATTGTCTCATGGGGTGCAGTATAGCATACACTGCAGAATAGACAAACAACCAATTCCGATAAAGCCAGAGGAATACGGCGGCAAATGCATCACGAATCTACCGGTAGGCGCGGTTTACAACCGCGCACAAGGGAGAGGACGCGCTTACAAAGTACGCCTACCCGGTGAATTCGGCAGCCAGACTAGCAGCTACCGGTAGGCGCGGTTTACAACCGCGCACAAGGGAGAGGACGCGCTTACAAAGCGCGCCTACCCAGGGCCTGATGCAGCCAGACTGACGGCTCCCGGTAGGCGCGGTTTACAACCGCGCACGGGGGAGAAGGCGCGCTTACAAAGCACGCCTACCCAGTGAATTCGGCAGCCAGACTAGAGGTGAAAAAAATGAATCAAAAACAAATAAGAAGTTCCCGAGACGATGCCCGGCTTGCAGAGAATTTTCCAGAGCCCTCGGGCCCGCGTAACGCGCGTGGCATTCCGAGCTTCTGCTTTAAGTCGCCCATCGGGTGGATGCAGGTTATCGGCGAAAGTTCTTGCATTTCGCGGCTTTCCTTTGACGACATCCCGCCGCTCACTACCCCTGAAATTCCGGATGTCCCGATTTTAAGCAACGCGTATGATATCCTCACGCGCTATTTTGCCGGGGAAAAAGTCGATTTCTATCCCGTGCCGCTCACGCTCTGCGGCGGAACCGAGTTTCAAATAGCTGTCTGGAACACCATCCGGGAGATTCCCTACGGTGAGACGCGCACCTACAAGTGGGTTGCCGAGCAAATCGGCAAACCGAAAGCGGTGCGTGCTGTTGGCGGTGCAGTCGGCGCAAATCCCATCTCCATACTCATCCCGTGCCACCGCGTCATCGGCAGCAACGGCAAATTGGGAGGATATGGCGGCGGCATCGAGCGGAAACGTCTATTGTTACAACTTGAAGGGTATCCTGTTGAAACGTTGAAGTAGGAGAGCCAGTAGGAGGGAACTCCCGCTCCCGATACGCAACGCCATTGCATCTTCTGCCTCCGTTTCAGGTAGGACTTCGACAGTAGGAGGGAACTCCCGGTCCCGATACGCAACGCCATCCCGTTGAAACCGAGATGCTACAAAGGAGAAAAATGAAAAAACTCGGAAAATCCACCCAAGCCATACACGCAGGCGAAGCCGCGCTTGCGCGCATAAACGAAAAAAGCGGCACACCCTTGCTGCCGCCCATCTATCAAAATAGCACCTTCCGCTTCACATCGGCGGAAGAATGCGCCGAAGCATTTGCCAACGAAGAAAGCGGCTACGTCTATACCCGCT
>PYJE01000008.1:0-30321 GCA_003635305.1 Candidatus Poribacteria bacterium | reverse complement strand
AGGCGCGCTTACAAAGCACGCCTACCCAGGGCCTGATGCAGCCAGACTGACGGCTACCGGTAGGCGCGGTTTACAACCGCGCATAGGGGAGAGGGCGCGCTTACAAAGCGCGCCTACCCAGGGCCTGATGCAGCTAGACTAGAGGAGAAAAAAATGAATCAAAAACAAATAAGAAGTGCCCAAGACGATGCCCGGCTTGCAGAGAATTTTCCAGAGCCCTCGGGCCCGCGTAACGCGCATGGCATTCCGAGCTTCTGCTTTAAGTCGCCCATCGGGTGGATGCAGGTTATCGGCGAAGAATCTCGCATTTCGCGGCTTTCCTTTGACTACATCCCGCCGCTCACTACCCCTGAAATTCCGGATGTCCCGATTTTAAGCAACGCGTATGATATCCTCACGCGCTATTTTGCCGGAGAAAAAGTCGATTTCTATCCCGTGCCGCTCACGCTCTGCGGCGGAACCGAGTTTCAAATAGCTGTCTGGAACACCATCCGGGAGATTCCCTACGGTGAAACGCGCACCTACAAGTGGGTTGCCGAGCAAATCGGCAAACCGAAAGCGGTGCGTGCCGTTGGCGGTGCAGTCGGCGCGAATCCCATCTCCATACTCATCCCGTGCCACCGCGTCATCGGCAGCAACGGCAAATTGGGAGGATATGGCGGAGGCATCGAGCGGAAACGTCTATTGTTACAACTAGAAGGGTATCCCGTTGAAACATTGAAGTAGGAGAGCCAGTAGGAGGGAACTCCCGGTCCCGATACGCAACTCCCCTTCTTGATATTCTTGGCACGTCAAAATGAATCTGCTGCCAGAGTAGAAGGCATCTCATCAATCATCAGGGCGGCTTTCGTTCCTATCCACCCTTTGCGAGATGCTACAAAGGAGAAAAATGAAAAAACTCGGAAAATCCACCCAAGCCATACACGCAGGCGAAGCCGCGCTTGCGCGCATAAACGAAAAAAGCGGCACACCCTTGCTGCCGCCCATCTATCAAAATAGCACCTTCCGCTTCACATCGGCGGAAGAATGCGCCGAAGCATTTGCCAACGAAGAAAGCGGCTACGTCTACACCCGCTGGGGCAACCCCACACAGCAAATCTTGGAACAGAAACTCGCCGTTTTAGAGGGCGGCGAAGCAGCACTCGCAACCGCATCCGGCATGGGCGCAATCAGCACCGCACTCCTCACCGCTCTCCCCAAAGGCGGACACGTCGTCGCTATGGAGACGCTCTACTCCGCCACACACCATCTCCTCAACGAAGAACCGGGGCACCTCGGCATTGAGACAACCTTCGTCGATGCCACCGATGTAAACGCAATTGAACGCGCACTCCGGCCCGATACCAAGGTTATTTACCTTGAAAGCCCAACAAACCCGCTGCTCAAACTGGCAGACCTCGGGGCATGCGCCGAAATAGCCCAAGCGCACGGCGCACTCACGATGATTGACAACACGTTCGCTACACCGTGCGGACAGCAACCCATCGCACTCGGCATCGACGTGGTGCTACACAGCATGACGAAATATCTGAGCGGCAACGGCGCAGTCATCGCCGGCGCGATTATCGGCAAAAAGCAGTTCATCGAACAGGCAAAAACGGGCGCACTGCGTAACTTCGGCGCGGTTATCAGCCCTTTCAACGCGTGGCTAACGCTCCACGGGATAACCACCCTGCCGCTCCGATGGACGCGGCACTGCGAGAACGCGGCGCGCATCGCGGCGTTTCTGGAAACGCACCCCGCTGTCGCCTGGGTGCGCTACCCTGGTTTACACAGTCATCCACAGCACGAACTCGCGCAACGCCAAATGGACGGGTTCGGGGGGATGATAACTTTGGAACTCAAAGGTGGGCGAAGCACCGGTGAACAACTCGTCAATCAACTGCAGTTCTGCGCGCTGGCAGTCAGCCTCGGCGATGCCCGCACGTTAATCTGCCACCCCGCCTCCACAACGCACTCGCTCGTGCCACCCGAAATTCGGCGGCAGACTGGCATTACTGACGGACTCGTCCGAATCTCGGTAGGCTTAGAGGATGCCGAGGATATCATCGCCGACCTGGGACAAGCACTCGCACCTCATTCCCCGTAGGCGCGGTTGCAAACCGCGCCTACCGACTCAATGCCGTTAACATTACCTATCAAGCACACCCGGCAACTCGTTCAGGCGATTGGATTGCAAGTTTTGGATATAATTCTCGTTGACATTGTTTGACGGGTGTGTCGCCTCTTTGTGAGGTTCCGGAAAATCCTTAATCAACTTCCGATAGACATCGCTCGCCTGCTCAACATCGCCGATTTCCTCGTAGATTCTGCCTACCCAGTATTGGGCTTGGCGGCGGTTGTCGTAATCGTAAGTCGCGTTATCCGCCACCTTCTGATACGCCTCGATTGCCTGCGCAGTATCCTCATTCGCGTAAGCGATTTGTCCAATGTAAATCTGCGAGTTCGCGGCGTTCGCGTTGCGTGGATACCGGTCGATCGCCGCCTCCAACTGCGCTATGGCCTCGTCATATTTGCCGAGTTTCTCATACGCCCAACCGATGTAGAAGTGCGCATCCTGCCCAACAGGCGCGTCCGGATAAAGATCGATCACTTTCTGATAACCGGTGATGGCCTCCTCGAATTTTCCTTCCGCGAGGTAAGTCTGCGCGATGCCAAAACTAGCCAGCGGCCCTAATTCCGGATCACCGGAGTCAACGACATTTGTAAACTCAACCCGCGCTTTCTCGTAGAGATACTGCTTGAAATAAATCTCACCGGTGACGTATAAAATCTGATAAAGTAGGGGGTTATCGCGGAATGTCTCGCCGAGGTTTTCAAACTGCGCCAAAGCCAGGTCAAAATCGCCCCGGCTGTAATGGCACATTGCGATATTAAACTGCGATTGCGCGACGAGGACACTGCCGGGATACGTGCCGATTAATTGCTTGAAAAGCGCGATAGCCCTGTCGTAGTAAGCCTCAATCGATTCCAACGTGCCGGTCTTCTTGAGTTCCTCCGCGATTTGGTAAGAAGCGAAGGCGATGGCGAACATCGAATCATCGGCCCATTCGCTGTCGGGGTAATTGTTAATCAATCGGCGGAACAGCGCGAACGCCTCTTCATCGGTGCGTGGCAGGCGCGAGGCAAGTTGATAAATGGCATCGTCAGCCCAAAGGCTGTCGGGGTAGTTATCAAACACTTTCCGGTAACCCGCTCGCACTTTGCTCAAGCGGTTTTTATCGGGTTCGTCCAGATCGAGGGGAGGATTGTCCATTTGCTGAACTTCCACCCAGGCTTTGTCGGCGTTGCTGTAATAGTGTGCGTAACTGTTATCGGTGCTTGTAACGCGCCCGAGCCAGAACCCACCAGCGAGCGCGACAATGACGCAGATTTCTGCGATGATGAACTTTTTCATCGTCCTTTCCTCCAAAAACTGTGTTAACAACATGATAGCAGAACTTTGAAAATATGTCAAATGTTGTTTTTGGAGTGGAAGGAAAACCAGTCTCTCACTTTTTTCTTGGTAAAAAAAGCAAAACATGCTATAATTGTGTTTAACATGATAAAGAAACGTCTTAGGACTTACGCACATTCTGTCATTTGCGGTAGGCGCAGTTTGAAATCGCGCCTACCGGGGACGTTCCCGCGTAATTTCTAAGGCTACCAAGACAACACAATTCCAAACCGCAGTCCCTTTGAACTGCACTTATTGATAGGAGACATTTCATGCATACCTACAACCATTTCGTGTCTAAAGGCACTGTTAAAGGGTGCGTTTTCATTGCGCTCTTCGCGATATTACTCGGAGTCCCACTGCTCGCTAACGCCGAGGGCAGTGTGCTAGACAAAGTCAAAGAACGCGGCGTCCTCGTTTGCGGCGTGAACGCCGGGTTGCCCGGTTTCAGTTACCCCGAACAAGATGGCACATGGCACGGCTTTGATGTCGATTTCGGGCGTGCGATTGCCGCCGCCGTCCTCGGCGACGGCAGCAAGGTGCGGTTCGTCCCCTTGAAAGCCGCCGAACGGTTCACTGCCCTCCAAACAGGCGAGATAGATGTCCTCATCCGAAACACGACGTGGACGTTAACCCGCGACACCGATGTCAGCACAGACTTTGCACCACCGACTTTCTACGATGGACAAGGGTTCATGGTGCCGACAGAACTGGGCATCACGACGATATCCGAACTCGCCGGTGCAAGCATCGGCGTGCTGTCTGGCAGCACCACAGAACTCAATTTGGCAGATACGATGCGCGCGCTGGGTGTCGATTTTAACGCCGTCGTCTTTGAAGAAAACGATACGCTTTACGGCAGCTACCTCGAAGGACGCTGTGATGTTGTCACGAGCGACAAATCGCAACTCGTCGCACGGCGGCAAGCGTTCAAAGAACCGGGTGCGCATGTCATCCTTGAGGAGACTGTCTCAAAGGAACCGCTGGGACCGCTCACTATCCACGGCGATAACAAATGGAACGATGCCGTCAGCTGGGTAGTTTACGCCACCTTCTTCGCCGAGGAGCACGGTATCACGCAAGCCAACGTGGCTGACTTCAAATCGGATAACCCGGAAATCCAACGTTTCTTAGGCCATAGCGGGGATTTAGGAGAGAAACTGGGACTCTCTAAAACCTGGGCGCGCCAGATTATCACCGCCGTAGGCAACTATGGCGAAATCTTTGAACGGCACCTCACCCCCATCGGCTTACCCCGCGGTATCAACAAACCGTGGACGCAGGGCGGCCTGCTTTACGCAATGCCCTTCCGTTAGTTGCAGAGTGCCTACCGGGGGTTTCCGGAAAGTTGTCTTATCAGGCCACATCAACAGCCGGTCTGATAAGACAACAGCCGCTGCCCGGTAGGAACGAAACAACGCATTGCTAAGGACAGCAAAACTATGGACGAAACAAAAAACGGAACCGCCGAACACATAGCGCAGACACAGAAAATTCCCTTCTGGCGGGATGTTCGCGTGCTGCGCGTGCTGTTTCAGGTGCTCTTCCTGGGCGGCATTGTCCTGTTGGCCGCACTGCTCTATACGAATATGCTCAGAGGACTCGATAAACTGGGAGTCACGCTCGATGTGGCGTTTTGGAACGAAGACAACTTCCTCCAAAATGAGGCAGGATTCGCCATCTCTGAAGGCATCAGGTATACCCCCGCTGATAGTTATATGAGAGCGTTCTGGGTAGGTGTCGTCAACACTTTAAAAGTGAGCGTCATCGGAATTGCCTGCGCGACGCTTCTGGGGCTCTTCGCCGGTGTTACTCGCCTCTCTAAAAACTGGCTTATCAGCAACATCGCCGCGGCCTACGTCGAATGTTTTCGGAATATCCCGCTGCTGCTACAGATTCTGTTCTGGTATGCCATCATCCGCAAATTACCGAGGGTTCGGGAGAGTCTTGATTTTTTCGGCGGCGTGTTCATTAACCAGCGCGGTATCTATCTGCCCGCGCCGCAACCGACATCCGGACTGAAAATGTGGGGTATCTTTCTGGGCATCGGGCTAATCATAGCCGTTATCCTCTACATCGTGCGGTGGAGGCAACTGCAACAGATGGAACTCCCCGGCTTCCGTGCCAAGTGGGCACTCCCCGCCTTCCTCGCCGTTGCGGTTCTCGGATGGTTCCTGACGCAACCTACCCCGTTGACTCTGGACTTACCTGTCTTGCAACGTTTCAATTTCGAGGGAGGGATGAGTCTATCCGCTGAATTCGCCGCGCTGCTGATTGGGCTCGTGGTATATACCGGTGCCTTCATCGCAGAGATTGTCAGAGCCGGGATACAGGCTGTCGCCAAAGGGCAGCGCGAAGCCGCAAAATCCGTTGGATTGAACGATGCGCAGACGCTGCGGCTCGTCGTCCTACCACAGGCGATACCTATCATTGTCCCCCCAGTCACGAGTCAGTACCTGAACCTGGCGAAAAACTCTAGTTTGGCGATTGCCGTCGGCTTCCCAGATCTTTTCAGCATCGGCGAGACGATGATGAACCAAACCGGACAATCCATCCCGGTTTTCGGGCTAATCATGGCGAGTTACCTCATCATGAGCTTAACCACATCCGCCGCGATGAATTGGTATAACCAACGGCTTCACATTAACCGCACCGGACGATGAATTAGCGTAATGAATATGGACGAACACACACAACACATTGAAACACTCAAACCGCCAGCCACTCAAGGCGTAGTGCCGTGGATGAAGGAGAACCTCTTCAGCACGTGGTTCAACACACTCCTCACCGGCTTGGCAATCGTCTTCTTATACGTCATTCTCAAAGGCATTCTGACTTGGGTATTCACCGAGGCAAATTGGCAGGTTATCCCCGCGAACCTCCAACTGTTTACCGTCGGCACCTATCCGAGGGCGGAGATTTGGCGCGTGTGGTGTATCCTCACGCTTTTGAGCGCGCTAGTAGGCATCAGTGCCGGTATCTGGAGAGGTTTGACGTTCAGAGTCTCTGTCGGCATTGCATGCGTGCTGCTCTGCCTCGCCGTGCTACCCTTTGAGCTCACCACCCGCGCAGGATTTCTTGGATGCGCGCTACTGATGGCGGCGGCTTTCTCGCTTATCCATTTCACGAAGCAGTGGCACCCCGGAAGCCAACTGCGCCATTGGATTTTGGGCACCTGGGTCCTCTCCTTTCCCGTGATGATGGTAACGCTCCACGGATTCGGAGAGAACGCAGTGCCGACAACAAACTGGGGCGGCCTCCTGCTCACCCTCATTTTGGCAGTCGTCGGCATCGTGCTCTGCTTCCCACTCGGTGTGCTTCTGGCCATCGGCCGGCGCAGTAGTCTTCCCGCAATCAAGTGGGCATCTACCGTCTACATTGAGACAATCCGCGGCGTGCCGCTCATCACCATTTTATTCATGGCAAACCTCATCATCCCGATTTTTCTGCCCGACGTTGAGTTGGACAAAGTCTTACGCGCGATGATGGGGATAACGTTTTTCTCCGCCGCCTACATGGCAGAAAACGTGCGAGGCGGCCTGCAATCCATCCCCAGAGGACAGTATGAAGCCGCACAAGCCGTCGGACTCAACTATCGAAAGACGATGCAGTATATCGTCCTGCCGCAGGCACTTCGCTCCGTCATTCCCACAATCGTCGGGCAGTTCATCGCGCTCTTTAAGGATACCTCCCTCGTGACGATTATCGGACTGCTCGATCTCCTCGGCATCGCGCGGGGTGTCATGTCAAACCCTGACTGGTTGGGACTCCAAGCAGAGATATACCTCTTTGCAGCCGGCATCTATTTCACCTTCTGTTACGCCATGTCCTATATCAGCCGTCAGATCGAAGCCGCACTCGGAGTGGATACCGACTAAATCTTTCGTCTCCAAAGAAGGAATCTCATCATGTTAACCGAAAAAGAGACAGACACCGAAAACAGAGAACCTATTATCGTCTGCGAAGATGTGCACAAATGGTATGACGATTTCCACGTCCTCAAAGGCATCACCACTTCGTTCCAAAAAGGGGAACGCGCCGTCATCTGCGGACCCTCGGGTTCCGGGAAATCTACCTTTATCCGGACGATTAACCGATTGGAAGAGCATCAACGCGGTAGGATTCTTGTCGATGGCATCGAACTTACCAATGATCTTCGCAATATCGATATCATCCGTCGCGAAGTCGGCATGGTGTTCCAGCAGTTCAACCTATTTCCGCACCTGACGAACCTGCAAAACATCACGTTAGGCCCGGTCCGCGTGAAAAAAATGCCGAAAAGTGAGGCGGAAAATATGGCACTAGCGTTACTGGAGCGGGTGGATATCCAGGAACAGGCGCATAAATTCCCCGCGGAGATATCCGGTGGGCAGCAGCAGCGCGTCGCCATCGCGCGCGCCTTGGCGATGGAGCCGAAAATCATGCTTTTTGACGAACCGACGAGCGCGTTGGATCCGGAGATGATCTCCGAGGTTCTCGACGTTATGCGAGAACTGGCGCGTTCCGGCATGACAATGCTGGTTGTAACACACGAGATGGGATTCGCCCGCGAAGTCGCCGACCGGGTGCTTTTCTTCGATGAGGGTGTGATTATAGAAGACGCGCCGCCTGCAGATTTCTTCGATAACCCGCAAAGTGAACGCACGAAACTCTTCATCTCGCAGACGTTGCAACATTAGCAATCAGAGCGTTCCGTTCGTCTCGGTAGGAGAGCCCTCCCGTTCTCGATACTTGTGAACTATCGGGACAGAGATGTCTCGCCTACCGGCGAAAAGGGCGTTCTCACCGAAAACGAAATGGCTATGAATGGCTCAAAATTCGGTTGACATCTTTCATCGGATATGTTACCATTTTGTTACAAGCATCTTTAGTTTGCTCACGTAAAAAGGAGGTGAATCAAAGTGGCACGCAAAAGAGCGACGGTAACAAAAGTCGCCCGCGATGCGAAAACGGGCAAATTCATCCCAGTCAAGGCAGCGCAACGCGGCAAAAGCACGGTGATAGTTGAAACTACTAAGCGAAAATGGACAAAGCCATCGTAGACTATCGCAAAGCAATAGAATTAGACAGCAGTCTTGAATTGCCTGAAGATATCGCCGCGCTCTTGGCACCACAGTAGAACAACCGGAGACAAAACCGTCATGCGCCTCAAAAACAAAATCGCCATCGTCACAGGAGCCGGGCGCGGCATTGGCAGAGCCATCGCCATCCGCTTTGCACAAGAAGGAGCTACCGTCATCGTTGATGATGTGAACGACACCCTCGGCACAGCGACAGTTGCCTCCATCACCGCGGCAGGCGGCACGGCAACGTTCATCAATGCTGATGTCGCCGATGCCGACGCGGCGAAACGCCTCATCGCCGAAACACTTGCCGCCTCTGGAAAAGTTGACATCCTCGTCAACAACGCCATCTGTTCAACGGCAGACGTTTTAAACAACAACTGGGAGGCAAACCTAGCCGTTGCACTCCGAGGCACTAGCCACTGCACCGAAGCAGTCATTCCCTCTATGCAACAAGCCGGCGGCGGGAGCATCGTCAATATCGCTTCTGTCAACGGGCTCATCGGATTGCAAGGGATTCACGCCTATGCCGCAGCGAAAGGTGGCGTGATTGCGTTAACCCGCTCCATGGCCGTCGCACACGGCAAGGATAACATCCGCATTAATTGCATCTGCCCCGGCACCATCCAAACCGAGGTCTGGGAACCGATGCTTGAACGCAACCCGAAGATTTTGGAGGAAATCACGCCGTGGTATCCCCTCGGGCGCATCGGACAACCGATAGACATCGCCAACGCCGCGCTTTTCCTCGCCTCCGATGAAGCCAATTTCGCCACCGGTGCAGTTTTCGTCATTGACGGCGGACTAACAGCCGGCAACCATCAATTTCCGATATGAGAAAGTGCCTCGGTAGGCGCGGTTTCAAACCGCGCTACTTACCGTGGGCGAGCAAAGGAGAAATAGCATGGCAACCCAACAACAAATCGATTTCTTTCAGGAGAACGGCTACCTCAAATTCGGCAAGGTTTTAGACAGCGCGGAAGTGGAGGCAATGCGCACCGGATTGGATACCGTTATTGAATTAGAACTCGGCGAAGGTGACGATTCGTCACCTGAATTCAAATATGGACATGACCGGCGTGAGAATCGGCTCAATCGCGGTGCCGGCCACCCGCGCGCCATTCACCAATACGTTAATATGTGGAAGCGCGATGTCCACTATGAACGCGCCATCCACCATCCGCTTATCGCCGGAACAGCGCGGGCACTTTTAGATACACCGGAGGTGCGTTTATGGCACGACCAGGTGATTTCCAAGCCGCCGCACGATAACGGGCATTTCGGTTTCCACCACGATTTCTTTTTCTGGCCCCTCAGCCCACCGAACATCGTCAGCTGTTGGCTTGCGCTAGACGACGCGACGGTGGACAACGGTTGCATGCACGTCATGCCGAAAAGCCACAAAGATGAACGGTTCTCCATCGCCGCGAGAACTGAAGCGAACGCGGCCGCCGCCAAAGCGCGAGAAGAAGGCCGCGAACCCCCACCGAATCAGTGGACAGAAAGGCAAAACATGGACATCAGTCACGGCATCCCAGTGAAGTTGAAGGCAGGCGAGTGCATGTTCCACCACTGCTTGAACTTCCACGGCACCCCGCCGAATGTCACTGAACGGCAGCGGCGCGCGTTTGTCATGATTTTCATGGCGCAAGGTGTCCGCTATCACAACGCGCAATCCCCGGGGCACATCCTTGTCCCCATGATTGAGGTGGCAGACGGCGAACCGCTGGTTGGCGATGGATTTCCTGTTGCGTAAACTCGACCGGTATGCTATAATACCAACAAGCTCTATGCACACGTCCAATTTCCGCGCGATGGTAAGGGCGGATTTCTCTATCCTCCCTGATAATCACCCCGATTTGCGCAAATCTTGCTCAAATCAAGGAGTTTTATAGAATGACAACAACATCAGAACGGGATGTGTCAATGCCCGATGAGAACTTAGCCGCGGTGGTGCGAGAAGCCCTCGGCCTCGCACAAGGCGAACCACTCACAGCGGAAACTATGCAAGCGTTAACGGTGCTTGATGCTGGCGATAGTGATGTAACGGATCTCTCCGGCCTTGAGCACGCGGTCAATCTGAAAAGATTAGGTCTCATCAGCAACGAGATAACAGATGTTTCAGCACTCGCGTCGCTGACACAATTGGAAACGCTGGTGTTGTTTGACAACCTCGTCACCGATGTGTCGCCTCTGGCGGCACTAACACAATTGACAGAACTGTTACTTAGCGACAACGAAATAACGGATGTGTCGCCGCTTCCTCCACTGACGCAACTGAAACAATTGGATCTGATTGGCAATCCGCTGGATGACGTATCGCGCCTTACGTATATCCCTACTTTTAAGGCGAGAGGGACAAAGGTTGTTCAATGGGAAAACGAAATCGAAACGGTGTCAATGTCCGATGAAAATTTAACCCAAGCCGTTCAAGATGCATTGGGATTTGCACACGACCAGCTGCTTACAGTCGGGGATATTCAAGCGTTAACGATTCTTGAGGCGAGTGGCCGCGCTATAAGCTCTCTTTATGGGTTTGAGCCTGCAGTCAATCTGACTCGGCTAACTCTTAGCGAAAACGACATCTCGTTTATACCTGAACTCGCAGCGTTCACCCAATTGGAGACGCTAATTCTGAGCGACAATCGCATCTCGGATGTATCGCCACTCGCGACACTTACCCAATTGGAAACGCTAATTCTGAGCGACAATCGCATCTCAAATGTATCGCCACTCGCCGCACTGACGCAGTTGAAAACACTGCTCCTCGGCGCAAATGATATAACGGAGATATCCGCGCTCGCCGCACTGACACAACTGATAGAATTGTCTATTGACATCAACGAGATCTCGGATGTGTCCGCGCTCGCCGCACTGACGCGGTTAGAAAAGTTGGACCTGGCCTATAATTGCATCGCGTCCCTGCCGGAGCTCGCGACACTGCAACACCTCAAAACCCTGAACCTCAGTGGCAATTACATAACGAATGTGGCACCACTCGCCAGGCTCACACACCTCAAAAACCTGGATCTTCACGGGAACCGCATCTTGAATGTGGCACCACTCGCGAAACTTACCCAATTGGAAACGCTAGACCTTCGCGAAAATTACGGGTACGATGTATCCAGCGGCAGGGATATTGCTATTCATCCCCGCGACTCGCATATTCTCGCTATTCAGGCGAGAGGCACAAAGGTTCAGGTTTGACGATACCGCGCGTCACACGCGCCTTATGAAAAGAGGATTTCACTATGCAAACCCAACCCAACGTCATTTTCATTCTTACCGATGACCAGGGCCCGTGGGCAGCCGGCTGTTGCGGTAATGATGAAGTCCGCACCCCTTATCTCAATAGATTCGCTTCAGAAGGCACCCGCTTTCCGAATTTTTTCTGCACGAGTCCCGTCTGTTCACCGGCACGCGCCAGTCTCATGACAGGGCGCATTCCATCAGCACACGGCGTGCATGACTGGATTCGCGACGGAAACATGCCGCCGAATCCGGCGCGGTATTTAGACAGACTCACCTGTTACACCAATGTCCTCGCCGACAATAACTACACCGTCGGGCTCAGCGGCAAGTGGCACCTCGGCGATAGCTTGACACCGCAGCACGGCTTCACTCACTGGTTCGCCTTGCTAACCGGCGGCAGCAAATACAACGACGCGGACATGATTCGTGATGGACAGGTAGAAATGCAACCCGGCTACCTCACCGATGTCATCACCGACGACGCGCTGGATTTCATCTCCGAGAACAAAGAGGGGCCCTTCTATCTGAGCGTCAACTACAACGCGCCGCATACACCCTTTACCGGACATCCGCAGGACATCGTCGATTCCTATGACGACTGCCCGTTCAAGACGTGTCCGCAGGAGGCGTTGCATCCGTGGGCAGTGCAGGGTGCCGCCGTCCACATGGGCAATCGCGAATCGCTGAAAGGCTATTTCGCGGCGATAACGGCACTCGATTTAAACGTTGGACGGATACTCGAACGGCTCGCGCAACTCGGCATCCGTGAGAACACGCTCATCGTCTTCAGCAGCGACAACGGCTACTCGTGCGGACATCACGGCTTTTGGCACAAAGGCAACGGCACCTTCCCACTGAATATGTATGAAAATTCGGTGAAAGTCCCGTTCATCGTGAGCCACCCAGGGCGTATTCCTGAGGGACGCGTCAGCGAGGCGATGGTAAGTCAATACGATTTCATGCCGACGCTGCTGGACTACCTCGACATCCCAACGCCGCATGACGACATGAGCCCTGGCCGCAGTTTCGTTCCCGCGCTTACCGGTGAAACAAACGACGCAAAAGACGAAATCGTCATTTTTGACGAATACGGCCCCGTCCGCATGATTCGGACGCAAGAGTGGAAATACGTCCACCGATACCCTTATGGCCCGCACGAACTCTACGATTTGGTAAATGACCCGGGTGAACGTAAAAACCTCATCGATGAGAAGTCACAGCAGGCACGTATCACCCACATGCGCCAAGAGATGGGCGAGTGGTTCAATCGGTATGTCCTCCCCGAATTAGACGGTGCCAGATGCGCTGTCACCGGCGGCGGACAAGCCGCGAAGATTGAGGAGGAACAGTGCGGTGAAGGTGCTTTCCATCCGAGATACGCACCGCCCCGTCGGAATGTGTAGCCCAAATATCACTTGCCAAACGCTTTCAAATATGCTATCATACATTACAAAGGGGATATGTGAAAAATGAAACCCAAACCGAGTCACAACACCCAAAACGCACTTGTTGCGTTCATCATCGGGGTTGACGAAAACGGAAACGAACTGACGCGCGCCGCGCAATTAACAAAAGACGTGTTCTTTCCCCTATCCCGCGGGATGACGAACAACCCCATCTTTGTCGATTTTGACACGCGGGTGTTAGATAAATACCGAAAACAACCGGATGCCTATTTTGTCTGGGACATGCGCCTTGTCTGTCTAGACGAACACTGGAGCATTCCTATTGACAATTACAGCGGCGAAAAAGTCAGCGTCCTGTTGCCGTGCCTGAGCAGACTGCCATATAAAGAGCAGCTGCACTGGCGCGCACACAACATCGCGCCAAACGGTGGCGTGAGTGAGGGATATTACAACACTTATATTAAGCATATCCCGTTTGATACGGCCGAACAACCGAAGCATCGGTTTCGGGAGGCATATTACGAACTGCGTTCCAAGTGTTATGAATACCTCGGCTGGCAATTGCTGCTCCCGCCGCCCCCGAATGAGGAACACTACATCGCCGACTTGACAGTGCCAGCCCCGGACGAACAGCGCGATTTTGACGCGCTCATCTCAAGCCTTTACACACTCTGCATCGATGCCTTGAACGTTGAGGCGTTAAAAAAGACGGTGCCTGAGGAACTTCGCGCGGCGTTGGACCGGAAAGATAAACTCGCCTGTTTCACCGATGTCTTGCTTTACCGGGGCGAGAACCTTGGTGCCTATGGCCATTTTCTGCGGGAACTGCAGCGGTTGCAGTGCAGCAGTCCGGTGCATCGCCAGGCATGCAACTACCGAAAAATTGCCAACGCCTTCGGCTTCGATGACCGGGGCGTTCATACCGTGTTCACAGGCATCCTGCGGCAATCTATATGGCTCGTCAGTTATTTCAAATCCCGTGTGGTGTGCCGCGATATTAGCGATGAGACTCGTGAGCAGCGTTACGAACGCATGACAAAAGGATACGCAGAATCCATCGCGAGGCTTGACGCGATAGCAGCACTCCCAGCAGCATCCAGATCCGAGGAGACTACGGACGGTTCTATCAACCATGATGTCATTTACGAATTGGATACCTGAAAAGGTTTTTGTCGATACCGGCGCGTGGATTGCACGCGCAAACCGCCGAGACCGGCATCACGCGCAAGCCACGGCAATTTACGAACGGTTGCAACAGCAGCCCGTTAAACTTTACACCACAGATTATGTGATTGACGAAACAGTCACCCGCATCACCTATGACGCGAGTCACTTTGCCGCTGTTCAGTTCCTTGACTTCATTCACGACACTCTCAAAAAGGGAGAGTTAACCCTCGAAAGAGTTGATGAAGAAGCGTTTGCATTAGCAGAAGAACTTTTTCGTCAATACAACACTGCCAGGTTGGCTTTCACAGATTGCACCAGTTTTGTCATCTGTGAAAAAGAGGCTATCTCTGTTGTTTTCGGGTTCGACCGGCATTTTGAGGTAGCAGAACTGAATCTGCTGAGATAGGGAGTGAGATTTCGCCGCATGACTAGCGCATTTGCCCCCGGCAACATCTCTTGTATCTTTAAAATTATTCCACACGCCGACGCAACTCGGATGCACTCACTCGGCATGGGCTTCACCGTGAAGGAGGGTGTCACCGTCACCGTCTCGCCGCAGCAAGAGACAGAACTCCGCTTTAATGGCGCAGCGATTCATTTCCCAACGGTGCAAGCCGTCGTCGAGAAACTCGCGGGCGACGCAGCCCATCGCGCGCAAACCGAGGTGTCCATCACTTCGCCGCTGCCATTAGGGTGCGGCTTCGGGTTGAGCGGTGCTGCCGCACTCGCAACGGCTTACGCGCTCAACGAACAACTCGGACTCGGCAAAACTGCCGAGGAACTCGCCATGATAGCACACGTGGCTGAGGTGGAGAATCGGACAGGGTTGGGGGATGTCTGCTCGCAGTATCACGGCGGTTTTCTCGTCAAATTGCAGGAAGGCGCGCCGCTTGTCGCCGAGAGATTGCCCATCTCCGAGCAGCCTATCTATTACCGCTACTTCGGCCCCATTCAGACGAGCGAGGTGCTTGGCAATCCTGAACAAGTAACGCGCATCAATCAAGCCGCCGACGCGGCGTTGGCTACCTTGAGAACGCTCTCTCGCACTGAACCGAGGCCCGAACTCCTCACCGCCTGTTTTGAGGTATCCAAACAGTTCTCGGTGCAGAGCGGCCTGCTCAGCGACGCGCGCGTCATCAAGACAATCGCGAAGAGCGAAGCAAACGGCGGCGTTGCATCGATGATTATGTTAGGCAACGGCGTTTTTAGCACGCATGACTTTGACGGCGCAGTGGAGACGCAGTTATGTATCAATCCCGCACGACTCATCTCTTGAGTCTGTTGATACTCATTCAGACAGCCGCTGTCGCCTTTGGCGCAGTAAATGTCGAACATGTCACGCTCGGATTCAACGACGGTTACAAAACAGGGAAATGGGCACCGGTAGACATCACCGTGCGGAGCCAGAACGAACCTTTCATCGGCGAATTGGTAATTGAGGTACGCAACTTTTTTTCCGACGCGCGCATCCAGCGGTACGCCACGCCGATAAAACTCGGCGCAACCGAACGGCAAGCAACGAGGTTTTACGTCTACTGTCCGAAAATCGCCACAAAATTGGTAACCCTGCTCATGCCTATTACCGGAGCGCAAGGGGCCGTCCCTCGCGGGCGTTCCGCTGCATCCCGCGCGCTGACAGAAATATCACCGCCGACACCCATTGCTCTCAAGGACTATTTCGTGCTGGCGTTGGCACCGAGTGGTGATAAGTTAAAGCAATTTCTGGATAAAAAAAACATTGGAGAGGACGCGCAAGCGCACGTCAGGTATCTTCCGAATGCACGCGCATTACCCACGCAGTGGATAGGATACGATGCCGTCGATATCCTCGTCATTCGGGAGGTTGCACTCACAGAGAGAAACGTCACTAAATCACAACAGACTGCGTTGTTGGACTGGGTGCAACGCGGCGGCACCCTCATTGTCTCCGGTGGCAGCAATTTTCGCTATCTGCGAGGCAGTTTCATTGAACCGTTCCTCCCAGTCTGGTTAATCGGTGTGGAAACGGTTGATACATTCCAAACCGGTAGGAGCAACCTTCGGCTAGCGATGCCTCCGGGGAAACACGAACGCATCATCTTCAAACCGAAAGCCAACTGCCAAGTCGTGCTTGGCACAGACGAAACCATCGCCATAGCGAAACGGAACTTTGGCAGCGGACAGATGCTCTGCCTCGCTTTTGACTATAACACGCTTTTTAACGTTCGCAATTTTTCCCCGCCCATCGGAACACAGGCAAAACAAGAAGCAGGGGCAACCTTCTGGCGCAGATTGCTTGAGACGCACGGCAAATCGCCTCGGCACCTCGCAGAGCGGTATGCACCGCACCGCCGACACGAGGAGAAAATTGACGCGCAATTCCTCAAAAAAATGCCGATACAGGTGCCGCTCATTAAACTCCTCGCGATAGCGTTACCGGTGTATCTGTTCAGTTGCGGCGCGGTTCTTTTTAGCCTTAAGCGGCGCGGACGCAACTATTGGATAGGCGGCTTTATCCTTGTCCTCGTCTCGCTCAGCGTAATCGGTTTAGCGAGGAGAGGGTGGTTTCCGAACAGCATCGCCGCAGAGCAGTTCGGCATTTTAACCATGTATCCCGAACGCCAACGTGCGCATTTGCAGCGTTACGTCGCGCTTCGCGCAACAGCGCGTGAAGAAACATCGTTTCGCATGCCGCAAGGAACTTTTATTCGCCCGTTAGAACCGATAAAACGCGATGCTGACAGCGGGATAGAAACCGCAATTCAGGCGCCCGACTTCCAAATGCGTTCGGCAGTCGTCGAACCGTGGTACCCGAGAACTTACGTGGAAGAGGTATTTCTCTCATGGGATAAAGCCTGGCAGTTTGATGGTAAACCGGTGCGCGTGGATAGAACGTTAAAAAAAGTGCCACCCGATGAGGGACTCAACGGCACCCGAAAAGCGTTCGCGCAAATCCTGCAGCGTGAAGGCGTATTGCAATATCTTTCGCATTCAGAAAACGCGACGCAAATCGGGTGGACATCACAACCGGTGACGCACTCGGCAGAAGTTCAGCAAACTACTGACGAAACGTTACTCATCCTGTATCTCAACAAAGGCGATAACGCTGCCCAGTAGGCAAGATACCCCGCTCTCAATGCTCGGGTCAAACCGTCCCACATGCCCGTAAGGCGAGGGAATTTTCCTTCGGGTTTTAGCCCTCGTCGTGATGAACCACGCTGAAAATGAGGAAAACAAATGGATGTGCTATCGCTCGGAATTTTTGTCGTTGACGTGCTCGGCCGGCAGCTCGACCGGTTCCCCGACAAGGGCAAACTCGCACTGTTTGACGAAATGGAAACCCATACCGGCGGCTGTGCAAACAACACCGCCATCGCGCTCGCACGCTTGGGCATATCTGTCGGCGCAATGGGGAAAATTGGCGAAGACCTGTTCGGAAATCTCGTCTTGCAAACGCTCACGGAAAACGGCGTAGACACTACCGGCATGGTGACAACGGCGAACGCGGGAACCTCCTTCACCTTCGTCGCCGTCGCCTCCGATGGCGAACGCAGCTTCTGCCATTACCTCGGCGCAAACGGCGAACTCCGCGAAACAGAACTGGGTTGGGACATCATCAAAACGGCGAAAATTCTCCACATCGGCGGAGCCCTCGTCATGCCGAACTTTGACGGCGAACCGATGGCGAACGTCCTCCGAAAAGCGAAGGCACTCGGAATAACCACCTCGCTTGACACCGCATGGGATGCCACCGGAAAGTGGTTGGATACCTTGGAACCGTGCCTCCCTTACATCGACATTTTTCTTCCTAGCTTGACAGAAGCGCAACACTTGGTAGGAGATACGGAGTTACAAACCACGCCTGCAGAATCTACGGAATTGCGTGAAATCGCGCAATTTTTCAGAGATTACGGTATCCACACCGTCGGAATTAAAATGGGCACACAAGGCAGCTACGTCTGCAGAGGGCCGGTAGAAGAAATCTTTGTCCCTGCCTATCCCGTCAACGTTGTGGATACGACAGGTGCCGGCGATGCCTACGTCGCAGGGTTTCTCGCAGGAACGGTGATGGGATGGGATTTGAAGGCGACAGCGGAACTTGCCTCTGCAACCGGTGCCGCCTGTGTCACCGCCATCGGAACGACAGCCGGCATCCAGAATCTGGAAGAAACCTTGAAAATTAGGGATAAACAATGAATAACCACGCAATTGTCCGCACAGAAAACCTATCCAAATGGTATGGCGAGGTGATGGGTGTCAACGATGTAACGCTGACGATGCATTCGGGAATTACCGGCCTCCTCGGTCCGAACGGTGCAGGCAAAACCAGTCTCATCAAAGTGCTGACAGGGCAACTCAAACCGAACCAAGGCACCGTCACCGTGCTAGAGCAACCTGTCTGGAACAACCCGGCACTTACACGACAAGTCGGCTACTGTCCGGATATAGAGCTCGCCTATCAGTTTATGAGCGGCTATGAGTTTATCGCTTTTTTGGCCACCCTGAGCGGCTATGAGAAATCGGAGGGAACGGAACGAAGTTTACGCGCCCTTGAAACTGTGGATATGCTTGCGGCGAAGGACCGCCCGGTAGGTTCATACAGCAAGGGTATGCGGCAGCGCATTAAACTCGCGCAGGCACTGCTGCACGAACCCGAACTCCTCTTTCTTGACGAACCGCTGACTGGGTTGGATCCGATTGGCAGGCGGCACGTCCTCAGTCTGCTCGCCAAGCTCGCCGAACAAGGCATCAGCATGGTAGTCTCAAGCCATATCCTCTACGAGATTGAGGCGATAACCGAGACGATTCTGCTTATCCATCAGGGACGTATTTTGGCGGAAGGCACCATCTCCGATATCCGCGAACTCATCGACGAGCACCCGCACAAAGTCTATCTGAACGCCGCTGAACCGCGTCGCTTGGCGGCTGTCTGCCTTACTTTTGACGATATTCTGAGCGTCACCTTCGGCGATACCGATGGCGATGTCATCATCGAAACAGCGAAACCGGATGCGTTTTACGCGCGCCTCCCGCAACTGCTCATCGAAAATGACTTGGAGGTATCGCAGCTATATTCGCCGGATGATAATTTGTCGGCGGTGTTTCAGTATTTGGTGGGGTGATTTCTGGCATCTGAATCGCTCTCTTTTTCCAGAAAAAATCTTGAGAACAAATGCAAAATTTGTTACAATTGAATCATTGAAATTGCGGCAATTTTTCGCGACAAAACGATGCAAATTCAATCGTGAGGGCCCGCCGTAACCGAACGAGGAACGCCACAAGTGAACCCGCGACTTTTCAATGCCATTGCTAAAAAGGGCACCCTCGCCCTCTCCGGGCCCCGGGGCCCCAGCACACTCCGTGTGCATCTGGCCCCTTCGTCGCGCTGTCACACGTTCTGTCACACGTTCCTGTTTGCGTTTTTCTATATCCGTGCCGAGTCATCGGGCACGGTTCTAACGGGGTATTCCCCGAAAGGACATTTCTATTATGATATTACTAAGGTTCAACCTATGCCTATTCATTATCGCAATGGGGATGACAACCTTGTTTGGCTGTGATCGGGCAAGGGAAGTCGTTATGCCCGTTGAAACAAGTGTCGAAACGGTGAGTTACGATTCGGGCTATCAATTTCTCAGCGGCCCGTGGCTTTGGATGATCGCGCCTGTTCCATCTGAGAACACAGGCGGCGCAGATTCCATTGATGTCGATTCACTGGCTGATGCCAGTGACGGTTTAGTGACCGAGGCTAGCATTGCACGGAATGGTGCCCGAATCGGCGATAGCGTCGGCGAGTTCACATGGACGCTTCACGAAATCCTCCGCGACACGGTGAGCAAGTATGAGAACTTTTCCGACAACGTCAATGAAGTTGTTAGGGGTATCGGCTGGTATACGGGCAACGTGGAAAGTCACTCTGCCTATGCGTTACTCGTGCTGGAATCTCCGGCGGCGCAAAATAATGTGCGAATGCGCGTCAGTAGCGACGATGCCATTAAAGTCTGGCTGAACGGCGAGGTGGTTCATACAAACACGCTGAATCGCGGCGTTCCTTTGCCTGTTGCTACTGCAGCGGACTATCAGGATTGGTTCACGGTGAATCTCCAGTCTGGCGATAATTTATTAATGGTCAAAGTCAGCGAACAATTTCGGGCTTGGGCCATGTTCGTCATGATTGAGGCTGAAGTGAATGCCCGAATTTTAGGTGAATAATCATCCAGCAAGAGCATTTCGTTATCCGATTTCTGTCGTTCAAGAGCGTCTGAAGTTCTGGCAGTTATGCCAAACGTTCTCGAACCGATCCGGATCGGGCGAGCCTGCCCTACAGGGGGAAGCCCGGTGTGGCATTCACGGATGCCATCAAAAACGGAAAACGGAATCGGCCGTGTCATCAAGGCGGTTCCTTGACGCGAATGTCAGTAGCCGCCATTGCTAGAACTAAATGCTTCGGATTCAGAACCTCGCGGCACACGCGTTCCGAGACGTTGTCGCAAAAACACACGAGGAGTTCAACGCACATGAAAAAGACGCTCATTGCCGTTTTGGCACTGCTCTTAACGGCCACGCTCTTTCTTCCGCATCCCTTCGCCCAGGCGGCGCGCCCGATAGTGCGGCTCATTTACTTCGTCCCGAAAGATGTCCAGCCACGACCGGATATCAACGCACAACTGGACACACACATCAAGGGTGTTCAACGTCTTCTCGCCGACGAGATGGAACGTCACGGGTTCGGCAGGAAAACCTTCCAATTTGAAACCGACGTGCATGGAAACGCCGTAGTCTACCATCTAAAAGGACAAGCCGCCGATTCATATTATCGCCAGGAACCTTTCAGCAAAGTCTCGGATGAAATCCTTGAACAGGAACAGTTTGACAGGGAAAAGGATATTTATCTTGTTGCGCTAGATAGAAAACGCGAAATCCTTGAAGGCTTCGGGGAGTTGTGTGGGGTGCAGCCTCAAGCAAGCATCTACGGTTGGAACAAGGGTGGAGCTGCACTCATTCCGGCCGGTTGTCTGCGCGAGTTTTTTATCCCAACTACGGCCCACGAACTCTTGCATACCTTTGGATTGGGACACGATTTTCGGGACAACTATGTCATGGGCGGCGGTTCAGAACCCAATCAGCGGCTGTCTCAATGCGCCGCGGAATGGTTGGATGTCCACCGCGCCTTCAACGCCGGCCGAACCGCATTCAACGAGCCGGCAACAATTGAGATGCTTCCACCACGCCTTGCATCGCCGCCGAATGCGATTCGTCTCCGCTTTCGGGTAACCGATGCCGATGGCCTCCATCAAGCACAAATCTTGAAAGCAGACTATGTCTTTACCCCGGGGAACCCGGAAATGATCGGCTATAAGCGATTAGATGGGAGAAGCCGCACCGTTGAATTCGTCACCACTGCATTGATACCGAAAAGCCCTTGGGTAACCTTACAAGTAATTGATGCACGTGGCCATTTCATCGGGCAGTCTTTTCCTATTGAGCTTGTGCCGCTCCTCCCGCCTGCCAAAGTTGTCTCCATACCCGATGAAAATCTGGCAGCAACCGTGCGTGAAACCCTTAATCTGGCCCCGGGAGATACGCTCACGACGCATGCACTGTTGGAACTAACGTTTTTAGAGGCCCCCAACCGCAGGATAACTGACCTCACCGGGCTGGAACATGCACACAACCTGAGATACTTGGACCTTGGAGCTCAGGAACGCAACGGAAAGTGGCACAACAGCAATGTCATCTCGGATTTGGCCCCTTTGTCAGAACTAACACATCTGAAAACCCTGATTCTTGTGCGCCCCTCCGTCCCCATTACAGATCTTGATTTCCTCCGCCAACCGCCGCCCTTCAAAGTTGTATCTATGCCGGATCCCACTTTAGCAGCAGCCGTACGGGAAGGTTGGGAGATGTCTCCAAACGCGGCCCTCACAACGCATACCATGCGCAGTTTAACGCAGCTTCATGCCCGCAATCGCGGGATAAGAGACCTCACCGGGTTGGAACATGCAGTCAATCTGAAGGTGCTGGATCTTGGATCTGAGTTCATTCCTGGAAAGGGAGTTGCCAACAGCAACGTAGTAACAGATATATCTCCTCTCCAAACCCTCACACAATTGGAAGTCCTATCACTTGTTGGCATGCCTGTCTCGGATGTGTCACCTTTGCTGGGGTTGAACCTGACAGGGACCTCTTGGGACAGCATCGGACTCTATCTGTGGGATTGCCCGCTGAGTTACGCCTCCATCCACACCCATATTCCGGCGATGCAGGCGAAAGGGATAGAAGTAGCCTTTGACAATGTTGCGCATCCGGCACTCATGAAAATTTCAGGAGACCGGCAGGAAAACACCGTCGGCTCAACGCTAGCCAAACCGTTCGTCGTCGAAGCGATAAATGCGCAAGGCAAACCGATGAAAGACGTGACTGTCACGTTTACTATCACTCACGGCAGTGAAACGCGCCGCACCATCACTGCAAAAACCGGAACGAACGGCAGAACCCAAACGCAGCTAACGCTCGGGCAAACGCCGGGCAAATGGACGATTACCGCCACTGCCCCACAAATTCCCTCACCCACTCGCTTTACGGCACAGGCGACACCCGCAGAAATGGACCCCATCGATTTGTCTCCTGTCGTGCACGGCGGCGCGGGGCAACTCCCGCCGATGTTCTGGATAGAGACAACTTCTCGTAGACTCTACCGGAAACCCGCAGGGCCAACTGTCAAAAACATTGTGCCGAGTGTCCAGAATGCAACCAGCATCGCCGTGGACGCAGCTCGGAATAAGGTATACTGGACAGAAAAGACAGGAGAGCGAAGAGGCAGAATTCGCAGCGCGAACTTTAACGGTTCCAACGTTGAACTAGTGAAAGACTTAACCAGCGTGCCGCGTGACTTGGCGATTGACTCGGCGGGAGGCAAACTCTACTTGACGAACTCCTGGGGCAAAATTCAACGCCTCAATGTCAACGGTTCAGCCTTCCAGACTAATCTCATCACAGGGTTGACATCGCCGCAGCACCTCGCCTTGGATGTTGCAGGTGGCAAGGTGTATTGGAACGAACCGGGGAGCATCTGGCGCGCGAACCTCAATGGGCAAAACCGAGAAAAACTCATCGCCGATTTAGGAGAGATAGGCAGCATCGCGCTCGCGGGCAATAGGATATACTGGACAGAGAAGAACAAAAACGCTGGCGCGAGCGGCAAAGTCCGGCGCGCTGCCTTGGACGGTTCCAATGTCCAAACCCTCGCCACGTTGCAAAGTGTTCCGATAGGCATTGCGGTGGATCCGGCAGTTCGTCACCTCTATTGGACGAACTCAGGCGGTAAAATCCAACGCGCAACTCTTGCAGGCAAACACATCCAAAATCTGGTGACTGAAGCGGGGATGCCAGCTGACATCGCCCTGGGGCGTGCCTCGACTGGCGCGGCTCCCGCTGCCGTGGCCGTGTTACCCGACACAACAGCACTCTTGCCAAACTACCCCAATCCCTTCAATCCGGAAACGTGGATGCCCTACCAATTGGCAAACCCTGCCGAGGTCACGGTGACGATTTACGCGGCGAACGGTGCAGTCGTGCGGACATTGGCGTTAGGCCATCAACGCGCCGGGCGTTATGAAAACCGAAGTCGTGCAGCGTATTGGGATGGCCGAAATGCGGTAGGTGAGCGCGTTGCAAGCGGCATCTATTTCTATACGTTGCAGGCGGAAGATTTTGCGGCAACCCGGAAGATGCTCATCGTGAAATAGCGCGGTTGCAAACCGCGCCTACCGTCCCATGTCGTTTCAGCCCTTAATGCGCGCAATAGACATTCAGTGCCCACAAACCTGAAGAGACGTTCTGATTTACAGAGTGTCCCTCATCCTGTTCATCCTGTTCATCCTGATTCAGACAGCGGGCTAAGGGCTCCCCAACTTCACCAACGCACCAACATTCGGTTCATCCTTCGTCAACGCCGCGAAACTCCCCTCAAGAATGGCTCTCCGCATGCCGCGCGCCAAACTGAGATAGAAGTGTAAATTGTGTAAGGTGCTCAACTGGGAAGCGAGAATCTCATTTTCAACATGCAAATGCCGGAGATACGCACGCGTGAAATGTTGACACGTATAACACGCGCATTCGGCATCCAACGGACTGAAATCGCGCCGGTATTTCGCATTGCGGATGCGGACGATGCCCGCTGTCGTAAAGAGGGTTCCGTTGCGCGCGTTGCGCGTCGGCATCACACAATCAAACATATCAATACCACACTTCACTCCGTAAACCAGGTCTTCCGGGGTGCCGACTCCCATTAAATAACGCGGTTTCTCTCTCGGTAAGAGGGGAGCGGTATAGGCGAGCGTCTCATACATCAACGCCTTTTCTTCACCGACGCTCAAGCCGCCGATGGCATACCCCGGAAAATTGAGCGCGACGGTGCCTGCCACGCTGGCACGCCGCAGCTCCTTCTCCATTCCTCCCTGCACTATCCCGAATAGCAGTTGAGCCGCACCCGGAGGCGCGGTTTCCAACCGCGCACTTTGATGCGCTTTTTGGCTCCGTTCCGCCCATCGCAGCGTCATCTCCATGGAATTCTTGAGATACGCGTAGTCGTTCGGCAACGCGGGGCATTCGTCAAACGCCATGATAATATCCGCACCGAGCGCGCTCTGGATTTCAATCGAACGTTCCGGGCTAATAAAGTGCTCCGTGCCATCAATCGGCGAACGAAACGCAACGCCTTCCTCTGTAATCGTGCGGAGCGGGCCGAGGCTAAACACCTGAAACCCACCGCTATCCGTCAAAATTGGGTTCTGCCACCCCATAAATCCGTGCAAACCGCCCGCATCGCGGACAATCTCGTGCCCGGGCCGGAGATAGAGGTGGTAGGTATTCGCCAGCAGAATCTCGGCGTGAATGTGCTCGGATAGCACTTGCGGCGTGCACGCCTTCACGGTGCCGCGCGTGCCGACAGGCATAAAAATCGGCGTATTCACAACACCGTGTGCAGTATGAAGTGTGCCAACGCGGGCAGCAGTTTCGCTGTCCTCGTGAATAAGATTGTAGGCATTTTGTGTCATGAAGGAAACCTTTCTGAAGCACGAACCTGCCCCCACTCTTCCTCAATCGATTGCTTCATTTCCTCTGTTTTTACCTCCAGAATTCGTGTAGATGTAGCGTGCCGCCCTGTGAAATACGCCAGTGCCAGCGACGAACTACACGCGCAAAACAGACTCTATCACAAAACCTAGGAAAAAACAACTCTTTTTAACATTGATTTTCTCTCCCAAATTTGCTAAAATGCATCTTAAGAACGTCAATAGAAGGAAATCAACCGATGGATTGTATCTTTTGTGCGATTGTCGCAGGGAAAATCCCCGCGGCGAAAGTCTATGAAGACGAACACGTCTTGGCGTTTATGGACATCGCGCCGGCAAACCCAGGACATACCCTCGTCATCCCGAAGCAACATTACCGAAATATCTTTGATATGCCGCCCGAAATCGGCGGAAAAATCATGGAGGTTGCCATCCGGCTCGCCGCTGCGATTCGGAAGGCACTGAATCCGGACGGGCTGAACCTCTTTCAGTCAAACGAGCCAGCCGCGTTCCAAACCGTTTTCCATTTCCATCTCCACCTCATCCCCCGCTGGGCGGCAGACCCGCTGCGGCTCCCATGGCACCCCAGTGAAGGCGATTTAGAAGCAATAGGGAACATCGCAGCGAAAATTCAAGCGGCACAGGAGGCACTGTAAAGCCATGAACATATTGATTACCTCGGCAGGTTCTGAATTGGCGCACCGCTTAGCAGCATCCCTCGCCGAATCACACACGCTCCGCTTAACAGAATTGCACCCGGTTGAGACAGACTTTCCACAGGGTTCGGAGTTTGTGGAAAGCGAATTGGGACACGATGAATCCACGAACGCATTGGTGCGCGGCATGGATGCCATCGCCCATATCGCCGAAATCCCCGCAGCACTCTTGGCGAACGCGGAACAGCCGGAGAACTATGCCATCGACTATCAGACGCGCCAAACCTACAACCTCCTCATGGCAGCGGCAGAAGAAGGCGTGAAGCATGTCATTTACGCCAGCACCCTCCGCCTCTTTGAACAACACGGGGAAGACTGGAACGTCACGGAAAGTTGGAGACCACGGCCATCTGTCAATAGTTTTGTGCTTTCCAAGCACCTCGGTGAATTCACCTGCAGAGAATTCGCGCGGGAACAGAAACTCAACCTCACCTGCCTCCGCCTCGGCAACCTCGTCACCGCAGCGGAAGCGGACAACGACTTTGATTCGATGTGGCTTGAGATAAACGACGCTGTCGCCGCTTTTCAAGGCGCGCTGGCATCGCCATCGCGTTGGGGCATCTTCCACATCCAATCCGAATTCCCCGGTTCACGGTTCGCAATTGATAAGGCGAAGGGGCAACTCAAGTTCAACCCGCAATTCGTTCCTGCATAAACGTAGCGCAGCGGACAGGCACTTTCTCATAATAGGAGGCACACCAAACCCGGTAGGCGCGGTTTAAAACCGCGCACCTCAGCCTGCAAGCGCGCTTACAAAGCGCGCCTACCAGAAAAAGGAGGCAATCCCTACCCGGTAGGCGCGGTTTAAAACCGCGCACCTACCAGAAAAAGGAGACAATACATCATGAAGGTTCTCATTTTAGGCGGCAACGGCTATCTCGGACCGCACGTCGTCAAGGCGTTAGAACCCTATTACACTTTACGCGTCACAGACATCAACGAAATCGACACCCCGCACGAATCGATGCACATCGATGTCGGTTCGTTAGACGACGTGATGCGCGCAGCCGAAGGAATGGACGCAATTCTAAACTGCTCCGTCCTCCGGCAAGACAGACAACTAGCGTTTGATGTCAGCACGCGCGGCTGCTATAACACGATGCGCGCCGCTGTCAAACACGGCATCCGCCGCGTCATCAACACCGGCCCTCACTTCACAATTCAGGGCGATGATTATACGACTTACGATTACGAAATCAACCCGGATGTCCCCCCGCACACCAGCACCGGACTTTACCCATTGACGAAGGGACTCGGACAGGAAATCTGCAAGGTATTCACCGAACATTACGATATTTACGTGCTTTGCTACCTCTTCCTCAGCTTCCGAGAGCATGACGACGCAGCGGAAGGCATCGAGCTCAATCCGTTCTCTGTCAGTTGGCGCGATGCAGGCGAAGCGTTTCGGTTGGGGTTGGAGATTGCCCTGGAGGATTTACCCTCGCGCTGCGAAATCTTCAACATCTTCGCCGATCTGCCGCATCAGCGGTTCTCTAATCTCAAAACGAAGCGCATCTTAGGGTTCACGCCCCAGGATAATTTTGAGAGGATGTGGCACAAAAAGGCGTAACGTGCGCCGTTTGGCAGGCATATCTGGCGAAACCCTGCAGAAGAGACGTAATCCTGAAAATCTCGCGCCAGATATGCTTGCAACACGCCGAAATTTATGGTAAACTTTACGTTAAGAAATAAGGAGGAATCATGATGTCTAGCCTTGCAGTTTCCATCGATGCACTTGCCGATGCGGATGTTTCGGACGATTCACTGCTAGCCGCCATCCAAGCACATTCACGTTTGCCCGAAAGGAAACAGCAGCGGTATCTGCAGTTGCGGCGCAAGTGTGATGCCGAGATGTTATCCCCACGTGAACTCACCGAATACAAAGAACTCGTGCGGCAGTTGGAAGTTTTGAACGTCAAACGCATTGAAACGCTTTCCATCTTAGCGCAACGGCGCGGCAAAACAGTCAGAGAAGTTGTCGCAGAATTCGGATTGGGCGCAGAACATGATGCTCGCTGAACGCGCATCTCGCGCTCTTCGCCATCAAGTCCGAGAACGCGCCAAAGGATTTTGTGAATATTGCCGCGCACCGGATAATATCGGAAATTCCTCGTTCCATTGCGAACACATCCTCCCTCAAAAAGCGGGTGGTGAAACCGCGTTGGATAATTTGGCTTGGGCATGTCCCTGGTGCAACGCGCATAAACACGCCAAAACTCATGCCCGCGACCGGCAGACAGGAAGGAACGTTCCGCTCTTTAACCCGCGGCAAAAGCGATGGAAGCGGCATTTCACATGGAGTGAGAATTTTCTCACCATTATTGGCCGAACGCAGACCGGCAGAGCAACAGTCGATGCACTGAATCTCAACCGTCCCGAACGGGTAAATCTGAGAAGAGCCCTACGAGCACTAGGTGAACATCCACCGAAAATTGATTGAGATGTTCAACCGCTGCACAATCCATCATGAACATTCAACTCTTAGCCCATCGCGGCGGCATGCGACGCGCACCCGAAAATACCCGCGCCGCCTTTAAACAAGCACTCGCCGACAGCGCAGATGCATACGAATGCGATGTCTGCCTCACGAAAGATAAGCAACCTGTCCTCATTCACGTCGATTTCAACCGAGATAACATGCGGAAAGCCACCGGATGCACAACACCACTCAGCGCGCTCAACTGGAAAGAGGTGCAACAGCTGACCTCGGGAAATTCAGACGAACCTATCGCACACCTCGACGACGCACTCCGAATCACACGCGAACACCAATTCCCGTGCTTCATCGAACCGAAATCTGACTCGGAAGAACTGCTCACTATCGTCGTCGAACGCATCCAACAGTTTGAAGTGGTAGAACTCACCGGCATCCTCACCTTCTACTTTCGGAAGCAACTGCTCATCAACGCTAAAAGGCTAGAACCGAAACTACAGACGAGCGCGATTTTTATTAACCCAATGGCAGACTTCCTCAAGGCGGCAACGGCGATTGACGCAAACCGCATCGTCTTAGGATGGACAGGGATAAACCACTTTAAACCTTTCACCGACTCCGTCCGGCGAAAGGTGACGCAACTCAAAGCGAACGGCATCGCCGTCGAAGCAGGCTTCATCCTCACACCGCAGGATGTTAACTGGGCACTCTCCGCGCAAATTGAGGGTTTGTGGGTAGACGATGTGCCTGCTATGAGACGCTGCATTGCAGAACGAACGCCGCGTCCCGGCCTGTAGGGCGAGGGCCCTCGCATGCCACACGCGCATGCGAGCGGGTTCCCCTCGCCACACAGTAATTTCTGTAGCTGGAGATCGCCCGAGCTCCAGCGGGTCAAGAGCTGGAGATCTTGCCCTATAAGAAGGGGCTCTCCCCCAACCTTCGCGGGGGACAGGCCCCCGCGCTACGGTGAACGCAGCGGCTCTTTTCGTAGGGCGAGGGCCTGTCCCTCGCCATGCAACGAACGACAGAGACTGCCCCGCGCTACGGGGAAGGCCGCGGCTCTTTTCGTAGGGCGAGGGCCTGTCCGGCGCGGTTTCAAACCGCGCCTACGGGATTCGGCTTCCCACCAACCATCGCGGGGGACAGGCCCCCGCGCTACGGGGAAGGCCGCGGCTCTTTTCGTAGGGCGAGGGCCTGTCCGGCGCGGTTTCAAACCGCGCCTACGGGATTCGGCTTCCGCGGGGGACAGGCCCCCGCGCTACGGGGAATGCCGCGGCTCTTTTCGTAGGGCGAGGGCCTGTCCCTCGCCACGCAACGAACGACAGAGACTGTCCACGCTTTACGCGAACAAGAAAGGAAACATATTATGCCAAAAAAACCGATCGAGCATTATCAACACCCCGATAAACGCGCCAACATCCCAACGCAGGAACTCAGCGGATTGGCGGAAGAGGCGGAAACACACCCCGAAACCACCCTCTACCCGCGCGATACCTCGCTGGATCCGCAGCTCGTCTGGAAAGGCAAAGACGAACAGGATGAAAACGCACTCGGCGTTCATGCCGTGCCGATTTACGCGCAAGAACACATCCAACCCGAAGCCATAATTCAGATGCTCCGAAAAATGGCGATAGAGGAAAATAGCCAAACCGAACCGCTCTTTGAGGGATTCAGTGCCCTCGAACTTGAGGAACGCGTCGAGTTCTATCAGCACGAACAGAACTGGAACAACCGCCTCATCCTCGGCGATTCCCTCCTCGTCATGAACTCCCTCGCCGAGAAGGAAGCAC
>PYJE01000007.1:10512-21434 GCA_003635305.1 Candidatus Poribacteria bacterium | reverse complement strand
ACGTGCAAGTCATAAACATGGCCCAAAGCGGTCCCGTCTTCGGCAAAACATCGGCCCCGTGTTCGGTAGAACATCGGAGTGTTGTGTCGCCCCAAAAAGGCTCCGTGCATCTTTCACTAGACTGGATTCGGCTTGGCATCGGCGAAGAGTCCACACACGAGCCGCGCGAAACCGAAGCCATTTATGTGCTAACAGCCGGCAGTGCGGCAGTCCAAACGCAGAACGAACGCCGGACGCTCCACTCACACGATGTCATTTTCCTCGCACCAAAAGACACCGTCACCCTGCGCCACACCGGTGACGCGCCGACAACCCTCATTCATTGCTGGGCAGTTTAAGCCCGCGCATCGCGAAACGCGAAAACGGAACGAACAACATGATAGCAATTTCACGGCAGGGTAACCTCGCCGTTATCAACCACGAGAAGTTTCAGATACATTTCAATCTTGCCCGAGGCACATGGGATTACATCGACGAGCTCGGGCAGACGATTATCAAAAACGGACGCGCCCAAATAACGCTTCAGGATGGGAGCACCGTGTCAACGGAAGACGCTGGCAGTCGCGAATTTATCTGCGAACCCATGCCTCTGACCGGCGAGCCCTTATCAAAAACTTCACGCCAGTACGCAGTCCAGTTCTCTCACGAGGCACCTGAAAAGGGTATTCGGCTCAACACCTATCTCCACTGCTTCCCCGATGAACCGCATATCGTGTTGAGGGTAGGCATCGAAAACCTCCGCCGCGCTCCCGTTGCACTTGACAGCGTCACCCTGCTCGGCATTTCCACTAACCGCGGTGCCGTGCATCTCGGTGGGCAGTTGTCGGAGTATCATCTTTTCATCAACACGCCGGCATTCCTCGGCGGCGGTATCCAACGCCTCTATCCCGGGTTTCAGCTCAGTGAAAGCGATGCGAGTCGTCCGTGTCAAAGCGGCATCCTTCACGATACAGACAGTCGACGAGCCCTCGTGTTCGGCTTCCTGACGACAGAGAAGTGGTGGCCCCAGTTCCAAATCGGACATCATGTGACAGAAAAGGAGTCACCCGGCATTAACCGCTGGAGCCTCTATCACCAGTGCGAACGGCACCGGTGCAAGAAAGGTGAAGAGGTGACTTCCGAGTCTGTCTATCTCAATTTCGCCGATGGGGCCGAGGCGGCGTATCGCCACTATACCGAGTTGGTAGCGGCGCAAAACGGCGCGCAAACGACGAACCAGTTTTTCGGTGGGTGGCATCTTCTTGATTCGGAAGCGGCAGGTTCCGAGGTAGAGGCGGCGAACGCTTACTTGGAACAGACAGAACGGCTCGCTGAAAGCCCGCTCTTTCGTCCGCAGTATCCGGGCGGTATCACCTACCTTCAAATTGACGCGGCAGAGGCAGATATTGAGGAAGTGGTGCCTCACATTCACGCTAAGGGGTTCAAAGCGGCTATCCGCGTAAATCCCTTCAGTGTCGCAAGAAATTCGGAGTTGCTACAGAAGCATCCCGATAGCTGCTTACAAAGACGAAGGACAAGTTCTCGCGCCATGAAACGGGAGGATGTCGCGTTGTTAGACGTTTCGCATCCGAAGGCGCAAGCCCACATTCGCCAGCGATTCCAACAGTTCATTGCGGAATGGGGGTGCGAATTAATTCAGGTAGATTTTTCCGCGTATACCACGGTGCTGACTTCGCCACACAATGTGACGTGGCACGATAAGGCACTCACTTCTGTGCAGCTCTATCGGCTAGCTGTCCAAGTGCTTAAAGAGGCTGTTGCCGAGGCAACAGCGGCAAGTCAGACAGAGGTGCTGTTGGAGGGCCGCAATCTGGTTGCTGCGCCTTGTATCGGCAGTTTCTCGCTGAATTGTCCCATGCCTTCCGTAGGAGCTCAAGGTGCTGACACAGTGAATTGGCATCGCCAAATAGGCACAAAGCACCGCGTGAGTCAATCCGCGCTCCATTACAGTGAGCATAACACCTTGTGGAACCACGTTTTTGGCGAACTGAGAGTTGACGAACCGCGGCCTATCAACGAGGCGATAGTTGAGATAACCGCCGCCGCTTTCAGCGGTGGAGCCGTTTTCTGTGCAGATTCTCTCGTCACCCTCAAACCGCACCGCGCCGAACTCTTGGCGAAACTCTTCCCGCTTCTTGGAACGGCGGCGAAACCGGTAGCACTCTACGACGAACCGTTCCCCCGAATTTGGAGTCTGTCCGTGCCGGCTACCGAAAACGTAGTTATTGACAACGTCAATGACGCATCTGGCGAACAGACGTTTTCGCACCAAAAAACGGATACGAACGCATTGCAACATAAAAAAACGCTTGTTGCCGTCTTTAATTGGAAGGACCACGAGGACGATGCCGATTTTGAATTAGGCGCGCTGGGGCTCCCGGCATCTAAAGACTACCTCGTTCACGATTTCTGGATGCGCCAATACCTCGGCACCGTATCCAGAAGCGTCACGTTGCTGAACATCCCATCGCGTTCGGTGAAACTGCTCTGCTTGCGGGAAGAACAGGACGTGCCGCAGCTGCTTGCGACAGATATGCACTGGACGCAAGGGAGCGTTGAGATTCTATCCGCCGGATGGGACAGCAAAAGCGAGAGTTATCTGATTGTGTGCAGGCCGCCGAGACAAGCGGAAGGCACGTGCTTTATTCATGTGCCTGAGGATTATCTGCCGATAGGCATGTCCGCTTACGGGAGTGAGTATCACTATCGCTGGAACGCGCCTATCTGTCAGGTTACATTCGGTCCGGCGGAACAATTAATCCATGCGAATGTTCAGTTTGCGAGGACCTCAGGGTAAACTACCCAAGTCTAAAGACTTGGGCTTTTGACAACGCCACCTTCACCACGTGGGTCAGTCCGAGAGCGTAAGTGGTTTACTAGACGGTTGTGCGTCTGAAACGCAAGGCGCGCGAAACTTAGCCAGCTGGACATGGTAGTCCGAAGGATATTGCGATGCCGAAACGGACGTTGTGTCCCTATCGGCTGGGTGCCTCCCTAGCCTGCTTTCAGTCTCCGCTGACGACGGCACCGTGTCAGGTCTGATGTTCGGTAGTGACAGTCCGAACGGAAGAAGCAGCACACCGCCCGAAGCGTCCGAGCCTCCGCTGGCAAGTGTCGAAGGGAAAACATACACTCCTCGCAAGAGGAGGGCTTACAAGCCAAAACCGCCGCGGGACGGTTAATTCCCGCACGTTACCAAAGAGGAAGAAACTGGCTCAGGTTCGCCAAGTTTCCTAAAGGCTTGGGTTTCTTAAGCTTAATCGATGAGCACGATTCACACACAAATGGCGGTTCTTAAAACCCGCGCGAGCGTTTGCACGGATTGTAGTTTGTCGGAAACCCGTGCGAATGTCGTCTTCGGCAGCGGCTGTGTCGAAGCGAAATTAGCCATCGTCGCTGAAGGCCCCTCCGCCGCCGATAATCGGACGACGTTTCCGTTTTCGGGGCCCGCGGGCGAATTGCTTGATGAAGTGCTCGCGGCGAACGGTTTGACGCGCGGGCATATCTGGTTGACAAACATCATCAAATGCCGAGCGGCGGGAATGAGGGCCGGGGTGTTGAAAAACCGGCCGCCCAAGGCGGCTGAAATCAAGGCGTGCGCTAAGTGGTTGGACGCGGAGCTGAACCTCGTCCAACCGTCGGTAATTTTATGCATGGGCAGTCCCGCGGCTAAGACGCTTATTCATCGGCAATTCCGTATCACGGCGGAGCGCGGTATCTGGTTTAAGGATACGTCATACGCGCCTTTCGCGATGGCGACGTTTAACCCGGCTTACGTCCTCCGGCAAGAGGGTGAGACTTTCACCGCCACGCGGCAACTCCTGATTGATGACATCGCTGAAGCCTTGCGACGTTGCACTGCGCTATCACCCCCAGCGCGCGAAGTTCACGAAACAGATGAGCCGCCGCAGCTAACACTTTTCTAATCTACGGCGAAGAACTCTATTGCTCGGACACCCCTTATCGAACGCCTCGCGAATGACAAAAACATTTCAATCCCACCTTAACCGCTATGTGCGGGACATTGATGCGACGAGAACGAGCCCGATGGCAACGGCGGAACTTTCCTTGCACGCGCCGCTGAAAACGTTTCTTGACGCAACCGCGGCAGTCCTGGGCAGGCCGGAAATCGCCTTCACGCATGAACCGCGAGCCGCCTTTGCCATCGGCCGGCCCGATTTCGTCGCGAGGGAGCGACTGTTCCCTGTCGGCTATGTTGAGGCAGAGGCATACGGTACCGACTTGGACGCGCTCACTGGGCACGCCAAAACCCAGAATCAGCGGTTCATTGCTAACCTTGACAACTTCGTCCTCACAAATTTCGTTGAATTTCGGTTGTATACCGATGGCATTTTGCGCGCAACCGCCTTTTCTCCCGATGCAGCGGCACTAGGAAGTTTGCTGGAACGATTCCTGAGCGCGCAGCCAGTGACGCTCACAACGCCGGAAGCACTCGCGAAATACCTCGCGCGCCGCACACGTGAACTCCAGACACAAATTATGACAGTTCTTCGCGATGAGCAGAACGATATCTCGCAGATGTTCTCTGCGTTTCAAAAACTGCTTCTCTCGACGTTAACACCGGAAGATTTCGCTGATATGTATGCACAGACGCTGGCGTATGGCCTCTTCGCGGCGCGATGCACGCTGCCGAAGGCGATGAACTTCTCGCGCCTCACCGCTGCCGACGCGCTTCCGCGTTCTAATCCCTTCCTCCGGAACCTTTTTTATCAGGTAGCATCGCCCAACTTGGATAGCAATCTCACGTGGATTTTGGACGACATCATCAACCTGCTGCAGCATATTTCCGCTGAGATGCTTCACACGGTTTTCGATGTGGAGACTGACGAGGAGTGCGAGGGACAGGCCCTCGCGCTGCGTGCCCAGGCACAGTTTACGAGAGACGCGGTTATCCATTTCTACGAGACATTTCTTGCCGAATATGATGCGCAACGGCGAGTCGATAGGGGTGTCTATTACACACCGCCACAAGCCATTGCCTACATCGTTCGTTCCGTCGACGCGCTTCTCAAAACGAAACTGCGTAAACCTGACGGCCTCGCCGATGAAGACGCGTTCATTCTTGAGCCGGCCACCGGCACCGGCGGTTTCCTTTTATCAGTGCTCAGCCACATCCGGCAACACGTCACCGCGACTTATGGCAGCGGTATCTGGCGGCAGTATGTGCAGGGAAACCTTGTCCAACGGCTCGCTGGGTTTGAAATTTTAGTCGCGCCTTATACCATCGCGCATCTCAAGTTGAGCCTCTTTCTGCAGGCGAACGGGTGGATACAGCAGGACAGCGACAGGCTCAGCATCTATCTTACCAACACGTTGGAAGAGCCTGAAGAGAAGGAGCGGTTCGCGTTCGCAGGCTTCATCTCGGATGAGGCGAACGCAGCGGTTTGGATGAAGAGAGATGCACCGGTGCTGGCTGTCATCGGGAATCCGCCTTATCCCCGAAATTCGGCCACGCCAAGCCGCGATGAGAGAGGGAATCTCACCTTCATCGGGCGACTCATTGAGGACTACAAACAGGTAGATGGAAAACCGATGGGACGCGAGAATTTCCAACCGCTTCAAGCCGACTATGTCAAGTTCATTCGGTGGGGACAATGGCGGATTGAACTGAGCGGCCAGGGCGTTGTCGGCTATATCGTGAACAACAGTTTTCTTGAGGGCCCTATTTTCCGTGGCATGCGGCAGAGTTTGCTCAAGAGTTTCAGTGAGATTTACCTGCTCAACCTGCACGGCAGCACCCGAAAGACAGAAGCGGTTCCGGATGGAAAAAAAGATGAAAACGTCTTTAACATCCAACAAGGCATCGCCATTCTGTTGTGCGTCAAAGAACCGGATAACGTTGCAGAAACTATCGTCCGCTATGCCGATTTATGGGGCACCCGCGAGGAGAAATACCGAATCTTGTCGGAGAACGATGTCCAAACCACCGCGTGGCGCGAACTCCGGCCGACATCACCCCTCTACCTTTTCGCGCCACAAGAGACAGAACGCCGCGAGGAATATGAACAGGGATGGGCACTCACCGACATCTTCCAAGTGAAGTCAACGGGGATTTGCACAGGCCGCGATAAAGTGACGCTCCATCGCACTGAGGCTGCCCTCCGCGCCACAGTGAGCGATTTTGTTAATCTCTCTGACACCGAAGTGAGGGAGAGATATCGCTTGTCTCGCGATACGAGTGATTGGGCAGTTGCGGCTGCACAGGCAGACCTTCGTGCTCACCCGGATATGGAGCAACATATCACTCGTATGCGCTACCGTCCGTTTGATGTCCGTTATACCTATTACACCGGAAAGTCCCGTGGTTTCCATTCTAGCCCGCGTCGCGCGATAATGCGGCACCTACGCGCCGGCGACAACATCGCGCTCTCTACAACCCGCATTATCACGAGCCCGACTTGGCAGCATGTCTTGGTAACCGACTGCATTAACGACAATTCTCATATTTCAAACAGAAGTAGCGAATCGGGACATGTCTTCCCGCTGTATCTCTATCCAGATGCGACAGAATTGGCGTTATCAACGGAACGTTCCTTGAATTTCAAACCCGCTTTTCTCAAGGCACTTTCCGAGAGACTGGGACTTTCGCAGATGGAGCCGTTTGGGCTTCCTGAGGGAGTGACTGCGGAGGACATCCTCGGTTATCTCTACGCCGTTTTGCATAACACCACTTATCGCGAACGTTACTACGCTTTTCTGAAATATGACTTCCCGCGCGTCCCGTTGACAGACGCTGTCCCTTTGTTCCGCAAATTAGCCGAGCTTGGGCGTGCATTAATTGACATGCATCTCGGCAGGGGAGAACTCCTAGTGGCGATTCCACCGCACCATCGCTTTGAAGGCGAGGGAGACGCGGTTGTCGAGAAATATGGCCACCGCGATGGGAAAGTGTGGATTAATCGGACACAGCACTTCGTCAATGTTCCGGTAACCGTTTGGGAATTTGAAATCGGTGCGTATCCGGTGTGTGAAAAGTGGTTGAAGGAGCGGCGAGGCACTGCATTGCGTCACACGGAGATTCAGGCGTATCAACGCATTTTGGTTGCAGTGGCGGAGACGCTTCGGCTTGTGGAAGAAATTGATGCGTTGCCTGTCGTCTAGTGTAGCGCGAAGGTAGAGCGTTTGCACCAACTAGCGAACAACAGAAAATCAGAGAAATGAGCATGCAACAACGGCGCATGCGGCACTATGTAGGAGGGACATCCTTGTCCCGATAACGCCACATCGAACGCATTGCGAACAACAGAAAATCAGAGAAATGAGCATGCAACAACGGCGCATGCGGCACTACGTAGGAGGGACATCCTTGTCCCGATAACGCCACATCAAACGCATTGCGAACAACAGAAATGCTTGACAAGTTTCGCGAAATCCTATATCTTTTAATAGGATGGATGCATCACGAATCCTGTAAGCGCGGTTGCAAACCGCGCCTACCGGGAGAAAATGAGGGTAGGAGAAAAATGTCATCTCAAAAACAGATTGCGATTGACGCAGTCTTAAAAGCGGCAAAACTATGCCAAAAGGTGCAGGCAGAGATGGTGCCGATGGATGCCATCCAAAAAACCGACCGGAGTCCTGTCACTGTCGCAGATTTCGGTTCGCAGGCAGTCATTTGCAAGGCCATCGGCGATGCGTTTCCAGAAGCAGTTATCGTGGCGGAAGAGGATGCAGCCTCGCTCAAGGCAAATCCGCCGCTTTTGGAACGTGTCGTCGCCTACGTTAACGATTTTGACGCAGCCGCCTCGGCTGAAAACGTCTGTGCCTGGATTGATAGAGGAACAGGTGAGGTTGGAAACACCTTTTGGACGTTGGATCCGATTGATGGCACCAAAGGCTTCCTGCGCCGGGCTCAGTATGCAATCGCGTTGGCGCAGATTGTCAACGGTGAGGTAACGCTTGGCGTTCTCGCTTGTCCGAATTTGCCGTTTCGTTTGACGGATTGCGAGGGCCAGTCCTTCGCGCTAGGAGACTCGCGGATGGGAGCGGAGGAAGCGCGCGGGTGTCTCTTTGTCGCCGTCCGAGGTGAAGGGACAGCGATGTATTCGCTTACTGGCACCTTTTTAGGGCGTGCGCGTGTTTCGGCGGATGCACACCGTTTGGCTGAGAGTGTTGAATCATCGCACGGTGACAGCGATGCGCATGCCGACATCGCGAACCGGCTCGGCATCACCGCGCCGCCGGTGCAGATGGACAGCCAAGCGAAATACGGTATACTTGCGCGCGGCGAAGCGTCCGTCTATCTCCGCCTACCGAATCCTGCGTCCCCAGATTACCGCGAGTGCATCTGGGACCACGGTGCCGGGCTCATCGTCGTTGAAGAAGCAGGCGGCACGGTGACAGACGCAAACGGCGCGCCGCTGAATTTTCTCACCGGCAGACGGATGGTTGACAATCGCGGCATCGTCGCGACAAACGGGCAAATGCATCAGCGAGTTTTAGATGCCATCCCGAACGTAGCACGGGGGGCTGTCTCCCGTAATTGTTCAAACCGCGACTAGCACGTAGCGCGGGGCTGTTTTCTGTCACAGTTCCTATAGGAGATTTTATGAAAGTTGGGCAAATTGTGGCACCACGTCACATCGAGATTATTGACATTGAAAAACCGAACTTAGCGGATTATCCCGATGGCACGGTGATGATTCAGACACGGCATAGTGCTATCTGCGGCAGTGATATGCCGGGGTTTGAATTGGAGCATCCCCCGGAAAACTACCCGCTTCAACCAGGGCTTTCTATTCACGAGGCAATCGGCGTTGTCACCGACAGCCGTTCGGACAGGTTTAAGGCAGGCGACGAGGTGCTCGCGCTCCCGCGCCATATCGGTGGGCTATCGGAATACTTCCTGTCGCACGAAAGCGTCACGATGCCCTTGGTAGACTTTGCCCGGAAGGACTGCCTGCTGATGGCACAGCCGCTCGGAACCGTCGTGTGGGCATGCCGGAAGTTGGGCAATCTGCTGAACCTGGATACGGTAGTCATCGGGCAGGGGCCGATGGGGCTGCTCTTTACGCACATGCTGAGCAACCTCGGCGCGCGGACGGTGATTACCACAGATCTGGTTGATTTCCGGCTTGAGGTATCCAAACAGATGCGCGCTACGCACACCATTAACGCCGCCACCGAAGACCCGGGCGCGGCGGTAGCAGAACTCACCGATGGAAGAATGGCAGACCTGGTTATTGAGGTAGTCGGGCATCAAACGGAGACTATCAACCAGTGCCTACGACTCCTGAAAAGAGGAGGCACGCTCCTCGCGTTCGGCGTGCCGGATGACGAGGTTTACGGTTTTCATTTCGCCGAGTTTTTCCGCAAAAATATCCGATTCATCGGCTCCGTCGGCCCTGATGCATTGAACGACTTCCCGTTGGCAATGGATATGATTGCGCAGGGCCGCTTCGATGTCTCGCCGATTATCACGCACCATTTGCCATTCACCGAGGCGCAGCGCGGGTTCGAGATGTCCTTAAACAAAAAGGACGAGGCGATTAAGATAGTGTTTGATTATTTCGTCTCGGCGCGCAGCGTAGTTTGACATCTTCTGGGGCAGTGACGTTGACTTTTTGTCCTGGTGCAAGGCGTGGTTTGACATCTTCTGGGACAGTGACGCTGACTTATCAGGCCGAAAAGACGTTGTCTTTTCTTGCATGTCTGGTGAAACAAAAAAAGCCTATTGTCATACCTAGCATGGCGAGGGACAGGCCCCCGCCCTACATTGTCAAGTCGTCCTGGTGAGTCACTGTTATCTGCAAGGGGACAGTTGCTTGACCGCTAGGAACAACGCAGAGGCAATTCAACGATGCGTCCTTCACGGCTAGACTGATAGATGGCGAGGATGATTTCGACGGCTTTGCGTCCTTCGCGGCCATCAACGAGATGTGCCGCGTCGGTTTCAAGTCCGAGGATTAGGTTTTCCATTTGTCGGCGATGGTTGGCATGGTTGATGGCCCTCGGATCGGATGCCCCACCGCCGGTGTCTGTCTTTTGCGCGAAATTCTTCCGGATTTCGGAGTCTTCAGGCAGCTCGGGGTGAAATTCCCATTTGACGATGTCCTCTTCCTCTAAGATGACAGTGCCGTGTGTGCCGGAGATTTCGGTTTTTTTGAGCAGGCCGGGGTAGGCAGCGGTTGTGCCTTCGATGACACCGAGCGCGCCGTTTTCAAACCGTAGTGCGGCGACGGCGGCATCTTCAACTTCGATGCGTTCGTGCGCCAGTGTGTCGGTAAACGCCTGGACGGCTTTGACGGGGCCCATGAAATATTGGAGTAAATCGATGGCGTGGATGGATTGGTTCATGAGCGCGCCACCGCCATCAAGGTTCCAAGTCCCGCGCCAGCCGCCGCTATCGTAATAGTCTTGCGAACGATACCACTTGATGTAGGCATCGCCTAGGGTGAGTTTACCGAACCTGCCGCTCTCAATAGTTGATTTGACGAGTTGCGTGCTTTCAGTGAACCGGGAATTGAAAATGGCGCACAGCCGCACATCGGCTTCGTCGCAGGCGTTGATGATTGCGTCGCACCGCGGCAAGGTAATTTCCAGCGGTTTTTCAACGATGACGTGTTTGCCTGCTTCGGCGGCGGCGACAGCGGGTTCGAGATGCGCGCCACTCGGCGTGCAAATGCAGACAATATCCAGGTCATCGCGTTTGAGCATCTCGGTGTAATCGTTGTAGCTGTCGACGTTGTATCTGTCAGTGAGCCGTTTCGCGTTGTCGGCGTTTCGGGAGCTGACAGCGACGAGTTGTCCGTGTGCTAATTCAGAAATGGCGGCGGAATGAAAATCGGCAATCATACCGCAGCCAATGATACCAAAACCGTAAGTCTTCATTTTTCTTGTTCCTGGCGGTTGTTCGGCTGCATAGGTGCAGCGCGGTTTGTCTTATCAGGCCGTCTTGACAA
>PYJE01000007.1:204-10492 GCA_003635305.1 Candidatus Poribacteria bacterium | reverse complement strand
TGTCTGATCAGGCCGTCTTGACGTTGTCAAGACTTACCTTCATTGTAAGGACAGCTTTCTCTATCTGTCTGTTCTAGCGAATTAATTCTTATGTCCTCTGAAAAAAAACAAGTTTCAGCAGAGAATCATCCACCGGAAGAGCCTCAAGAACCGGGGAATAAAACGTTCAGAATCGTTGTGATGTCCTTTTGCCTTGCGGTGACGCTGTTGTTTCTGTGGGTATGGCATCACCAGACGCAGTTCAACGATTATTATCGGGAGGCGACTTTTTTAATGCGCAACGGCGATGCGTCGCGGGCGATCGAAGCGTATCAGCGGGCGATTGCGAATAAAAACCGCACCCTTTTCTTCACGCGGGAGCCGTCTGCCCATAACAACCTTGGGCAAGCGTATTTGCAGGCGGGACACTATGCGCGTGCGGTGGCGAGTTTTGAAACAGTCATTGAGCTCGCTCCGGATGTTGCGGAGGGTTACGTCAATCTGACGACAGCGTATCTGCGGCAGAATCTTCCTGCGGATGCGCGTCAGACGTGCCTGCGTGCGCTTGAGATATTCCCGGAGGTTGCGTTGCTCCACTACAATCTGGCGTGTGCGTATGCGCTGGAGAGCGATGTGCAGCGAGCGTTGGTTTCGTTGACGCGCGCGGTGGCGTTGCAGCCAGAGCTCAGAATGCTTGCGGAGGAGGAGGCTGCGCTGGCGGCTGTTGTCCCGAAGCTTCGCTGAATTTCGCTGAGAACCTCATTCATGTTCACCGATAATTTTCTCTCGTCTTAGAGATAACCGGCATTGGATAAAACTTGTGCTAAATTCCCAGCTTTACCACAATGCCCAATCAGCACCTGCAAATTCCTGCCGCGAAAGAACAAACTGAGTTGTCTCCTTCGCTTCGGATTTGTCCAGTTGATTCCTCTGCCGTGAAACAGAACGGGCACGTAGGCAATTTTCAAAGTTGCCTGTGTTGGAACAAGGCTCGCAGCGAATTCCAAACTGTTTTCCAATTTTTCGACGACTTCCGATTCTTTTGCTTTGCCGCTCTTCAGTTCAATTGGAGCGGCTACCAAGTTGTTTTTGGTAGTATCCTCATAGAAGAGGAGCCGGTCACACCTCTTTTTATTAGGTGCATGCGCGTCAAATTCACGCTCGACATGCACCACGATTCGAGTTGTCGGGATGCCGTTCATGTAAACCGTGCATCCTTCGCCGCTGCACGAATGGATAAGGTTCTCTCTATCCACCCGGGCGCAGATTTCGTTAAAAACCTTACTTACGTTCAAATTGACTGCCGCCTTTCATTTCTTCCAGCCGGTTTTGGAGTCCTGCCGCCCGGTTGTAGAGTTCTTCAGCCACATCCAAGTATTCGGAAGGTTCTATCCCGTCTATGCGATTATACTTGATTTCTTCCACCGGACACCCCTTTTGGAACAGCCACACGCCGACTTCTCTCTTTTTAAGAAATTCCTGCGGTTTGCCTCCCTTTTCGCCCAAACCGGCGAGTTCGCCTTCGCGAATCAGATTGCCAATCTGTTGGAGGAACCAGTCACTGTGTGTCGTTACAACCACGCACACACCGGCGCGGACTAAACGGGCAAACGTGAAGGCCAATTGACTTTGAGCTGCGGGATGCAGGTGTGCCTCCGGCTCTTCCATAATGAGCAAATCTCCGGGACGCACGACGCTTCGCAGGAACAGGACAAGCGGCGCGAGCTCCGATACCATCGATGAGGCTTGGCTGAGCCGAAGCCCTCGCACCGCTTGCCGGGGACGATACTGGAATTCTAGGCTGTCCATAGCCACGGACTCTGGAACCGGGTGTTTCGGTTCTATTACCCCTCGTAGCACCTCGGCCTCGAGAGCTGCGGCGATGCGTTGCATCGGATTCGCTACCCCGTTCCCTTCCTGATACCCGACAATCGGTTTTAGGAAATCTGTCAGTATGCCCGAATCTGCCATCGGCAAGTTTTGCTTTTGTCCGGCGGTAGCCATCGCCTCATGTGCCTGCATAATACCGCGCCGGCCCGCTGGTAGATAATAGGCACAGCTCTGCCCTTTTTCGGTGCAAAACCCGAGTGCCGCCGGAGCCTCTCCCTCGCTCCTGATTTCGGATTCGGAGGCATAGAGGCGAAAAACGTTGCCGCTGCACCGAAGAGCGATTTTCATTTTATCACAAGAATTACCACTGAGACGAATCAGTTCTGGCACGGATGCAACCCCAAAGCACCTTCTGAGTTCTGCGGTGAAAACTTCAAGATGCGTTCCGTTGCGCTGTTTCCCAAAGGCTCGGTGTAGCGCGAAAATGAGTGTCGAGAGATACGTCTTGCCGGTGTTGCTCTCGCCGACGAAGATGGTTAACGGCCGGAGGGTTATCGCCGCCTTCTCAATCGGACCGAAGTGCTGCGCCACGATTTGGGGCTTGCACAGCATTTTGGATGGACGGTTTGTGTTTTTGGCTTTGTGCATTTTTTCTCCTTAGTTTTAACGGGATAGGTGCAAGTACGATTCTTCTGCGATAGGCGCGGTTGTAAACCGCGCCTACGGGATTTGTGCTGCGGCTGCGAGTGCGCTTCTTCTCTGATAGGCGCGGTTGTAAACCGCGCCTACCGAGTTGTGGCCGCGGTTGAAACCGCGCCTATCGGGTTGTGGCCGCGTCAGGCATCCTGTAGATGAGTTCGGAGAATGGACAACATCAGCATCAGCCGAGCTCCCTACCGTTTCAGATTGCCCCACGTCGTCGCCAACTTGCCGCCGGGGGATACGGCAAAGTAAACGCCTTTGCCCATATCCTGATTAATCTCCTCCGCGGTGAGGGCGCGGTTGTAGATGGCGACTTCGTCGACATAGCCAACCATGCCGGGAAGCCCTGTCTGCGCCTTGCCGATACGGAAGACTACCTCGATGCTGTTAATCTTACCGTTCGGCGGCTTGAATTCAACATCTAACTTGCCGTCAATATACTGACGAATCATGTCACCGTCGTAGGTAGAAGCGACGTGATGCCATTCCTCTAACGCCGGTTTGATAGTCTGCTTGTTTCGCGAACCTTGCCATCCGCCGATGTTAATCCATGTCTCGATTTGCGGCGCGCCGGTGAACTGCGCACTCCATTGGAGACAATAGCCGCCGACGTTCGCCGCGCTTCTACGTCCCATCAGATTGGAATCTCCCTGCGATTCTTCTGGGAAAAACCATGCTTGAATCGTCAGTTCATCGGTGATGTCTAATTCGGGAACCGCCTCTACCTCGACAAATGTTTCAGAATCTTCGAGGTAGACGCAGCCGCCGATTTTTCCATCTTTCGACAAAACTGCGCCTTCCAGGGTTCCCTCAAGGTTGTTCCCGCTAACGTCTTTGACTGTGCCACCGGCATCGTCGTCAAACGGGAAATAGAGCATGAGTGCCTTGTCATCGTTGAGTGCCCACGCCGTGGCAAAACCGAGGGCAACTGTAAGCAGAACCGTAATAGCAACTTTCATCGTGTATCCTCCTTCATACCGTCGCGCGGGAGACATGGCAGAGACATTCAGTACGCATCGAGACCGGGAGGGCTATCCTACTGAGGAGAACTGAATGGCTGTGGAAAACCTATTCTGCGTTATCCCTCACAAACGAGCGAGCGGTTAGAATGTGGAAATCTGGATTTCCTTCGCCGTAATAAATTCTAATAGCGCGGGAACGCCTTCCTGCGTTTTCTGGATGCCGCGCTGGAGTGCAGGCACAATCTGGTCTGGCGTTTCAACGCGCTCGCCGTAACCACCGAACGCTTTCGCCATGTCCGCGTAATGCCCGGAGATATCGGTGCAACGATACTTCTCGGTAGACACCGGCATAATCGGAATCTCGATGGCCATTGAGAAATTGTTGAAAAGCACGGACAAAATCGGGATGCGCTCTCGCACAGCTGTCTCGAAGTCCATGCCGGTAAACCCGATGGCGGCATCGCCCCAGACGTTGATACAGAGTTTATCCGGCTTGGCCAGTTTCGCGCCCATCGCCAGACCTAGGCCGTAACCGAGCTGCGTTGTCTTCCCCCAACCGATGTAGGAGAGCGGCGTGACGGACTGCCAGAACGGTGACAGCTGATCTCGGGGGCTCCCAGCATCGTGTGTGATAATCGTGTTTGCGACATCAACGGTGTGCAGCATGTCCCAGATGACGCGATACGGAGTCATTGGCACGGCATCGGAGGTGAGTTTCGGCATCCACTGCTCCAACCATTCCGCCTTAATCGCCTTAATATCTTCGGTTACCGCGGCGGTGCGGGATTCCGACGCGCCATCGGAGCGTTCGCGAACGGCTTCAACTAACCCCTCTAAAATTAAACCGGCATCGCCGACGAGGGCAATTTCGACTGGCACATCTTTGTTGATATCGGCCGGATCCAACGTCGCATGGATGACGCGTTTCCCTGCCGGTATCTTGACACCGAAGCCAGTACGGGTGAAACTGCAGCCGATACCCAAAGCCATGTCGGATTTTTGGAGGTAGTCATGCACTGGTTTTGGAATAGCACGTCCACCGGAACCGAGTGATAACGGATGGGCTTCCGGAAAAGCACTTTTTCCACCGAGGCTCGTTGTGACAGGCGCGGCGAGGAGTTCCGCCAATTCCTTCAGCGAGTTCCATGCTTGCGCGTAGTGGACACCCTGCCCGGCATAGATGACAAGACACTCTGCTGCCAAGAGTGCGTCCGCTGCGGCAGCGATAGAAGCACTGTCGGGTCCGTAGCGTGTAGTTGGCACCGGTGTTGGATCAAACGTGTCGGGGATTTCCTCACCAAACAAGTCTGATGGGAATTCAACGAGCGCGGGCCGCGGTCTGCCGTTTCGTGCTTGTGTGAAGGCGCGCCGCAGTGCTTCTGGGACTGCCTCCGGCACCGTCACCTGCTCACAAGATTTCGTGACGTGCCGATAGTTCAAGGCGGAATTGAAGTTCGGTTGAATCTGTGTCAACCCACGCGAATAGCCCATTGGTAGCACGACAATGGGTGCGGAGTCGCCGTATGCTTGCGCGACACCGCCGAATGCATTTTCGGAGCCGGGGCCGCTCTGCATGCAAAACACGCCGATTTGCTGTCCGGAAGTCATTCGGCTCATCGCGTCTGCCATGTGCAGTCCGATGCGTTCCTGCCGGACGATGATGGGACGGATGTCAAGTTTCGCCGCTGCCTCGATTATCGGGTTCACGGGATAGGCGAAGAGATATTCGACTCCCTCCGCTTTCAGGACTTTCGCAACTGCATCAACAACTTTCATGTGTTTCTCCTCTAATCTCCAGAGCGATTCAGTTTTCGGTTTTGATGTGACTCGTGAAAAATTAAAAGGTTTCCCTTCCTGTAGTTCAGGCGTTCTTGCCCTACAAAGACGACGATACGCATCGAGTTCATTTCATAGGATTTGAGAAGGACAAACCCGGTAGTTGCGCGATGTGAGCGCGCTCGCGTGCGCGGTTGTAAACCGCGCCTACGGGTGCGGCATTTTGGCGTTGCGCGTTGTGAGTGCGCTCTCGCTGTGCGCGGTTGTAAACCGCGCCTACGGGTGCGGCATTCTGACATTTAGGTATAAACATTTACGCGCCAATCGGCATCCCTGCATCCATGACGAGTGGAAAATGAGCTCCTGCCAATTTGTCGCCGTTGTTGACGGTGACAAAGGGTTTCATAACATGATTGCCGCTTTCATCGTAAAGGGTTTCGCTTGTCATGTAATGCACGGCGATGGCGCGCCGCGGGCTACCGCTCGTGTTGTCGTGAGAACCGTGCCATGTCAGCGCATGATGATAATGGACATGTCCTTTCGGCACCGGACAGAGTTCTACTTCCAGGGCGTGCGCCTCAAAGCGTTCCGGCATAGAGTCAATGTCCTTAACGCTGTGCAGGAACGGAATCTGGTTTCCCCAGTGATAGGAGCCGGGTACCATGCGCATGCATCCGTTGCTTTCATCGACATCGTCGAGCGCGACCCAGGCGGTAACCTGGCTCGTTTTCGGCGTGAGGATCGGCCAGTAGGGCGAGTCCTGATGCCACATGTTAACGCCGCCGACTTCGGGCGGTTTATATTGCACCTGGTCGTGCCATACGCGCACTTCGGTTGCCGCTGTCAACTGTCCGATTTCCTCGACAATGCGCGGGTTGTAAATAAGCCGTTGGTAGGCAGGGCTTGCCTCCCAGATGTTGACGATTTGCCAGACAGGGCTTTCTGCTTTCCCGCCGAGGTTAGCGATGCGGACCGGCTGCGGGATATCCGTTTTCTCGTAGTCTTCAATTACGCGCGCCAGTTCTGCGCGTAATTCATCGACTTGTTCGTCAGTTAACACGCGGTTTCCGAGTAGGAACCCTTTCTTTTGGAATGCTTCCAGTTGTGCTTGGTTGAGCATATTTGTCTCCTATTTTGTCCGTAGGCGAGGTTTGAAACCGCGCCTAAATGTAGCGTGCTTTTGCAAGCAACGCACGCACGTTTTCAAAAGACGGGACGATGCAACGCACGCAGGCTGTGTAGGCGTAACGGTTCATTTCTGCGTCTGTCCTCTGGTACTACTCAACTATCCGATTTCTGAGTGCCACCCATTCCTCATCGGAGAGTTTCGGGGGCCAGGCGATGCGTTCGCCGATGAGCGCGGAACGATACGCCGCCATAATCAGGTCAAATCCGAGCAACGCGAATTCCAGCCTGTTGCGGTGCGGCTGATTTTCGTCATCAAGCCATGTAGCGATGGCTTGCGTAAACGCCTTCTGTCCGAATTTGTCGTCTTCACCGAAGTGCGTCTTCTCTACAAACGGCTGCGCCATGCCGTTGAGATGATACCCCCACGAACCGTTCTCTCGCCACCACATCCGTCCCTTCGTCCCCCAAAAATCGAGGTTGCATCTCGGGTTGCTGCCGGGAAAATCGACGGTGCCGAACGCTTTGCGCGCCGATTCAAAAAAGACACGCGTGCCGTTTTCAAAAGTATAGATAGCGTTCAGATTCTCCGGGCAATTCCGATTGGGGATGTGGTAAGTCTCCGCTCCCTCAACGCTTCCCCACACGTGCGTAATCGGAATGTCTTGCAGGGCGAAAAGCACGACATCCATCAAGTGCGTATCCATATCGGTAATGTCGCCTTCGGTGCATGCGCGGATAAAGTGCATGTCCCCGAGCCTGTCTTCGGCGAAGAATTCCAGCAACTTTTCGGCGAAAGGGAGATATCGACGTTGATGATTCACGATGATCTTCAACCCTGTCTTCTGGTGCGCGGCGGCGAGTGCCTCCGCTTCCTTCGGACGTAGCGCGAGCGGTTTTTCGATTACCAACGCCTTGACACCGGCTGCTGCAGCCGGTTCTACCCAGATATGCCGCGGCACCGTCGGTTCTGTCACGGCGTGGACAATATCGGGCTGCTCCGCTTGCAGCATCTCGGTGTAGTCGGTATACCCATTGACGTTCAGTTCAGCGACAGCGATTTTCAGCCGTTCTTCGTCAATTTCGCAGATACCGGTGACTATCATATTTTCAATGCCTGCGTAGCATCGTGCATGGTGGACACCGCGCCTGCCGCCCACAATTGCTGTGCGATATGTGGTGGTTTCCATAACGCGCCTCCTCTCCTGATTAGGATGTTTAAAATTATAGCACGTTTCCGATTTTATGTCAAGGGGTTAATTTTCTTCTCCGAAAGCGTCTTCTTTCTCTCTGAAGCAGGGTTCACAAGATTCGCAGGATTTTCAGGATGAAGAGTTCCTTCGGCTTGTTGACGTTTCTGTGTAGCAGGAAAACGTTTCTTAGGTGCAGAGAACCTGAATGTCTATAGCGCGCTACGGTGGGGGCAGTGTTTCTCGTTTCACACATTTTTCTTGCGAATTTTACGCGCTTGTGATAGAATTTCGGAAAAGGAGGGCGACTATGAAAATCGATAAAATCGAATCGTTTTTGATGGGAAATGGCTACGTGCTTCGCATTCACACGGATACCGGCATCAGCGGCGTGGGGCAGACAGCGTGCTGGGGCTATCCCGAAGCGGTTGAGAGAATCGTCAACACTTTTGAGAAATATCTCATCGGACAGAATCCGATGCGGATTGAACACCATTGGCAGTATCTCTATCGGATGGGGCCATTTCGTGGCACCGCGCTATGTGGGGCTATCAGTGCCGTTGACATCGCGTTGTGGGATATTAAGGGCAAACATTTCGGCGTGCCGATATGGGAGTTGCTTGGCGGCAACTGCCGCGATAAAATCCGGTTGCATCTCCTCGGCGGCGGGAATACGCCGGAGACGATGTTTGATGCCGCAAGGGCAGCGGTTGAAGAGGGGTTCACTGCGCTGAAGTTCGATCCGCTCGTCGGCGGTTTTCAGGATATGGCGGTGGACAGGCTCGTCAAAACCGCGCGTGACATCGTTGCTGCGGCGCGCGAGGGGGGCGGCCCAGACTTGGATCTCGTCGTTGAGGTGCATCGCAAACTTACACCGATGAACAGCATCGTGCTGGAATCGGCGTTGGCACCGTTCAACCTCTATTTCATCGAAGATCCGATTCAGATTGATACGATTAAGACACAGGCGGAGTTGGCGAAACGAATGACGAGCCCTGTCGGCAACGGCGAGCGGCTGACGACTATCTGGGAATTCCGTGAATTACTAGAGGCTGGCGGTCCGCAATACGTTCGGCCAGACCTCGGGCTCGCTGGCGGTTTAACGCATTGCAAGAAGATTGCGGCGATTGCGGAGGCGTATCACAGTGCGGTGGTGACGCATAACTTCCTCGGTCCGCTCATCACGGCGGCTTCACTACACTTGGATGCCAGCATCCCGAATTTCATCACGCAGGAATACACGAAGGCAGATGAATCTTCGGACTTCTCTGTCTTCAAAGTAGCGTATCAGCGCGAAGGCGGCTATATTCCCATTCCAGAGGCACCGGGTTTGGGCATCGAATTGGACGATAGTTTGATTGCGGAGACTCCGTATCAACCGATGAACACTGGCACAACGCCGTTGCGGGAAGACGGTTCGGTTGCCTATGCGGTATAGGGAGTTATCGTTCTTTCAGAACCGGCGTGTGGGGGCCTGTCCCCTGCGAACGTCCGGTCTTCCAATACCTGGCGAGGGACAGGCCCTCGCCCTACGGATTAACGTCCGGTCTTCCGATGCTTGGCGAGGGACAGGCCCTCGCCCTACGGATTTATGAAAGCTATTCGGTTGCTTATGCGGTATAGGGAGTTCCTGTCCCCTGCGAACGTCCGGTCTTCCGATGCCTGGCGAGGGACAGGCCCTCGCCCTACGGATTTATTAAGTCCATAAGGAGAATCCAAGATGAACGCCGATGAAAAATATCTGTTTGACTTGAACGGCTACCTCGTGATTGAAGGGGTTCTAACGCCGGAAGAGGTGGCACTTGCGAACGAAGCGATCGAACGGCACAGCCATCTCGGCCGGGTCCGGCCTGCCGATCAGACGCTTGATGGTGGTTCCCCGGCGTTGAGAGGGACAGCGGGGCGCGGTGAGCTCGGCGGCATGCTCCATTGGGAGGAGCCTTGGTGCGTTCCGTTTCGGCACATGCTGGCGCATCCGACGTTGGTTCCCTATCTCAACGTGATTTTAGGCAAGGGTTTCCGGATGGATCATCAGATGTTCCTGATTTCGATGGACAAAGGTGCGGAAGGGTTCATTTTCCATGGTTCATCGGGTCCGGGCTTCGATCCGAATCAGTATTACATTTTTCGGGATGGGCAGATGCACAATGGTTTGACTGTTGTGACGTTTCAGTTAACGGATGTGCCGCCGGGTGCGGGTGGCCTCATCGTTATTCCTGGCAGCCACAAGAGCAACTATCCCTGTCCGCGGGAGATGCGCCTGTATCAGAAGCATCAGGAGCATATCAGGCAAGTTGTGTGCAACGCGGGTGATGTCGTGATTTTCACGGAGGCTGTGACCCACGGGACGCTGCCGTGGACGGCAGCCCATCCGCGTCGCTCCATTTTGACGCGGTATACTGCGGGCAACATGGCGTATGTGCCGGCTTATCCGGTGCCGGAGTGGGCGAATGAACGTCAGCGGGCTGTCATGGAGCCGCCGTATCATTCCCGTTTGAATCGTCCGGTTTTGGAAGAATAGGCGAGGAGAGATGCAGGAGCACGCCGGTAGGCGCGGTTTGAAAGATGCGCGCTTACAAAGCGCGCCTACGGAGGCTGTTCGGTAGGCGCGGTTTGCAACCGCGCTCTGTTTGCGATGTGCGCGCTTACAAAGCGCGCCTACGGGAGTCGCTCGGTAGGCGCGGTTTGCAACCGCGCAGACAGGAAAGCATCCGAACGCCTTGC
>PYJE01000007.1:0-184 GCA_003635305.1 Candidatus Poribacteria bacterium | reverse complement strand
ACCTTCATTGTAAGGACAGTTTTCTCTATCTGTCCGTTCTAGCAAATTAATGCTTATGTCCTCTGAAAAAAAACAAGTTTCAGCAGAGAATCATCCACCGGAAGAGCCTCAAGAACCGGGGAATAAAACGTTCAGAATCGTTGTGATGTCCTTTTGCCTTGCGGTGACGCTGTTGTTTCTGTGG
>PYJE01000006.1:537-11562 GCA_003635305.1 Candidatus Poribacteria bacterium | reverse complement strand
TAAATGGCTCTGCACCCAGAACTGGTTCGCTACTCCCAATTCGGCGTAATAGAAGTTGTGCGACAACTAAATGGCTCTGCACCCTTTTAAAAATCTCTTGATTAAAGATACCCTATTCTGCTACAATTAACTTGAATCAATCCATGTTCACGGAGAAAACTCGCAAAAATAGAAATGACTTTCCAAGAAATTATTTTAGCATTAGAAAAATTTTGGGCGGATTACGGATGCGTCATCCAGCAACCCTACGACGTTGAAGTCGGCGCAGGCACCTTTAACCCCGCCACTTTTCTGCGATGTCTCGGCCCAGAACCGTGGCAAGTCGCCTACGTAGAACCCGTGCGCCGGCCAACCGATGGCCGATACGCCGAAAACCCCTTCCGACTCGGGGCGTATTACCAATATCAGGTAATCTTGAAACCCGCACCGGAAAACGTGTTGCCGCTCTATCTCGAAAGCCTCTATCACCTCGGCATCTCGCCGCGCAAAAACGACATCCGCTTTGTCGAAGATGACTGGGAATCGCCGACACTCGGTGCCTCCGGACTCGGATGGGAGGTGTGGTGGAACGGCGCGGAAGTAACGCAGTTCACCTATTTCCAGCAGATGGGGAGCATTGAACTCGAGCCGATTTGCGCCGAGATTACCTATGGACTTGAGCGCATCGCACTCTATTTGCAGGATGTGGACAACTTCTTTGACATCCGCTGGAACGAACACGTCAACTACGGCGATGTTTATCGGCAGAGCGAGGTAGAACACTCCATCTATAACTTTGAACGCGCCGATGTGGACATGCTTTTCCATCTGTTTAGCACCTACGAAAAGGAGACTTACGCCTGTTTAGACGCAGGGTTGGTTTTGCCCGCGACGGATTATGTGCTGAAATGTTCGCACACGTTCAACATGCTGGATGCGCGCGGCGTTATCAGCGTCACCGAGCGCGTGAGTTACATTGAACGGGTGCGGCGGCTCGCACAGCGGATTGCGCGTGCCTATGTCAAGCAACGCGAGGAGATGGAGCATCCGCTACTCGGAAAATGGACGACATCTTCCCCAGTAGGCCCCGTTCTCGATGCCGCCGCACTAGACTCTCGTCTCGATGCCGCCGCGGCAAACGAAACGACAGAACTTCTCTTTGAAATCGGCACGGAAGAGATACCGGCAGGTTACCTACCTCCCGCGCTTGAACAATTGCAGCGCATGGCAGCAGACGCACTGACAACGCACCGAATCGGGTTTGACGCGTTGAAAACCTTCTGCACTCCGCGCCGCATCACGCTCTCCGTGAAAGGCATCGCCACATTCCAAGAAAGCGAGGAAACGGAAGTAGTCGGCCCACCGAAACGCATCGCCTACGATGAAAACGGTGAACCAACCAAAGCCGCAATCGGTTTCGCAAAGACGCAAGGCGTTGAACTCGCCGATTTGCGCATCGTTGAAACGCCGCGAGGCGAATACGTCGCCGCTTCAAAACAGGAAGAGGGATTGCCAACGCGGGAAGTGTTGAAAACGCTTCTGCCAGAGTGGATTGAGAGACTCCGCTTCCCCAAAACGATGCGCTGGCAATCCCCAATAGGGGAGAACACCCGGGCTCAACTCGGAACTACCTCCCGAGCGCGGTTTGCGCGTCCCATCCGTTGGCTCGTCGCACTCCTTGGCGAAGAAGTTGTTGACTGCAACTACGGCCCGCTAGCGGCAGGACGCGTAACCTTTGGGCATCGTTCGCTGTCCCCGGAACCGATAACATTGGCATCTCCCTCGTTGGAAACCTATGTCTCCCAATTGCGGAACGCAAATGTCACCGTAGACCCGGGGGAACGGCGCAATACGATTGCATCCCAAGTCACAGGCATTTTGGAGACAGAGGGATGCCTGCCAAGATTGGATGCAGAACTGCTAGACACAGTAACCTATTTGGTAGAGAACCCGCAGCCTATTATCGGCAGTTTTAGCGAATCGCACTTGGCACTACCCACTGAAGTCTTGATTACGGCGATGAAGAAGCATCAACGCTATTTCCCAATGTGGAAAAACGACACGGAACTGTCGGCGGCGTTCATTACGATTTCCAACGGAACGGATGGAAATTTTGAGGGCGTTCGGCACGGAAATGAACGCGTCCTCCGCGCGCGCCTCAACGATGCAGAGTTCTTCTATCGTGAAGACCAGAAGGACAGTCTTGCCGATAAAGTGGAACGGTTAGATGCCGTAGTCTTCCACGCAAAACTAGGTTCGCTGTTGGAGAAAGCGGAACGACTCAAAACCTTAGTTCGGTTTATCGGCGAAAAACTGCAGGTTGCGGAGACAACGTGTCGTCACGCGGAACGCGCCGCGTGGCTCTGCAAAGCGGATTTGACAACGCAACTCGTGATTGAATTTCCCACTTTGCAGGGCGTGATGGGGCAATACTACGCACAGAACTCCGGCGAAACAGAACCTGTCGCCACCGCTATTGCGGAGCACTACCAACCCCTCGGGGCAGATACCCCCACGCCGAAGGCAGAGGTAGGCGCGCTGTTGTCTATTGCCGACAAATTAGATACCATCGTCGGCTACTTCGGCATTGAGGAACGTCCCACCGGTTCGCAAGACCCGTACTCCTTACGGCGACATGCCCTCGGCACGCTTCGTATCCTTCAGGATAGGCAGCTGCCGCTCGCGTTAGATACCGTCGTCAAGAAGGCACTGTCGCTTTATACGGTTGATTTGGCAGCGGATACCGAGACAAGCGTGCTCAATTTTATCAAGGAGCGTCTCCTGGGCAGGCGCGGCATCCTTCAGACGCACGGTTACGCGCCTGACGTAGCAGAAGCGGTGCTGGCAGTTGGCGAGATAGATGTGCCTCACATTTTTGAACGTGCCGAGGCAGTAGCCAATTTTCGGTTGACTGCAAACTTTGAAGCGGTGTATAATGCGCTCAATCGGGTGCTGCGGATTTTGCCGGAGACACCACCGATGGATGTTGATGAAACGCTGTTGATAGACGACGCGGAGAAGAATCTCTATGCATGCGTCATCACTGCGGAACCGAAATTTGACAGGAGTGATGCTTCACAACTGCTGACACATCTAGCGGTGCTACAGCCGGCGATCGATCGGTTTTTTGACGATGTTCTGGTTATGGCAAAGGAATCCGAAGTGCGTGAAAATCGGTTGGCGTTGCTCAACCGCATCGCGCAACGCATCTACGCCGTAGCTGACCTGACGAAATTGGTAATTGCAGGGTAAACAAGCACTCCAATATACCCTGATAACGAGAAAAAAGGAGGCGACATTCTTCTCAAAGCGGTGTTGCGGCAACATGTTATGAAAAAATACGCGATAATTTATATCTATCTCACCCTCGCCGTGGCAATTGCGGCACTCATCGGGTGTGGCGAAAAAGAGGACAAGGACATTGTCGAGGCGCGAGGCGCGATTGTCCGCGGTGATTATGCTGCGGCGCAAACCGCCATTCAAAAAGCAGTGACGACTGACACCGCCAATCAGGAGGCAAAACTAGTCGATGCCTTCCTGAAACTCCGAACGAATACCGACGCGGACAGTTGGCACCAAACTATCGCGCAAGCGGTAGCGCATTTGGAGACAGTAAACGCCGACATCCGTGCTATCTCTCTGCAGGAGGACCCGGATTCTGACGAGTTGGACCGGCAGGAGCGGCTTATTCGTTCGCGGAATTCTATTTCTGGCACCTTCGCCGCGGCTCTTTCTAAAACAGTGGAGAAACGCGCCGAACTGCTCCCTGAATTGATTGCACACGCCGACGCTGCGGTAGTCACCGCGCTGTTGGAGGCAGAAAAGTGCTATCAACCGGCGGCACGTGCTAAAGTCGCGCAACTCGCCCAGAAACTCGGCGATGATACACAGGTTACGGAACTGCTAATTCAGGCAACGCAACACACCGACGCAGGTATCCGAAAAGAGGCAATCCGTTATCTCGGCACGATGCGTAAAGCGGAACTCATTCCGGTATTTGAAGCAGTGCTTGCCAAAACGGATGGGGCACCGGCTGTCGCATATCGGGCTGTTGCCGCGCTTGAACAACTCGCCCAGTCCCAACACGCTGCCGATGTAGTTGTTCCCGCGTTGCAAACGGCTTTGAAAAACAACAGCGCGCAAGTTCGGATGCACGCCGCCAAACTCCTCGGTGCCATCCAAGCTGAGACTGCCGTTCCCGAACTCGTCCGGCTCCTCGCCGATTCAAACAGTTATGTGAAGGATACGGCGGTAGCCGCACTCAACCGCATCGGGGAAGCCGCGGTTGCACCGTTGCTTGAGGTGCTAACGACAGGTGCGCGCAACCTAATTCCTGATGAAGATATCGGCACAACTAACGAATACCGATACATCGCGAGTGCTTACATTGACGAATCGTGGATGAAAAAATATCGCATCAGCGCGCAGGCGGCGGCAATTCAGACGCTGGGCCTTCTCAAAGTGGAAGCCGGGGTTCGGCCGCTTATTGCACTGTTAGCCAACGAAGATTTGAAAGCCGAAGCATTGACAGCTCTTGTTGCGATGCGCGGTGCGGCGGTGCCGGCCATGCTTGAGGCACTCAAAAATGACACCGATGCAATTCGGATTAAGGTAGCCGAAGCACTCGGTACCATCGGCGACAGGCGCGCGATAATTCCATTAATCGAGGCATTGGATAGCGATACTCACAAGGAAGTCAAAGCACTCGCCGCGAAGGGACTCGGCACCATGCGGGCGCGAGGCGAAAACAATCGGGCTGTCACCTCGCTGACGAATGCGCTCACTTATGACGATACCACAATTACCAACGCGGCGGAAGCACTCGGAAACATCGGCGTAGCCACGGAAGATGCCGTGCAAAAGTTGATTGTCATCTCCATGGACAAACAGCGGCGTGAAACGGTGCGTTCCGCTGCGATTGCCGCGCTGTGGCAGCTGAAACCGGCGAAGGCAACGCAACCCATGCTCTTGCTGACGCTGAGCGACGAAACCAGTCCTGTTATCCGGGCGAACGCCGTGAAGGTGCTCAGTCGAATTGAGACAGAGGAGCCTGTGCCCTTGCTCCTCTGGGTATTGTCAACACGGTTTGATGAAATCTCCGATTTCCAACGGCACATGAAGCGCGAGTATAAGACACTTGACGCGCTCAGAGCCCAAGTTGACTCCTTGAAGGTGCAGTGGACAGCGGATTATCCGCGTGCCAATTATCGGACGTGGGGAGAGTTAAAGCCTTTTCCGAGTCTGGTGCGCAGCGAAGTCGCGCGCACACTCGGCATACTTGGAAGGGGAGATTTTCCGCCTGTAGAAAAAGAGACGGTTGTTGAACCTCTGATTCGCGCGCTGGAAGATGACGAACGCGCCACCGTTCGACGCAGTGCGGCGTGGGCCCTCGGCGAAGTCAAAGGCGATGCGGTAATCGCACCGCTCGTTAACGCGCTGAAAAAGGATAAACAGGGAGTGGTTCGGCAAGAATCTGCCATCGCCCTCGGCAAAATCAAAGGGCAGAAAGTGATAGAACCGCTGTTAGATGTGCTGAAAAACGACAAGTATGAAACCACCCGGTTTGAAGCGGCGAAGGCACTCCGAGAGATACAGGCAGGCGATAAAGGCCTCGTTGAGATTGTCAAAAAGGGATTGGGTAGTTTTGACGATGGCTATGAAGTCCAGTCCGTCCAAAATGAGGTGCTCGGTGCTTTGATCAAAGATGGCAATGATGCCACATCAAACTTCGCTAGGGACGCGCTCAAATCAGCCGATGACGAATGGACGCGATGGGCCCTCGTGCACGTCATCGGTAGCCTGAATAAAAAACCTGCCGTTGATACCCTATTGGCGGAATTGAAGCATTCCAGTTACGTTATCCGCAAACGGGCGGCGGGCGCACTCGGCGGTTTTAAGGAACGCCGGACGGTTGAGCCATTAATCGCGATACTTGAAAACCGCGATGAGGCGAAGTCCATTCGGGCGGCGGCGGCGGCTTCGCTTGGCGCGCTGAAAGACGAACGCGCGCTCGCGCCTTTGCAAGTTGCGCTTGAAGACGAACACGCCGAAATCCGATTACAGGCCGCCGCCGCCCTCGGCACACTCAAGGATGCGAAAGCCGTCCCGAAACTGAGCCAGATGGTTGAAAACCCCTTGGAAGCGGATGATGTCCGTGCAGCAGCTGTCGCCGCACTCGGTAACATTGGCGATGAAACCGCGGAGGCAGTGCTTATTCGGGCATTAACTGTCCGTGCAGGCGACATCACCAACAACGCTATCGTCGCCTTGGGGAAACTCAAAAGCGAAACGGCGGTCCGCCGCTTAGTCGCCATTCTTGGAGACAAGGCGATAACGTTGGATGCCAGCACGGATGCACTGGCGAAGGCATCGGCGCGCACCAAAGCGGCGACAGCTCTCGGCGAAATTGGCGGCCCGATTGCCGCCGAAGCGGTAGGGAAACGGCTCGTTGACGACACGGAGTATATCGTCGCACTCCAAGATGCAGGCGAGCGGCAAGCGACAGGGCAGGACCCGCTCAAGCGCAACTGGAGCTGGGAGGTTTTCGTTAATGCAGCGAAGAAGTTGGAGCTGCCAGCAGCGGTTGGACCGGAAATGGCGGAACGCGCCGCCGATGAATGGGAAAACTTTCAGGTCCGGAACGCTGCCATGGTGGCACTAGGACGGAGCAAAGTCGGCGAAGCAGCGATGGATGTCTCGCTCTTCAAGGAGAGACTGACTGACTCAAACGTCGATATCCGCAAAGCCGGCGCACTCGGTATTGGGCAAGGTGGCATTGTCGCACTCACGGATGATCTGGTTCAGATAATGAAGGGAGAAACCGAAGAAGATAAAGATGTCCGGCGAGCTGCGACGCAAGGACTCGGCGAATTGGCTGACGTTGCAACAACCGATGTGCTGATTGAGGTGATGAACAACGATGACAACCACGTCGAAATCCGCAGAGATGCCTCGCGCGCGCTTGGCAAAATCGGAACGGACAAAGCGGTGGCCGCGCTAATCGCAAAACTCACCGAATTGCGTGATGCAAACATCACGAGGGGATTTCAACTTGATCTCATCAAGGCTCTCGGCGATGCGAAACAGGCAAGCGCGGTCCAACTGCTTGAAACGATCCTTGAAGACTCGGACGCGGAGATTCATTTCCAAGCCGCGGCCGCGCTCTTTGAAATTACGGGAAAAGGCTACGGCTATAATCGCTTATAGTAAGGAGCGCGGTTGAAAACCGCGCCTACCACCGGACGATTAAGCAAACTTTTCCGGTAGGCGCGCGTTGTCCCAGAGTGTAAGGATGGATGTCTCTATCCGCCCGCTATCCGGTAAGGAGCGCGGTTGAAAACCGCGCCTACCACCGGATGATTAAGCAAAAGTCCGTGAGGACTTTATTAACGTTTATAGGAGATTTTTATGGCTTTTTTTGAATTACGGCAATACCGAACGAAACCCGGTCAGCGCGATAACTGGGTGAAATACATGGAGGAAACGGTCCTCCCCTACCAGATTTCCAAAGGAATGGTGGTAATCGGCAGTTTCGTCGGCGAAGAAGAGGATGACCTTTACGTCTGGATTCGCCGGTTTGAGAGCGAGGAACAGCGTGAGCGGCTTTACGCCGCTGTTTACGAGGACGAGCGGTGGGTAAACGAAATTTCGCCGCGCGTTGGGGAATTGCTGGACCGGGAGCAGATTGTCGTCACACGGCTCGTGCCGACATCGCGCTCGGCGCATCAGTAGAAGCGTGATTTTCTGGTAGGCGCGTGGTTGCGCGGTTGGAAACCGCGCCTACCGTGGTGAGCTTCCCTGTTCCGGTCTGCGCGTGGTTGCGCGGTTGGAAACCGCGCCTACCGTGGTGGATTTATCTGTTCCGGTAGGCGCGCTTTGAAAGCGCGCATCATGCGCAGTGTGGACTTATCTGTTCTGGTAGGCGCGTGGTTGCGCGGTTGGAAACCGCGCCTACCGTGGTGAGCTTACTTGTTCTGGTAGGCGCGCTTTCAAAGCGCGCCTCTGTAGCGCGAGATCGCCCGAGCTCGTCTTTCCCGCGTCTATAGAAATTAATTTGGTATGAGGTGATAGAATGAACGCACAAGAAAAATATCTATTCGACCTGGGGGGATATATCAACGTCAAGAACGTCTTGTCCGCCGATGAACTTGAGGAACTGAACACTCTCATTGACGAACAAGCGTATGGTGCCCCGAAGGACGATAGCATCCATTCGCAGCGGTTCGGTGGGTTTCTGAATTGGGAGAACGATGCCTTCCGGCGGCTCCTCAACCATCCCCGTATCATGCCGTTTTTAGCGGAGATAGTCGGACCGAAGTTCCGGCTGGACCACGTCTACGGCATCCTCATGCAGGAGGGCAACCCTGGCGGCACGCTACACGGCGGCGGCACACCGTATGATCCGGCCCAATACTACGTTTTCCGCAACGGCAGGATGTATAACGGCTTGACAGTCGTCTCCTGGGCACTCACCGATATGCAGGAAGGCGATGGCGGGTTCTGTTGTATCCCCGGCAGCCATAAGAGCAACTATCCGTGCCCGCGCGAGTTCCGTCCAGTGAAAGATAACAAAACCTGCATGGTGCCTGTCCCCCAGAATGCAGGCGATGCAGTTATCTTCACGGAGGCGTTGACGCACGGAACGTTGCCGTGGACAGCGGCGCATCAGCGGCGTTCGATCCTTTACAAGTATTCGCCGGGGCATTCTTCGTGGGGCCAGGGCCGCTATGACGATGAACTCCGCGAAATGATGATTTCGGAAGACCAGAAGTTAATGTTGGAACCGCCTTACGTTTCTAATCGGAAGCCGGTGGTTTAAGCCGTCATATCTAAGTTCTTGACTCGTTCGGGCTCGGGCGATCCCGAACTACGGAGCTCCGCCCATCTCCCTTAACGACCTCTGCTCTGTAGGTAAGGATCGCCCGATCCTTACCTATTCGAGAACTATCAAACTCAAACTACAGATATGAGACAACTGAAAGTCTCTGTCGAAAACCCTCCATTCGCGTTTGTAGGACAAGATTACCTGATTGTGCGTTCGGGCTCGGGCGAGCCCGAACTACGGAGCTCCACCCATCTCCCTTAACTGCCTGTGCTCTGTAGGTAAGGATCGCCCGATCCTTACCTGTTCGAGAACTAGCGAACTCAAACTACAGATGTGAGACAACTGAATGTCTCTCTCAAAAACCCTCCCATTTCCGCCCCCGGTGCAGTCACCGGGGGCTCTTTTTTTGTTCTTACCACTTGTGGCAACTCATATTGAATTCGTTTGATTCATCTCGCGTTTATAGGACAAGATTACCCGATTGTGCGTTCGGGATCGGGCGAGCCCGAACTACAGAAGGGGAGGGTGCTCCCGAACTACAGCGGTGAAGGGTGAGCCCGAACTACAGCGGTGAATTTGGTATGCCTCCCAACAAAGGTCGCCTGACCTTAATTTTTCTCGCGCAATTTGGGCAAATTATGACACATCACGGATAATTTTGCCCACTCCATCCAGAAATCTGCAATTTTTTCATAAAAATCCTAAAATTTCCTAAAAAAAAAGACTTTTTGTTGAATTTTTCTGAACCTTTTCCCGATAACTCGCCCTCTGTTGAGTAAATCGAAATCGGATTATCGGTTATGAAGGACCATTCAGGAACGACACAGACAGATGTAGAATTGATTCGGCAAGTTCAAGCCGGGGATGAGGTTGCACTGAGCCAACTGATGAAACGGTATAATCCGGATATATGGCCCATGATCCTCGCAAATTCCCGTAACTATAGCGATGCCGAAGAGATACTCGCCGACACATGGATTTCGGTGTGGAAAAACATCGGCAGTTTGCGGAATGTGAGCAGTTTCAGCGCATGGTTGGCGAAGATTGCTTACAATCAGTGTAAGCGGTATTACAACACTTTATACCATGCCATAGGCGAACGCCCTGAGGAGGCCGATGTTATTGAAGCACGGCTGAATGAGGGGGCCGAAGCCCGCTATCGCGCAGCACAGCGAAGAGCGGATGTCCGAGAAGCCGTTGCCAATCTGCCTGAGAAGGTTCGTGACGTGACTGCGTTGTTTTATTTCAGAGGGAGGAGAATCACCGACATCGCTGAAGAACTTGATATGGCTGAAGGCACTGTCAAGCGCAAACTTAGCGAGGCTCGGGCGATCCTCCGCGAAACGCTCAAACCTGAATAGGGCCTTCTAAGCCATCAATGATGGTTCGGTTAGATGTGTGTTGGTTGAAAATGCAGGTAACTCAAAACATCGCGCGGCACCTTCGGGTGTCCCCTGCTATCTCAAAGCGGAGGAGGATTGATGCGAAACGTGAGAAACGGATTGATAGTGAGTCTGCTTTTAGTTTGCGCATTTTACGCAGGCTTGCAAGCAGAAAACATTCAGCGTATCTATCGGGGGACGCTCAAGGCTGAAAAGAACGTCTACGATGGCGACACGCTAACCGATGCGATGGTGCATGTCGCAGGATTCAACGACCGGGGTGAGGTTTGGCCTGGCATCTTCGTAACGGATACCGGTGTGGTTATCCAAACCGATTTGCGGTTGGCAGGCATTGACACACCGGAACGCCGTCCCCGAAAAACGTGGCCGGACGGCACGGCGCGTTCGGAAGCGAGTCGGGATAGAGAGAAGGAACTGGCACGGCAGGCACAGGTGTTTTTGTCTCACCTCATTTTTGAGGTTGCGGACAACGACTTTATCGTGAAGAACCCAGTGCTGGGAAAATACGCAGGACGCGTTGTCTGTGAGGTTTGGGTGCCTAACCCGCGTGTTCCAGGCAAGTTTCTAAATGTCTCGCAAATCCTGCTGGATGCGGATATTGCGAAACCTTACGATGGAACCGGGCCGCGTCCGCAGTGGGATTGACTTCAGAACTCGTGCCACATTTCAATAGCAGGTCTCCAAGTGGCACCGGGACAAGTCGTCACATCGCTCGGCACCTTCAGGTGCCGCCCTGCTATCTCAAAGCGGAGGACTTTCATGCGAACACTACGGAATGGTGCATGTTGCAGATTGCGCGGGATTCCCCCTTCTACGAAG
>PYJE01000006.1:0-517 GCA_003635305.1 Candidatus Poribacteria bacterium | reverse complement strand
TTTAAGTTGTCATATCTAAGTTCTTGACTCGTTCGGGCTCGGGCGAGCCCGAACTACAGAGCTCCGCCCATCTCCCTTAACGACCTCTGCTCTGTAGGTAAGGATCGCCCGATCCTTACCTGTTCGAGAACTATCAAACTCAAACTACAGAGGGGAGACAACTGAATGTCTCTGTCGAAAACCCTCCATTCGCGTTTGTAGGACAAGATTACCTGATTGTGCGTTCGGGCTCGGGCGAGCCCGAACTACGGAGCTCCACCCATCTCCCTTAACTGCCTGTGCTCTGTAGGTAAGGATCGCCCGATCCTTACCTGTTCGAGAACTAGCGAACTCAAACTACAGATGTGAGACAACTGAATGTCTCTCTCAAAAACCCTCCCATTTCCGCACCTGTTCGAGAACTAGCGAACTCAAACTACAGATGTGAGACAACTGAATGTCTCTCTCAAAAACCCTCCCATTTCCGCCCCCGGTGCAGTCACCGGGGGCTCTTTTTTTGTTCTTACCACTTGTGGCA
>PYJE01000005.1:8162-12023 GCA_003635305.1 Candidatus Poribacteria bacterium | reverse complement strand
CGTAAAAGGAAACCGATTATCTCTGTCGGCGATGGGACGAACTATTTCCAATTCTTGGCATCGCGAGATGCAGGCGTTGCGTTTGCAGCGGTGCTCGGCAAAACCGAGTGCTTCGGGGAGATATACAACCTCGTGCATCCGCAGCCGCGCACATGGGACGAATGGCAGGCAGTCGCAGCGGAAGTGCTCGGCGTTTCCGTGGAATTCGTGCATGTGGCGCAAGATACGCTTATCGCAATGGACGCACAGCGGTATAGCGGACTACGCGGCAACTTCGGACATACGCAGATTTACAGCGGCGCGAAATTGGCGACAGTGCTACCGGAGTTCAAACCGCGAACGCCTGTAACAGAGAGCGTCGCCGAGAATATCGCGTGGATGGACAAGCACAACCGCGTGCCAAATAGCGATGAAGATGAACTGGAAGACCGGATTATTGAAACTATCCAAAACCTGTCGCTTTAACGAATCGCCCTTTCTGGTAAGCGCGCCCTTCCATGCGCGAATTTTGAGGTGAAACCGTGCTACAAATCAAATCGGCATTAGACTCAGAGAGACTTAACCGCGTGGAACACGATTTACGCGAAATTGGGTTCCACATTATTGAGAACGTCATCACGCCTGAAGAGGCAGACGAAGCGCGCGACGCGATATGGGCCCTCGTCGAAGAAGATATCGCAAACAGCCGGGACCACACTTACGGCGATGGCAAAATTCGGCGCGTGTGGGGTATCGTCGGCAAATCTCCCATTTTCCGGCGGCTCATCCAACATCCCACGGTTATCGCAGTCTGGAAACGGATGCTCGGCGAAGATGTCATCGCCTCAACGTTTACGGCCAACATCGTTGGCCCAAGCGCACCCGCCGGCGGATGGCATATTGACTATCCCTATTGGGCGATGCAGCCGCCGTTTCCTTCAGGCTCCTTGACAGGACAGACAGTGTGGATGCTCGATGCATTCACAGACGATAACGGCGCGACGGCGTGTATTGCTGGTTCGCACAAAACACTCCGCCGCCCAGAATTGGGCGAAGCAGAAGGCTTGGAGAAAAGCATCGCTGTCGCCCCGAAAGGTTCAATTTTGTTTACGAACGGTGCCATCTGGCACCAGTGTCTGCCGAACGCAACTGACGCGCCGCGCGTCGGGTTGCTCGGCATGTATAACCGCTCTGTCGTCTATCCGCAGGAGGACATGCCTCGGCAGTTAACCGATGCGGAGTTAGCGGGTGAAAGCGACATTCTCAAGCAGTTGTTGGGGAGAAATATCCCGTTCCGCGATGCAGACCGGGGGTATAATTGGCATCGGACAGAGACAGGGTTTCGGGTTAGCTGATTTTATCGCAGGCCCACCGGTGCGCGCTTACAACGCGCGCCTACGGAAACCGTGGCAGGTTAACTGATTTTACACCGGTGCGCGCTTACAACGCGCGCCTACCGGAACCGTTGCAGGTTAACTGATTTGTCGCAGGCCCCCAGGTGCGCGCTTACAACGCGCGCCTACGGGAACTGTTTCGGGTTAACTGATTTTATCGCAGGCCTACAAGTGCGCGCTTACAACGCGCGCCTACGGAAACCATTTCAGGTTAACTGATTTTGTCGCATGCTTACAGGTGCACGCTTACAAAGCGCGACTACGGAAACCGTGGCAGTTTAACTGATTTTGTCGTTTGTTGCAATTTCGGTTGTGATGTGATATACTATAAGAAGTAGATGTTGCAACCGGCGAAATAAGTCTGAACCGATGGCTTAAAAACGCATTGTGGAGGAATAAGAGAATGAATTTGCAGACTCACCCACTCGCGCCAGCAGGGATGCCCCCCGAAAATGTCACGATGACGTTGGAGGAATTCCTTGTCAGCGATGTAGATGGATATGAATACGTTAAAGGAGAATTGATACCTATGGCAGCACCCTCGGCGGAACACGGGCTAGTTGGTTCCCGAGTCTTTATACGCCTCGGCAATTATGTCATTGCGAATCAACTGGGGGAAGTAGTTAGCGCAGAAACGGGCTTCCAAGTAGGCGAACGCGTGCTAAAACCGGATGTCGCGTTTGTTTCAACACCACGGTTACCCGCAGACCTGATTAAGGCGTTCCCTGTTCCGCCGGACCTCGCCGTTGAGGTGATTTCTCCGTCAGAGCCTTTTCGGAAAGCGGTAGAAAAGGCGTTCGCTTACTTGGAAGCTGGAACACGCCTCGTCTGGGTGATAGAACCGGGCTCAAAGACAGTCATCGTGTATCGTTCTGAAACGGACATCACGTTGCTCACACGCGAGGATACCCTCACCGGTGAGGATGTCGTGGAAGGGTTCGCATGTCAAGTTGCGGAACTTTTTGAGTTGCCGAGCGGGTAGAGGAGGCATCCATGGGAGCTGCAGCAGCCCAAACCCTCTTCACTCCCGAAGAATACATCGTTCGGGAACGCAAGGCACAATTCAAAAGCGAATATCTGAGCGGACGCATCGTCGCGATGTCCGGGGCAAGTCGCGCGCATAACCTCATCACGCGAAATATTTCCGGCGAACTTTACGTCCAATTGAAAGGACGGACATGCGAAAGTTACACCAACGACATGCGCGTGCGGATTCCATCGCCGATGTCTTACACCTATCCTGACGTTGTCGTTGTCTGTGATGAACCCCGTTTTGAGGACGACGTTTTCGACACGCTGCTGAATCCGACAGTCCTCGTGGGGGTGCTTTCACCCTCTACCGAGGCGTATGACAGAGACAGGAAATTCTCGCGCTACCGACAGATTGCGTCCTTGCAGGAATACATCCTCGTTTCCCAAGACAAGTTCTGCGTGGAACACTATCGCCGCCGAGGTAATCATTGGGTTTTGACCGGATTCTGTACGCGAGAGGATGTGCTGCCGCTCCTTTCAATTCATTGCGAATTAGCCCTGAGCGATATCTATCACCTTGTCAAGTTTCCGCAGGATTAACGAGGCAATCTCAGGTGAACTCCGGACGCATACGAAGGAGAATTTTATGCCTACCGTACCACACGTCGTTTTAAGAAAATTTGTCTATGACATCTACCGCGCTGCCGGTGGCACTATGGAAGATGCCAAAATTGTCAGCGACCATGTCGTTGACTCCAATCTCGCCGGCCACGATTCGCACGGTGTCATCAACGCGCCGAATTACATCGGTGGGATGCAAGGCGGGCCGGCGGCGGACAAATTGGAGATAGTCCGTGAAAGCGCGGCGGCGACAGTCATCAACGCAAACGGCGCGCTCGGTATGGTAGCGGCGCGCAGAGCGATGGAACTCGCCGTTGAGAAAGCGAAGACATGCACTATCGGCGCAGTGGGATTGCACCGCTGCGGCCACGCCGGACGCATGGGCGAATATCCGCCGATTGCCGCCGCTGCCGGGATGATAGGCATTGTCCTACTGAACGGCGGCGGGAGGTTTATGCATCCGCACGGCGGCACCTCGCGTCGATTGCCGCCGAACCCAATCGCGATATCCGTGCCGCGCAAAAACGGTGCACCGCTGTTGCTAGATATGACGTTGAGCGTCGTCGCCGGTGGCAAACTGCTCGTCCAGACAGCGCGCGGCGAACAGATTCCGGAAGGATGGATGATAGATGCCGAAGGCAATCCTATCACCGATGCGGCTGCATTTCGCGAACGGCCAGAGGATACAGCCGTGATGCCTCTCGGTGGATTTCAGTTCGGACACAAAGGCTTCGGGCTCGGTGTCATGATAGATGCAATTGCCGGCGGGCTTTCGTGGGCAGGATGTAGCCGCGAAACCCCCACGCGCGGTGCAAGCGGCATCGTCATGTTTGCAATTAACATTGACAATTTTATCGATTTAAGCGATTATGAACAAGAGATAGAGCACCTCGCG
>PYJE01000005.1:7853-8142 GCA_003635305.1 Candidatus Poribacteria bacterium | reverse complement strand
GTTGTTGACTCCAATCTCGCCGGCCACGATTCGCACGGTGTCATCAACGCGCCGAATTACATCGGTGGGATGCGAGGCGGGCCGGCGGCGGACAAATTGGAGATAGTCCGTGAAAGTGCGGCGGCTACAGTCATCAACGCAAACGGCGCGCTCGGTATGGTAGCGGCGCGCAGAGCGATGGAACTCGCCGTTGAGAAAGCGAAGACATGCACCATCGGCGCAGTAGGATTGCACCGCTGCGGCCACGCCGGACGCATGGGCGAATATCCGCCGATTGCCGCCGATGCCG
>PYJE01000005.1:1280-7833 GCA_003635305.1 Candidatus Poribacteria bacterium | reverse complement strand
TGCCGGGATGATAGGCATTGTCCTACTGAACGGCGGCGGGAGGTTTATGCATCCGCACGGTGGCACCTCGCGTCGATTGCCGCCGAACCCGATTGCGATATCTGTGCCGCGCAAAAACGGCGCACCGCTGTTGCTAGATATGACGTTGAGCGTCGTCGCCGGTGGCAAACTGCTCGTCCAGACAGCGCGCGGCGAACAGATTCCGGAAGGATGGATGATAGATGCCGAAGGCAATCCTATCACCGACGCGGCTGCATTTCGCGAACGTCCAGAGGATACAGCCGTGATGCCTCTCGGTGGATTTCAGTTCGGACACAAAGGCTTCGGGCTCGGTGTCATGATAGATGCAATTGCCGGCGGGCTTTCATGGGCAGGGTGTAGCCGCGAAACTCCCACGCGCGGCGCAAGCGGCATCGTTATGTTTGCAATTAACATTGACAATTTTATCGATTTAAGCGATTATGAACAAGAGATAGAGCACCTCGCGGCATGGGTGAAATCCTCGGCGCGTCTCCCTGGCGTTGACGAAATTTACGTCCCAGGCGAATTTGAGGAACGAAACCGAGAACGCCGACTTAAAGAGGGCATCCCTATTGAGGAGGCAACATGGCAGCGGCTCGTTGAAGCAGCCACCCAAGTCGGCGTAACACCGCCTGCATATCTCCTCTCTTAAGACGATAACGGCGGAGCTCCCTCACCGCATTTGCGCAAACGTAACAGGAGGAAAAAACAGTGAGACTCTTAAGCAGTTTGTTCATTCTACTCATCGGTGTTGCAGGGTGTGCTATGCTTCAGGATACCCCCATCGTTGAAATTCCCGCATCGCGGCTTTCCTGCGAAACGAATCCGGGGCTAGTTGACGGAGAACTTGAGACGATTAGCACGTTTCAGGTAAAAGGTTCTATCCGGAAAGGGTATGTGCATGTCGGCGGCGGCGGTGCCGGCGGCAATCTGCATCGGCAATACCGGACCGAAATTGAAGGAACGAATCGGACAGAAGCAGTGATTAAACTAGACGCGCCGATGTATGTCGCTTATGTTGAAGTCTATCCGGCTTCGCGCATCCCCGCACTCGCCTTAGTGACAACAACGGACGAAGAGCCCCGGCTTGATGTCTCCTTTGAAGCAGTTTACGACAAACAGCATGAAAGCATAGAGGGCACGACACCCGTCAAAATTCAGATTGGGCGCAAAGTGCTTTATCTCCGGCTGAGCGCGGACGCTCTGGAAGACCAGCTGCATTCCGTTCGGAATAAGAAGACGCACCAGATCAATGTCCCGCTGAAAGGTGCCTCTATCCGAGAGGTTAAATTTTACGGGAAGCAATAAGGAGAAACTGAAAATCGCCGCCGCCCGGAGATGCCGACGCGAATTTCCTTGCATTTTCTTGCACAATAAGGTATCCTATTAATCACTCATGCAATTTTCGTCTGATTTTTGATACAAACCGGTGTCATCAAAACACCTTACCTGAATCGGAGGTTTAGAACCGCGATTGCAAAAACAAGAATTGAAGAGTGTGCCTGTCCAGAGCAATGCTGAAGTGCAGGCACTGTTCGGACAGAGCGATGCATTCCTGAAACTCATTGAAGACGATTTTGACGTGCGCATCGTTTTGAAAAGCAACCGCGTCGCGGTTATCGGCGAAGATCTTGCCGAAACCGAACGCGTCGCAACGGTGTTGGAATCGCTACTCCACCGCATCCGGAAAGGCGAACAAATTCAGACTACCGATGTGAGTTACATGATTCGCGCAGCTGGAGCCGGAGAAGCCGATACCTTGGCCGAAAGCAAGGCGGAGTCTATCCCTGTCTTCTCGAAACGGGGTGTCATCCGGCCTAAAACCGCTGGACAGCGACGGTATGTTGAGGCGATTAAGCACAATGACCTGGTTTTCGGCATCGGCCCCGCTGGGACAGGGAAAACTTACCTCGCCATGGCGATGGCCGTTTCCGCACTCAAGAGCGGCCAGGTCAGCCGGATTATCCTCACACGGCCCGCTGTGGAAGCAGGCGAAAGACTGGGGTTCTTGCCGGGCGACATCGCCGCGAAGGTGCATCCCTATCTGCGTCCATTATATGACGCACTCTACGATATGATGCCACCCGACGCGCTGGACAAATACATTGAGCGGAACGTCATTGAAGTCGCACCTATCGCTTTTATGCGCGGCAGAACGCTCAACAATTCGTTCGTCGTGCTGGACGAAGCGCAAAACGCGACAATCGAACAGATGAAGATGTTCCTGACGCGCCTCGGCTTTGATTCTAAAGCAGTGGTAACAGGTGACATCACGCAAACCGATCTGCCGATGCACAAGGTATCCGGCCTTGCCGACGCGCAAGAAGTACTCGCCGACATCAAAGGCATTGAATTCATCTACTTCTCGAAGGTTGATGTCGTGCGGCATGAATTGGTGCAACGCATCGTTGAAGCTTATGAGCAGGCATCGCCACAGAAAAACGTGAAACGGATGCCCGCCGCTCCACCGGCAGAAGGACATGAGGCATCGGCGTGAACAGAAAAGCAGGAACGTATTCCATCGGCATCACCCAGCACTGCCCAGAGATTGAGTTTGACGTGGATATAGTTCACTGGGCAGCGTCGGCAACGCTCAACGAGCATGCGGCGGAATCTCCGGTAGGCATGCTTTCCAAGCGCGTAACCGCTCCAACGCCTCCGGTAGGCGCGCTTTCCAAGCGCGCAACCGCTCCAGTGCCCCCGGTAGGCGTGCTTTCTAAGCGCGCAACCGCTCCAGCACCCGCGGTAGGCGCGCTTTCCAAGCGCGCAACCGCCACGGAATACGAGATTAGCGTTTTGCTAACAGATGATGCCGAGATGACGGCTCTCAATTCAGAGTATCGCGGCATTGACGCACCGACAGATGTCCTCGCTTTTGCAATGCGCGAAGGCGAGGACTGCAGCGCGATGCATCCGATGCTCCTCGGCGATATCGTTATCTCATTAGAGACAGCAGCACGTCAGGCAGCGACAGCAAAACACTCGTTTGAAACCGAGGTCGCCTTTTTGACGGTACACGGCGTGCTGCATCTGCTCGGGTACGAACACGAAACGCCTCAAGAAGAGGCCATCATGTTCGCGAAGCAGGAGGCAACACTGCGTCAACTCCGCTTGCGCGAAATAAGTTCGTGACAAAAAACGTCTTTGCCGAAGCGCATTGCGAAAGACGAAAGCTCCTCAGGAGGTGTGATTTCTCGTTTGGACGACCTAGGTATAGCACTCAGACTGTTCAGTTTATTAGTGTTGTTGGTGTTAATGGCACTCCTATCCGCAGCGGAAGCACTGCTCTCCCGGCTCACACGTGAGGATATCCTCCATTTTGCCGAAGCAGAGGGAAAACGATACGATGTCTTGGCTTCCCTGCTACGCCAACCGCGACGCTACTCGCTCACAATTATCACGGCGAAAACGATATTGATGGTGGCAAGCGTTCTCCTCTTCATGACGCTCTTCCACTACCCTGTCGCAAACGCCGTCCTCGCCGTTCTAATGCTGGTGATTTTCACGGAACTGTTTCCCAAAAACTACGTGCAGAGTAGTTCTGGAAACGCAACCATCCAAGCACTCCGCGTGCTGCGAGTCGTGTATTGGGGCGGCTGCGTCATTTTTATCCCGTTGAACTTCATCGCGAACATCGCGGTGCGAGTGTTCGGCGGCGAAGCACGCACGGAACAGGATAGCCTTGTCTCGCCGGAGGTGCTGGAAACGCTTGTGAATGTCGGCGACAGTCACGAAATTTTGGAGGAAGACGAACGCGAGATGATCTCGCGGATTCTCAACTTCCCCGACAAAGTCGCGCGCGAAATTATGGTGGCACGAACCGACATGGCGTGCTTGGATATCTCAACTCCGGAAGGAGAAGTGCTGAAAACGACGATTGAGTGCCGACACACGCGCATCCCTATCTATGAAGAGACGATTGATAACATGATTGGGGTGCTACACGTCAAGGATATGCTGGAATGCTGGGCGGCTGGTGAACCGATCGATCTGCGCCAACTCATTGTCGACAGGGGACCCTTTTTCACACCGGAAAGTAAAAAGATTTCCGAACTCTTCCGTGAACTGCGCCAGCATAAACAGCACCTCGCCATCGTCGTTGATGAATACGGCGGCACCGCAGGTATCGTAACACTAGAAAATATCATTGAGGAGATCGTCGGTGAAATCCACGATGAAGACGAAGTCGGTGAAGAGGATGCCTACATTCAACTCAATGCCAACACCTACTCCGTCGATGCGCGGCTGAATCTTGTAGAATTAAACGAGAAACTCAGCACGGAATTAGAGGCGGAAAACGTTGATACCATCGGCGGGTTCGTCGTTGATCACCTTGGACGCGTGCCTGAGCAAAATACCGTGTTTGTCTACCGAGGCATCCGTTTTACTATCATTGATGCCGATGAACGGCGCATCCATCGGATTCAGATTCAGATGCCCAACACTTTGCCCTCGGAATAATACGCCGGTCTGCGCGCGTTTTCTGCGCGTTTACCGGTAGTGATGAAATTTTAATTTGACAAAACCGGTAAAATAGGGTATCATTAAGTACGTGCGCGGCGTTTTTTACAAGATGCAGGGATAACACCATGGTCGCGATGGGGTATAAAGACTACATCGCTCACATTTTTTATAGCGAAGAAGATGGCTGCTTCGTCGGCGATCTTGTGGGCATTCGGGATATTGTGTGTTTTCACGCTGACTCTCTTGAAGAAATCCGGACCGTTTTTGAGGAAACAGTCAACGATTATGTCCTCATGTGTGAGGAACTCGGCAGACCTGCGCAAAAACCGGTGTTGGAAAACCAAGCAGTCGCGGCGGGCTAACGGCGGGAACGGCGGGAACACGACTTTGCACTATAAAGGTTATACGACTCGTATCGAGTATAGCGAAGAAGATGGTTGCTTCGTCGGCGATCTTGTGGGCATTCGGGATATTGTGTGTTTTCACGCCGATTCGCTCGAAGAGATACGCATCGTTTTTGAGGAGTCCGTTGACGATTACCTTCTCGCGTGCGAAGAATTCAATCGTCAACCGCAAAAACCGGTGGAAAATGTGAAAAAACAGGCGATTGCAGCGGAATAACGGTAAAAATTGAATTTTAATTTGACATTTGCCGATTTTTGTGGTATACTATATAGACATTCGGGCAAATCCGATTCTTTAACGGGGCGTAGCGCAGCCCGGCTAGCGCGCCTGCTTCGGGAGCAGGAGGTCGGAGGTTCAAATCCTCTCGCCCCGATTTTCCCGCATTTCGCTTAACTACCCACACGGCACGGACGAAAACCATGCCCGCGCAAAAAACACAAGCCATTGTCATTCGCACCTTCCCCCTCGGCGAATTTCACAAGATCATCACCTTCTACACGCCGGACTTCGGCAAAGTGAAGGCAATAGCTCACGGCGTGAAAAGCGCGAAAAGCCGACTCGGCGGCAGCTTAGAACTCCTCAACCACGGGACCCTCCTCTTTAATCACCGCGAACATCGGGAATTGCAAAGCATCACCGACTTCAGCCTCATCAACGGGTTTGACGCAATTCGCACCGATTTCACGTGCATCACCTACGGCTGCTACTTCGCCGAACTCGTGGATGCAATCGCCTCAGAAGGGGCCGCAAATCCTGAGATTTTCGATTTACTGCAAAGCACCTACCAATTTTTGGCGCAGGCAACCGATGTGCCGCTGCTCGCACGAACGTTTGAACTCAAATTTCTGGACTGCGCAGGTTACGGCCCGCAGCTTTCTCGGTGTGCCTATTGTAGTGCACTACTCGCCGGAAAGTTGCTAGCATTTAGCGTCCGCCACGGTGGAATCCTCTGTGAAAACTGCGAGTATCGCGACACTTCCACGGTGTCACTACTGCCCGGCAGTTGCGAACTGCTGAAGATGCTCCGCACATCTGAACTGAAAGGCTTAAACCGCATCCGCGCTTCGGAACGCAACCATCGTGAACTGAAACGCGCCCTCGGCCATTTCATTGAATACCACACCGAACGGAGACTCAAAAGTCTTAGGTTTATTGAGAGAACTTTGTAGGACTTATGCAGAACGAATCCCGTAGGCGCGGTTTGTAACTGCGCAATCTATAGCGCGCGATTGCCAAACGCATCTACCTGTTTTGTAGGGGGTGAGTATCCGGTAGGCGCGGTTTCCAACCGCGCAATCCATTTTTGTAGGGGGTGGGTATCCGGTAGACACGGTTTCCAACCGCGCAATCTATAGCGCGCGCTTTCAAACAGAGCACGTCTACCGACAAATCAGGATTTTGGAGAAGTTCCATGACTATTTCGCTTTCCGTTTTCGCCTTTGAACTTGAAAAGGTGCGGAGCTCGCCTCGCCCGGACATGGTGGGCGTGAGTTTGGATTTTTGAGTTGACAAGTTTTGAGGTATAAGGTATCATAGAACTGTTGACGAGAATTCATCAGAAACGTTCATCCCTGAAATTTTAGATGGAAGGGCTGTCTGATAAAAATGAGGTGAGCGCGACATGTCCGCCTTGCGGCACGCCTAAACGAAAAGGGAGGTGTGC
>PYJE01000005.1:0-1260 GCA_003635305.1 Candidatus Poribacteria bacterium | reverse complement strand
TTCTGAAATAAGGAGAGAAATAGATGATAGGATGCGGCGGCATCGAGCTGCTCATTTTATTGGCTTTCTTAGCCGTTCCGTTTATCGGGGCTTGGGTTTTCCGTGACGCGACAGCACGCGAGATGGATAGTCCTGTTCTCTGGTTAATCGTTATTCTGATTGGAAACGTCTTCGGGTTAAGTGTTTATCTTATCGTTAAACCGAAGGTCCATCTGATAAAATGTCACCATTGCGATCGGAAACGTATTAATGGGAGTGCTACATGTCCGCATTGCGGCAACGCCTAAAAAATCCGAGAATCTACCTTTGCTTCCTAGCGACGGTGTTGGTGCTTGCAACGGTAGACTCCTTTCGCTCGCCTTCTGCGCAGCTAACCGCGCGTGTTTATGTCGGCTTTATGAAGCACGTTTACCAAACCGCCGGCCGGCCAATTGCGAAACGTTGGATTCAGTGTCCATATGTTCCAACTTGTTCGGATTATTCGATCGCCGCGGTTTCTACGCACGGCATCCGGCGTGGATTGGTATTAACGGTAAAACGTCTGATGTCCTGCGAACCTTCAGTTCCGTTGGGAACAGCGGATCTGGTGCCGGATTAAATCGGACAAATGGACTCAAAAGGAGGATTCTTGATGTCAAGCATCAACGAGTCTGATATCGCCGCAGTAGCGGCGAAGATAGAGACAGAGATATTGCCCCAGGTGGCTGGTGCCGAAGCGTCGGCAGATTATGGCTACAACGAAGCGACAGCCGTTGCAGTTATTGACTGTGTGCTTTCGCTCAATAGAAAATACGACGCATTCGTGGTTCCCCGCTTGGAAACTTTTATGAACAGACATCCTGAGATACAGAAGGTTGGCGAATTGGCTGAACTCATAGACAGTTATCCAACGCCCTTGGACTTCAGTATCGAGGAGCTCAATTACAGGGACGAGAACCGCGCGAGGATTCTTCGGGAGGTTGTCCAATTCGTTTGCACAATTGTCCAAGTCGTTCGCACAATGGTACAAGAATTCTCTGCAGCTTCCGAAGAAGAGGTTCTCAAGGAATGGGCCCTGCGAGCCAAACCTCATGAGTGCGAAACGTTGGGCATCAGAGGGTTTAAGGTTGCTGGTTTCCAGTATCTCCGCATGCTTTTCGGCGCGGATACCACGAAGCCCGATGTCCATATCATCGGATTTATAGCGGATGCCTTAAACCGAAAGGTTTCGGCTTATGAGGCATTGGCTCTCTTGGAAGCGGCATCAGAACGCTTGGGTCT
>PYJE01000004.1:2256-24636 GCA_003635305.1 Candidatus Poribacteria bacterium | reverse complement strand
ATACCGCCGCCGAGGAATGCCGGCGTGTTGATGAAAAGATGATACTCCGACAACTGCCCACCGAGATGCACGGCACCGCGGTTAGTAGAAATGCCGAGCAGGGTGACGCTGTCAAGTGCAACAGGTGCGCGGCGGAGGTTTTCGATGCCTACCCTCAACACGATATGCGGTTCATCGGGGAAGCAGTGGAGATAGGTGTTGAGCCGGATACCCTTTTCAGGTGCCTCGTGAGAGAACTGGACTTCGTATTGGCGTGAAGTTTTTGATAAGGGCTCGCCGGTCAAAGGCATGGGTTCGCAGATAAATTCGCGACTGCCAGCGTCTTCCGTTGACACGGTGCTCCCATCCTGAAGCGTTATCTGGGCGCGTCCGTTTTTGATAATCGTCTGCCCGAGCTCGTCGATGTAATCCCATGTGCCTCTGGCAAGATTGAAGTGTATCTGAAACTTCTCGTGGTTGATAACGGCGAGGTTACCCTGCCGTGAAATTGCTATCATGTTGTTCGTTCCGTTTTCGCGTTCGCGATGCGCGGGCTTAAACTGCCCAGCAATGAATGAGGGTTGTCGGCGCGTCACCGGTGTGGCGCAGGGTGACGGTGTCTTTTGGTGCAAGGAAAATGACATCGTGCGAGTGGAGCGTCCGGCGTTCGCTCGGCGTTTGGACTGCCGCACTGCCCGCCGTTAGCACATAAATCGCCTCGGTTTCGCGCGGCTCGTGTGTGAACTCTTCGCCGATGCTGAGTCGAATCCAGTCTAGTGAGAGATGCACGGAGCCTTTTTGGGGCGACACAACACTCCGATGTTCTACCGAACACGGGGCCGATGTTTTGCCGAAGACGGGACCGCTTTGGGCCATGTTTATGACTTGCACGTTACTCCGATGTCCCGGCTGCGGCGTGGGAATTTCGTTTGGTGTATCTCGTTCACCGCGGTATAGTGCCATATCGGGCGGCGCTTGGAAACTGATGAGGCGCGCCATCTCTTCGGTGGTGTTCACGGTGCCGTGGATTTCGCCAGCCGGCACGAAAATGACATCGCCGGCGGCAATAGGGGTGTAGACGCTGCCTTGGCGAATTGCGCCGCCGCCTTCTAATACGACAATTGCGTCTTCGGAGGCATCGTGGTAGTGCTGCGTGAATTCTTGTCCGGGCGCGTGAAATCCGTGGTTGAGGGTTAACTGGGTGGAGCCCATGTCGGGATGCACGACGCGCCAGTTTTTGCCTTTGCCCATCTGAAAGGGGGTTCCGGATTGGAGATTTAGTATGTGCATGATTTATCCTCGCATGCGATAAAATGATACGTGCGTATTGCTGTAAGTTTCCTGTCGGTCCTGCGTTAATTCACCGACGGTGAGGGGCAGAGATGTCTGTTTTGAATGTTCAATGAGCAGCGAGCCATGGGCACAGAGCAGGTTGGCATGGGCGAGCGATGCTAGGCTGTCTGTATAAAGCCCGGCATGATACGGCGCATCGAAGTAGATTATGTCAAAGGGCGCACACCGTTGAAGTTGTGAAATTCCCTTGGAGATTGGACACCGGAGGAGTCGCACGTGTTGTTCGGTTGTGAGCTGATAACCGGCGCGAGGGACAGGCCCTCGCGCGACGGTAAGATTGCAGGCGGCGAGATTGCGTTTAATGACGCGGATGCACTGCGGTTCGCGTTCTACAAAGGTGACGTGTTTGGCACCGCGGCTGAGTGCTTCGATGCCGATGCTGCCTGTCCCGGCGCATAAATCGAGGAAGTTGGCGTTGACAACTTGTTCTCGGAGGATGCTGAACACGGATTCTTTGACTCTGTCGGCTGTGGGCCGGACGGTGTTTCCTTTTGGTGCGGCTAAGCGTCTGCCTTTGAATTTACCGGCGATAATTCGCATTTTTTGTTGTTCCTTTCGGTTGTTCGGGTGTGCTTGGTTATATTGGCGTTGTCTTGTCAGGCCGACTTGACGTTGTCAAGTCTTGCATTTTTGATATTTGCGGTTGTCGGCAAGTCAACTCTTCGGGGTGCGGTTAGAGCCCTGTGACGCTAGGGTTTCGCAAAACCAGAATTGCAAAACTTTTTTTCTTGGGTTTTTCGTTTGGTTTTGTGATTGCGTTTGCATCCTTGTGTCACAGGGGTCTCTCGTGCCTTGCGACAATTGGTTAAGCGTTGAGCCCTTATGATGTTTTTATTGTATCAAAATGTGCAAAAAATGTCAAGGGATAAAAAAGGTGGGATCAAGAGCAGGTGCTCTTGACCTGCAGCGGGGGACTGGTGCATGCGCGACGATCAGGCGATCGCCCACTATAGATATGGGGTTGTAAATATAGAGAGCGCGATAAGAACAAGAAATGCGCCGATGAGGAATGAGATTAAGAAACGTCACATAATAATAAAATAGCGAAACCCCACGGCGGATAAACCACCGCGAGGTTTGGGGTTGTGCGTGGAAACGCTAGTTCTGCGATTGTTGTCGTTCGCGCCGTCGTTCCTGATACTCTCGGATAGCGCGCGCATTCCGCTGTTCATTGCGGCGGTCCCGCTCTTCCATCATTTTCCAGAGCTCCAGCCTGTTTTTCAAGATTTCTCTCGCTTGTGGATCTCGGAAGTAGATTTCATTCTCAAGCAGCACCTGTTGCACCGGCGTGAGCCCACTCCTATCCATTGTGTGCACCTCTTCGTTTGTCAAGTGCTTATATGGACGCGGGGTGCTTTCGTCCGGCACAATGCCGCCGTAGTTCTTCCAGTGTATCGGCTTTGTCTTCGCCGCGTCAGAGTATCGGATTTCACCCGGTTTCAGTTCGGTGAGTTCCGGTAACATGATTTCATAGAGGAAAGGCCCCGTGTCCTCCTCCTCTGCTTCGTCAGCCACATGCGGTTCCGCATGCCATTCGTCGCCGTGCCAATGCCCGCCAGCGGTATCATCGGCGCTCTGCTGTTGTTCGTCGGTGGGTGGTTTTGGCAAGGATGCATCAAATTCTTGCTTCTGCCATTCGCTCCAGAAATAGATGCCGGTGCAGATGGCGATGATGATGCCGATTGCGATGATGAGGGTTGTTCGGTTCATAATATTCTCCTTAGTGTGTTGAGATCGGGCGATCTCAACCTACAGATTTCGGGTTGTGCGCGGAAGTCAAGTTAAAATGCATTTTCTTTCGCATTTTTTGGACTAAATAGTAAACAATTCTTCAATGACGTTACCATCGTTGGCGACGCGGATTGGGCGGCCGGAACGGGAGTAGTTCTCGGCTTGCGCGTCGATTCCGAGGGCAAAGCAGAGGGATGCAAACAGGTCTGGCACGCCTATTGGGTTTGTGAGAACTTTAGTGCCATGGGCATCGGTGCTGCCGATGACTTGTCCGCCGCGGATACCTCCGCCTGCAATTACGGCGGTCCAACCGTTTGTATGATGGTCCCGGCCTTCGTTGGTGTTAATTGTGGGTGTGCGCCCGAATTCGCCAAGCCATAAGACGATAGTCCGGTCCAACAGCGCGCGTTCTTCTAAGTCTTTGAGGAGCATGGCAAACGCCGGATCGACGACGTTGAGGAGCTCTTCGGTGCGTTGAAAGTTATTTTCGTGTGTATCCCAACCGTCAAGGCTTACCTCGACGAAGTTCACGCCGGCTTCAATGAGCCGCCGTGCCATTAAACAGCCTTGTCCGAATTTGTTCATGCCGTAAGCTTCGCGGATGGCAATGGGCTCTTCGGAGAGGTGGAAGGCTTGGATATTGGGAGAGTTGATGAGTTCATCTGCCTTTTTGTAAATGGCTTGGTGTGCTTCGGTGCTGCGTCCTGTCCGTTTGGCGATGAAGTCTTTCTCAATGGCGTTGAGCATCTTGAGGCGTTGACGGAACCGGTGCGTGTCCATCTGTGCGGGATAGGCGAGATCTTCGACTGGTTTGCTCGGGTCATTGACTAGGAACGCGTCGTGCGTTGCGCCGAGAAAGCCGCTGGGATATGTGGGCGCGTTGATGTTAACGGAGCTGGGGAGATTGGAGGCGTTGTTCTCCAAGTAGTGGGAGGTTATGGAACCGAGGGGGGGATGGTTTACGGTGTTGTCGGGTGCATAACCGGTGTGGAGCAGATAACGTGCGCGTTCATGGTTTCCTTCGCGGGATACCATAGAGCGAATAATTGAGAGATGGTGCGCCTGTTCTGCAACGAGCGGTAGATGCTCGGAGAACTGGATGCCTTTGACACTCGTCGGTATTGCGGCGAACGGGCCGCCGTTTTTACTCTTCGGCTTCGGAGCGAAGGTATCTAATTGGCTGGCACCGCCGTTCATAAAGAGAACGATGCAGTGTTTTGCGGGGGGCACAACTTCTTCGAGTTGCGCGGAGCTGGTGGCACGGAAGTGTTGCATGGCGACGAGGCCGAGAATGCCGCTTACGCCGCGTTTGAAAAAACTGCGTCGGGACATTTCGGTGTGCCAGAGTTCGGGCGCGTGGTATTCGGGAACCCAGATTTCTGATTTCATGTTTTGTCTCCTTGGACTGACGCGGGGAACCATTTAGGTAGGCGCGCTTTGGAAGCGCGCACACCAGCGCGGTTGAAAACTGCACCTACGGGGTGAAAAATGAAAACCGCGCCTACCGGGCCGATGTCATTGCCTACCGGACCGATGTCGTTTTTTCTCCTAGGCCTGACGCGGGGAACGCTCTCCGTAGGCGCGCTTTGAAAGCGCGCACACCAGCGCGGTTGAAAACCGCGCCTACGGGGTGAAAGTTGAAAACCACGCCTACGGGGTGAAAGTTGAAAACCGCACCTACGGGGTGAAAAATGATGGGCTTTGCGTCTGTCCTATTTCCTATAAACAGCCTGTGCCTAACGGCTCTATTATATGATATCATATTTACGTGTTAAAATTCAAGAGATTTTTGAGGAGCAAGATGCACAGAGACAAGGTGTTATACCATTTCAGCGAGGAAGGAGACATCACTTATTGTGGTGGCGAGGGACAGGCCCTGGCCCTACGGGGCCTCGCGAGATTACCGTGGCGAGGGACAGGCCCTCGCCCTACGGTAACATGGGAACTCAGTAATGGCGAGGGACAGGCCCTCGCCCTACGGGGCCTCGCGAGATTACCGTGGCGAGGGACAGGCTTCTCTCTCCCTGGCCCTACGGGAAAATGGAAACGAAGCGGTGATGTCTTCACCGATGAAACCGCCGTTCCAATTCATCGCGCCCCATCTCAACAATGATGGGACGGGAATGCGGACAATTGAAGGGCAGTTTGGCCGCGGATAACTCGCGGACGAGGTTGAGCATCTCTTTGGTGTCTAAGGTATCCCCGGCTTTGACGGCGGATTTGCAGGCGAGGGTTATGAGTGCTTTATCCAGTGCCTCCGGTAACTGCACCTCACTGTGCGGTGCTTCGGGGAGTCCATCAAGCAAATCGGTGACGGCTTGCGCGGCGGCCCGGGTCGGCAGCGGCGAGGGAATCGCGCGGATGAGAATGGTGTTCCCGCCGAATTCCTCCAGATCGAAGCCGAGTTTTTTGAAGATGTCGCCGTGCATTTTGAGGGTTGCGAGCTGCTGCGGTGTGCTTTCTAATGTCACCGGGAGCAGCAATCCCTGCACCGGAATGCCATCTTCTTGCAGCTGATGAACGAACCTTTCATAAAGCACGCGTTCGGCGGCGACGTGCTGGTCTATGAAGAAAATTTTATCTTCGGCTTCGGCGACGATGTAGGTTTTAAAGAGGTTCGTCTTTAACTCAACTCCTTCAAAATCGAGCAGAGAGAGTCGCTCGCCATCGGGAATCGGCTGTTGCGGCGGTTGGACAACCAACTTATCGCCGTTGGTGCGAGGTGCCTCAGGCTTCTGTTCAGGTTCCGTGTCAGTCGGCGGTGCGGTTTCGCTGGTAGCCGGCTGCTCTTCCTCTGCGCCCGGTTTTTTCGGCGTGGGGGTAGGCCGTTGGCGCGGCGGAGTACGCCTTCCGGGACGCGCGCCGGGGATGTCGTGGACAGTGGTGCCTTCTTCATCCGCTGTCTCAATAGGTGTTTCGATTTTCGGAATATACTTTGCGTTCTGGATGGCGTTGCGAATGATTCGGACAATGCCGCTGTAAACGGTTCGTTCGTTCCGGAACCGCACCTCGATTTTAGCGGGGTGGACGTTGACATCGACGGTGTTCGGTTCCATGGTGAGGAAGAGCAGTGCGACAGGCTGCCTATCTTTCGCCACCATTGCGCCGAGTGCCTCGGTGAGCGCCGCGCTGATAATGCGGCTGCGGATGGGGCGTTGATTCAGGAAGAAGAGTTGATAGTCCCGATTTGACTTTGTAAATTCCGGTTTTCCGAGCAGACAATACGCCCGCAAATCCGGCAGTTCTTCCTTAAATTCAATGAGGCTCTCGGCGAATTCTTTGCCGTAAATGAGCCGTGCGCGCTCTAGATACGCATCGCAGGCGCGGACATCTAAGATTGTTCTGCTGTTATGTGTCAGCGAGAATTGGACGTTCGGATGTGCAAGCGCAGCCCATGTCACCTGATTCGTGATATGGTTCATCTCCGTCGTGTCGGTTTTGAGGAACTTGAGGCGCGCAGGGACGTTGTAAAAGAGGTTGTTGATTGACATGTGTGTGCCGGGAGAGCAACCGCTCTCTTGGACAGAGCGGAAAACCCCACCATCAACGTTCACCTTTGTCCCCTCCATTGCATCCGCCGCACGGGTGAGCAGTTCAAACTGCGAGACAGAAGCGATACTGGCTAACGCTTCGCCGCGGAATCCGAAGGTGTTGATATCCTCCAGGTCTTCGATGCGGTTCACTTTGCTGGTAGCGTGGCGTTCTAAGGCGAGGAGCGCGTCCTCACGTGCCATGCCGGTACCGTTATCGGAGACGCGGATGAGCCGTTTGCCGCCAGAGCGAATCTCAACGCGGATGTTAGTGCTTCCCGCGTCGAGGGCATTTTCGATGAGTTCTTTGACTACTGATGCGGGGCGTTCCACTACCTCACCGGCAGCGATTTTATTTGCGACATCAGCAGAGAGTATTTTGATTTTTGGCATTTTTGTTGTTCCTCATCACTTGTATTCAAACAGGGAGGGCTCTCCTACTGGGAAAACCCCCGGGGTCAAGTCTTGTTATTCGGTTCATCCAACAGATAACAGTGACACGAATGCGTCTGTGTGAGACGCGTGATTGGCGGATAGTTGTCCTTGCAATGAGGCATCACCTCCGGACAGCGCGGATGGAAATGGCATCCTGCAGGCCGGTTAATCGGCGATGGCACATCCCCTGCCAGCCGAATTTTTTCCACACCGCTTGCTGCATCCATTTTCGGGACAGCAGAGAGGAGGGCGCGCGTATAGGGATGCTTCGGCGAATCAAAAATCTCTTCGGTTGTCCCGCGCTCCACGATGCGTCCTAGATACATCACTGCTACCTCATCGGCGAGGTATTCCACAACGGCGAGGTTGTGCGTGATGAACAGGTAGGTGAGTCCCAGTTCATTTTGCAAGTCTTTGAGCAGATTTAAAATTTGCGCTTGCACGGATACGTCCAACGCGCTCGTCGCCTCGTCACAGACGATAAACTCTGGATTGACGGCGAGGCATCGCGCGATGCAGATACGCTGTCGTTGTCCACCGGAGAATTCATGCGGGTAGCGCGTTACCATGTCTGGTGATAGTCCTACCCGTTGCATCAACTCGGCGACGCGCTGGCGGCGTTCCATCGCAGATGCACCGATGTTATGCGCCTGCATCCCTTCCTGAATAATATCTCCGACGGGCATTCTCGGATTGAGCGAAGAGTACGGGTCCTGGAAAATAATCTGCATTCGCTTCCGATACGGATGCAGTTGCCCGCGCGTCGCCGTCCGGATGTCAACGCCATCGTAGCGGATATCCCCTGTGACAGGCACCCCTAACCGCAAAATCGCCTTACCGAGCGAGGTTTTGCCGGAGCCGGACTCCCCGACGAGTGCCAACGTTTTGCCTCGCGGAATCGCCACATTGACGTTATCAACGGCGTATACATAACCAGCGGCGCGCTTGAAAATCCCTTTCAAAATCGGATAGTGGACGCAAATGTGCTTTAACTGCAGGGCAAATTCCTGCGTTTCATCTGCGCGGTTTAGAACAACCTTCGTATTCTCCGCGGTACTCACAATTGTGTCCGTATCCAACTCTGAAGCACCATAAAATGGCGGCGCGGGATTGTAGAGGTGACAAGCGACGCTGTGATGTGCTTCGTCTGTGGACAGCACCGGCGCGAGACTCGCGCATCCATCCATGACTTTCGGACACCTCTCGGCGAACCGGCAACCGTCTCTGTCATCCCCGTATGCTGTCGCTTTGGGGACGCGCCCGGTAATCGTCTGCAATTCGGTTCCCCGTTTATGACGCGCCGGTGTAGACTCCAGCAACTTGACGGTATAGGGATGCTTCGGCATCTTATAGAGCTGCGTCCATGTCCCCATTTCAACGATTTTCCCCGCATACATTACTGCAACCCGGTCTGCCATATTCGCCACGACTGCCAAGTCGTGCGTAATCAACAGCACTGCCATCTGGAATTCTTGTTGAAGGCGTTGGATAAGTTCCAGAATCTGTGCTTGGATGGTGACATCGAGCGCGGTTGTGGGTTCATCGGCTATGAGCAGGCTCGGCTGACAAGAGAGTGCCATCGCAATCATGACGCGCTGTTTCATGCCGCCGGACATCTGATGCGGATACTCATTGTAACGCGCCGCGGGTTCAGGAATCCCCACCTGTTCCAACATCTCAATCGCTGCGTTTCGGGCGGCAGTGCCGCGGAGGTTCTGATGCAGGCGGATCGCTTCCGAAATCTGGTTACCTATTGTGAAAACGGGATTGAGACTTGTCATCGGTTCTTGAAAAATCATGGCGATGTCGTTGCCTTGAACCTTCCGTTTTTCGACAGCGGGGAGGCGCGTGATGTCTTGTCCTTTGAAATAAATAGCACCACCGGCGATAAACCCTGTCGGCTGCGGCACGAGTTGGATAAGCGAAAGCGCGGTGACGCTTTTCCCGCAGCCCGACTCGCCGACGAGCGCGAAGATTTCGTTCTGCTGGAGCTCAAAAGTGACACCGTCTACTGCACGTGCCACTCCTTCCGGCGTGCGAAAATAGGTTCTGAGGGCTTGGACGCTGAGCAATGGTTCGTTCATAAGATTAGTATAACATGCGCGTTATAGAAAAATCAAGGGAATATGTGACAAAATAAGATTAGTGTGGTATCATTAAGGGGAAGTCGCGATTGCAAGCAGGATTTGCAAGATTTGCAAGATTTGCAGGATTTGCAAGCAGGATGTCCGAGCGGGATTTGCGAGCAGGATTTACAAGATTTTCAAGATTTGCAGGATTTGCGAGCGGGATGTCCGAGCGCGCTTTCAAAGCGCGCCTACCGGCCGGTTTCGGTGGTTGCGCAGGGGCCACCTCAGTTCGGGCTCAGGCGAGCGCGAACTACAGGGGCTTGAGCGGGTTTCTGTTCGGGATCTGGCGATTGCGAGGGACAGGGGCTGTTTGATTAAGGTCCTAGCGGTCCTTGAAAAAGGGGAGAGACGTTTTTCTATAGACATGCAGGTCCTAACAGACCTGAAGAGGGTTTCTATTTGAGAGTGGGCGCGGTTGGAAACCGCGCCTACCAGTGTTCTTCATCGGTGCATTGCGAGGGACAGGCCCTCGCGCTACGTTATTATTGTGAGGGACAGGTCCTCGCGCTACGTAAAGAAAAATAAGAGTTGACAAAAACGCGTTTTTCTGCTAATTTAATGGAAAATATGAGCACGCTTCTGAATAGGAGAATATTTCCATGTATAAAAGCGCGATGTTAGGGTGCGGGGGACGCGCCCGTGCGCATGCAGACGCATATCGCTTCGTCAACGGCGGGAAACTCGCCGCCATCTGCGATATGAATACCGAACTACTCCACGCATTCGGAGACGACTTCGGCATTTCAGCCCGCTACACCGAGTTAGACGAGATGTTGGAGAAGGAAAATCCCGATGTCCTTCATATCGTCACCGCACCGGTGTTACGCGGGACGAACGAACGCATCCGCTACCCGCTGATGAAACAGGCATCCGACCACGGTGTGCCTGCCGCTATCGTCGAAAAGCCGATTGCTGTCGAAAGCGAGGACTGGAAACAGATTGCAGGGCTCGCTGAAAACACCCAAACGAAGTTTGTTGTCAACACGCAACTCAACTTTCACCCACAGAATCTTGAACTGAAGAGCGATGTCGCATCGGGTAGAATAGGCGACATCAAATTCATCGAGGCAGGCGCGCGTAGCACACCCGTAGACCAGGCACCGCATGTGTTGCAACTCGTTTCGTCTTATATTGACAACTCGCGGCCGGTGCGAGTTCTCGGGCAGATTTCTGGCGCGGGCCCCTTAGATTCAGCGCAGCCCTCACCGCAGCACGCCGCTGCGCGGGTGCAGTATGAGAACGGATTGCACGTCTCGGTTGCCTTTGGTGCAGACATCGCGCCGCGGGCATCCGACAGTGACAGCGTTGTCGCGCACAAACGGGTCTTCGTCGTTGGCACGAGGGGCTTTGTGCATTGGCGGTTTAGTAGTTGGGAGCGCGCCACGCGGGAGAACGGCTACGAAGGCGGGCCGCTCAACTACGGACAACAAGATGTCGTCGCGCAAGGCAATCTCACCGAGGCTGTCTTCAACTGGCTCGACGACGAGAACAACGTGCATCCGACGCATCTCAAACAGTCCCTGGCGGAGTTCAACCTGCTGTTGGGCATCTACTACAGCGGTATCACGCACGAAATCATTGAGTTACCGTTCAACCCGCCCGATGGGCTAATCGATTTACTCAGGAAGACGTTGTAACCCGACTATCCCTTGTAAAAGCGATTTCTATCTACTTATAGAGGAGAACATTTCCATGTATAAAAGCGCGATGTTAGGGTGCGGGGGACGCGCCCGTGCGCATGCAGACGCATATCGCTTCGTCAACGGCGGGAAACTCGCCGCCATCTGCGATATGAACACCGAACTACTCCACGCATTCGGAGACGACTTCGGCATTTCAGCCCGCTACACCGAGTTAGACGAGATGTTGGAGAAGGAGAAACCGGATGTCCTTCATATCGTCACCGCGCCGGTGCTACGTGGTAGCAACGAACGCATTCGTTACCCGCTGATGAAACAGGCATCCGACCACGGTGTGCCTGCCGCCATCGTAGAAAAGCCGATTGCCGTTGAAAGCGAAGACTGGAAACAGATTTCGGGGCTCTCCAAGGAGACGAAAACGAAATTTGTTGTCAATACGCAACTGAACTTCCACCCGCAAAACTTTGAGTTGAAACGGGACGTAGCGGACGGTAGAATAGGCGACATCAAGTTCATTGATGCGAGTGCTCGCAGTACCCCGGTAGACCAGGGCCCGCATGTCTTGCAGCTGGTTTCGTCTTATATTGACAACTCTCGGCCGGTGCGGGTGTTGGGACAAATCTCTGGGCGCGAGCAGTTAGATTCAGCGCAGCCCTCGCCGCAATACGCCGCTGCGCGGGTGCAGTATGAGAACGGACTGCACGTCTCGGTTGCGTTCGGCACCGCTATCGCGCCGACTGCATCCGATGATGCGACGGTTTACTTTCACAAACGGGTTTTTGTCGTCGGGACAAAGGGGTTCGTGCATTGGCGGTTTAGCAGCTGGGAACGTGCCACGCCGGAGAACGGCTACGAAGGCGGGCCGCTCAACTACGGACAACAAGATGTCGTCGCGCAAGGCAATCTCACCGAGGCTGTCTTCAACTGGCTTGACGATGAGAGCAAGGTGCATCCGACGCACCTTGAGCAGTCCCTGGCGGAGTTCAATCTGCTGTTGGGCATCTATTACAGCGGTATCACAAACGAAGTCATTGAGTTGCCGTTTGAACCCCCAGATGGGCTGATGGATTCGCTCCGGGCGAAGTTGTAAGCGGGACACCTTTTATCAAATTCCCCGTTTTCAAAACCACATCCTTTAGGTTGTGGATGTAGACAACGCATGAGCAGGATGTTCAAGATGAGCAAGATATGAGCAGGATGTTCAAGATATGAGCAGGATGTTCAAGATTCACAAGATTTTCAGGATTAAGAGGAAAACGGAGGTGAACGGAAGTCTCTTATCCTGTTCATCTTGTGAATCGTGGCCATCCTGCTTCGATTTTCAGGAGAAGAGACCTTAACGGTTATGTCTCTTATCCTGTTCATCGTGTAAATCCTGTGAATCCTGCTCAGGAGTTAGGGTTCCGTATCAAACCGCATGTTTCTTCATCCTGTTCATCGTTCAAGAGTATCAGGATGAAGAGAGAGACGATGCACAGGAACGTTTGCTTCATCCTGTTCATCCTGCTTAATCTTGTAAATCCTGTCCATCCTGCTGGGGAATGATGATATTTGCGTCCGTCCTGTCCATCTCTAGGGCGCGCTCACATGAAATTCCAGACTGAAAAATTCGAGAAACAAGGTTATCTTCTCGTGAAATCGGTGCTACACGCAGAAGAACTCGCGCCGTTCATCGCCGTTATCTCCGATGTCGTTGATACGCGTGCGCGCGAACTCTACAACGCCGGCACCATTTCATCTCTTTATGAAGAATTGCCGTTTGAACGCCGATGGCACGCCATTCTTCGGGATTGTGGTAGGGAGAATGAGGTATTTGGATGGCATACGCTCGTCTTTAGCGAGCCGCTCTTTAACCTGATTACCCATCCAAAGGTGCTGGATGTCGTGGCATCGCTTATCGGAAGCGACATCCAATTCAACGGCGACTTTTGGGTGCGCCCCAAGCTGCCGAACGAAAAACTGACAACGCTGCCCTGGCATCAGGACAGCGCATATATGCCTAAAACTGAAACCGATACGCATCTCACCGTATGGCTGCCTTTGGTAGATGTCAAGACAGCTAATGGCGCGCTGCAATTCTTGCCGGGAAGCCACAAGAAGGGGCTGCAAACCTATCATCGCGTGCCGGGAGAAGCGTTCGCCGTGCCAGTTCTACCGCCTACTTCATCCGAGACAGACATTGAAACCTTGGAGATGCAGAAGGGAGATTTACTCATTTTTAATAATCTGGTGTTCCATCGCTCTCTACTAAACCGAAGCGATACTATCCGCTGGTCTTCGGATTTTCGGTTCAGTCGCACAGGCACCTCTTTAGATGGACTCTGGCACGAAGCCATCGCCTGTCCTGTTCGTGCCGATAACAGCCAGCAGTGTCCAACTTCGTGGACAGCATGGCAAACGCAATGGGAAGCCAGTCCACACAAAAACAGATTCGTTTAGTCAATCTAGGCCAGAGGCCGACAACACGCCGTAGGCGCGGTTTCAAACCGCGCCTACCAGAGGGAGAACAGCAATGCGAGTGCTTATTATGTCCGACATGGAAGGAGTGAGCGGCATTGTCGTATGGGAACAGGTAAACGGCGGAGCGGCGATGTTTGAAGAAGGCAGGCGGCTCTACACCGAAGAAATCAACGCCGCCGTGCGCGGGGCTAAAGCCGCCGGGGCAACAGAAATTGTCGTCGTGGATTGCCACGGTGCCGGGCAAGGTTGGACTTTCAATTCGCTCATCCCGGATAAAATTCATCCGGATTGCGAGTGGGTAGCGCACCACGGATGGGGCCGCTACGATGAGATGTGGGAGAAAGGCTGCGATGCCTGCTTGCTCATCGGCATGCACGCTCGCAACGGGACACCCGACGGTGTGCTATGCCACACTATCTCCACCGTCAAATACCGAAACCTCTGGTTTAACGATGAACTCGTCGGGGAAACGGGTGTCAACGCCGCGCTCAACGGGCATTACGGTGTCCCAGTCGCGCTCGTCACAGGCGACGCGGCAGTCTGCCGAGAAGCAAAATCACTCCTCGGCGAGTCCCTGCCAACTGTCGCTGTGAAAAAAGGGCTCAGCCGATACAGCGCGCGGCAACTTCCTCCTATCCGCGCGCGCGAACGAATCGAGGAAGCCGCCAAAAACGCACTCACCGGACGCATCCAGACAGTGCCTTACGTCCCCGAAAAACCGACGACAATCCGAATCGAACTGGAAAGCGTTGATAAACTCGCCGATTTCAAAGGACGACCGGGGATTGAAATCACCAGCCCGCTCACCGTTGAAAGCCGCGCGAAAAATTGGCTAACCGCGTGGAATCAATTCTGGCCCTATGCCTAGTTGCAGCGCGAAAATACGCCTTTTAGGCATCGTCAAGAACGCTGAGCGGATCCTCGGAAGCATCTTGCCGTTCCAAGATTTCCACCTCGTATCCATCCGGGTCTGTGATGAACGCCATCTTCATGCCGCCGGTGGTAAATTGCGCGCGCCATTCGTCCGGCCAAATCTCCAGCCCGGCTTTCTCTAACCCATCGCAAAACGCAACGATGTCCGGAACGCCGATGGCGAAATGCATCAGGTCTTCCTGAACGTTGAGTTCAAACTCGGGCGAGTAAGTGAGCTCCAGCGTGTGCGCGTTCCCCGGAAGTTCAAGGTGCACTATCTGGTTTCCTGCCGGGGACTTATCGCTCCGGCTGAGGACTTTGAATCCTAAGTGGTTGCAATACCAATCGATCGAACCGTCCAGGTCGCTGACGCGAACCCGTGTGTGTAAAAAAACAGCCATGTTATTCTCCTTGTTTTTGTTTCGATCAGGCGATCGAAACCTATTTTGAGATAAAGAGATAATAGCGTATTCTGTGAATTTTGTCAAGACTTGAGCAGGATTACTCATCCTGCAAAATCCTGTAAATCTTGTAAATCCTGAGATTGCGGGGGACAGGCCCCCGCGCTACGGTAAATAGGACATTCGCGTTGACAAGAGCCCTCTCATCCTGCAAAATCCTGTAAATCTTGTAAATCCTGCTCCGATTTCATTAGCCATTCTTTGTGGGGAGATAAACAATGAGAACAACCGATAAACCTAACATCCTCTTTATTACGGCAGACCAGCACCGATACGATTATCTCGAATCGGTGGAGAACGCGCCGGCCGCGCTCCAGACTCCCAATCTGCGACGCATCGCAGAACAGGGGATCTATTTTCCAAACTGCACCACGAACGCCCCGGTCTGCGCACCTGCACGAATCGCTTTGGCTACCGGCCTGCAACCTTCACGCGTCGGTGCGCTGGATAACGGCTGCTTTCTGCCCGCCAACGTGCCAACTTACTATCAGCAACTTCGCGACAACGGATACCGCGTCGGATGTGTCGGTAAACTAGACCTGGCGAAACCAGATGGATACAACGGCCGCTTTGGCGACAGACCGCGGGCATACAGTTGGGGTTTCACACATCCGGAAGAGTGTGAGGGTAAGATGCACGCCGGTAGTTCGCCAACGCCAATCGGTCCTTATACCCATTACCTAGAGGAAAAGGGACTGCTGAAGGCGTTCCACGATGATTATCGGAACCGGAGTGCCGGCGGATGGATTAAAGACGGTTCCTACGATTCTGTCCTCCCGACAGAAGATTTTGAGGATACTTATATTGGCAGGCGCGCGGCGGAATTTATTCAGCAGATTCCGGAGGACTTCCCGTGGCATCTCTTCGTTAGTTTCGTCGGCCCGCACGATCCGTTCGATCCGCCGACAGAATACGCTGATAAGTATCGCGACGTAGCCATGCCGCCGCACATCGCTGACGACATGCACGGCAAACCAGAATGGGTGAAGCAGCGCGTCGTCGATCTAACCCCAGAGGAGATTGCTGTCACGCGCCGGCAATACTGTGCCGCAACCGAACTGATTGACGCGCAAATCGGCGAAATGCTCGCCGCATTGGAACAACGCGGCATGCTTGAAAATACCTATATCCTCTATTCCAGCGACCACGGTGAAATGCTGGGGGACCACGGGCTTTACACGAAGAGTGTTGCATACGAAGCGGCTTTGCGAGTGCCGCTGCTCATCGCGGGCCCTGGCATAGCTGCCGGACAGACTTCAGACGCACTGGTGGAGCTCATCGATGTGAACCCGACGATTTGCGAATTGGCAGACGTGCCGGTGTTGGAAAATATCGATGCGCGTTCCATCGCCTCGGTGTTGCGCGGCGAGAGTGAAGAGCATCGCACTGAAACCGTCAGCGCGCTTCGCAATTTCCGATGCATCCGTACTGCCACGCATAAATTAATCGAAAACTACAACGATGTAACGGAACTCTACGATTTATCAACAGCTCCGACAGAGTTGCATAACATCGCGCAGACAGAACGCAGACTGGCAACCCAACTGCGAACGCGTTTAGGACGACGTTTCCGAGCATCGCTATGAACCCCAATTTTGAGAATGCCAATTTTGACGCGCGCCGGGCTTATCAGCACGTCAAAGCGATTGCCTTTCCGCGAGGCGTTGGCAGCACGGGCGAGACGGCGGCGCGGGAGTATATCGTCCGGCACTTTAGGGACTTGGGGCTACACGTCGTGCGCGAGTCGTTCCATTTCACAAAATTCCCTGCGGAGGTGCTACCCCGCCTCGTCTGTGCTATTTTCACACCGCTCGTGTTCCTGGTGCCGTGGCTCGGCGAACGGTTTTCTATCCACATGTGCCTGCTTTGTCTCGGAAGCCTCGCCGTGGCGATGGCACTCACGCGATGGCAACAGCCGCTAGAAAAGTTGTATGATGTTGGGAAGAAGTGGCGTTCGGAGAATGTTATCGCCACGAACGACGTGCCTCAAACAGCGGACGCGCCGACACTCATTTTTGTGGCGCATTATGACTCCAAATCGCAGGTGCTTCCTATTGCAGTGCGCGCAGTCGCCTACGGCATTGCAATCGCCGGGCTCATCAGCCTAACGGGTTTCATACTCGTTCAGCTGCTGTTCCAATTCTGGCCACCAATCGCGGTTTTGTGGGGTATCGCCAGCGTGAGCGGTTTCTGTCTGTTGCTTTTGCAATTCAATTTCACGCAAAACCGTTCGCCCGGTGGTTTTGATAATGCTTCCGGCATCGGCGTTCTCTTGGAGTTAGCCCGTGTGGGAATGTCTCAAAAATCGCGATGCATTTTTCTCGCCACTGGCGCGGAAGAATACGGTATGTGCGGCGCGCTGCGCTATATCCAGAGGCGTTCATGCACAATGCATCCTATCGAACCCGTTTGCGATCTGGCGATCGCAAACTACAGGCGTTGGCGTTCATGCACAATGCATCCTATCGAACGCCTCGCGAAAAACGAAAAAACGTTTGTCATTAATCTTGATGGGCTCGGCGTAGGCAATTCGGTGAATGTTATCACGCGCTATGGTATACCGCCGACTCGCACGGCGCGAAAACTCGCTGAGGCTCTTCGGGCATCGGGTGAAGCACTCGGCATAAAGACTCGGGAAGGCTATTTTCCCATCGGTGTCGGATTTGACAGTATTCCCATTGCAAGTCGTGGATTTGAGGCAGTCACACTCACGTCGGGAGATGTCGGGAAGGTAGCCTTAAAAGTCCATTCCAAACATGACCGGGGTGAACTGCTCAACGTAGAAAGTTTACAACGCGTAGGTGAACTCATTTTGTTGTTCCTAAGCGAAAGAACGTAGGGTTACGTAAAGATACGCACTTGCACCAACCATGCATATCGAACGCATTGCGAAAGACAGAGAACCTGTCACGGGGATTATTCTCGCGGGTGGGAAAAGCCGACGGATGGGGCAGAATAAGGCGTTGCTGCGGCTCGGTGATAAGACGCTCATCGAACACGTCATCTGTCCGCTTCGCGAAGTAACAGACGAACTGCTGCTCATCACCAATAGTCCGCAAAAATACGCGCACCTGAACCTCCCGATGCACGGCGATATTCTGCCGAATGCCGGCGCGTTAGGGGGACTCCACGCTGGGCTGACGTATGCCTCGCACGAACTTGGGCTCTGCGTCGCATGCGATAGTCCGTTCTTACAACCTGCACTGCTTACCTACCTCATTTCGGCGATGGGCACGGAGGACGATGCTGTCGTCCCTTACACCGAAACCGAAGATGCATCGGACAAAAAATGCCAGACAAAATTCCAGACATTGTGCGCCGTTTACTCGAAACGGTGTGTGTCGGTTATTGAGCAAATGGTGTCGGCATCGGAGTTGCGCGTGCATCAACTCTATCGGCATATCCGCTGCCGCGAGGTGCCGCCGGCGATATGGAAAACGTTTGATGCGGAAGGAGTGTCATTTTTCAACGTGAACACCCGCGCGGATTTCGTATTGGCACAAGGCGAGGCACAGGAAACCCTCTCCCTACGGTGAAAGGAGATGTTAATCTTCCTTGGGACGATATTCAGTCAGGTGGGGCGGCAGCGGGAGATATTTGTATCCCTCTTTGCGCCGTTTTTCGCCTTGCGCAGCCAAATATGCATGGCGTTCCTCAACCGTTTTGAATTGCGCATTGAACTCCTGTTTCATTCGGTAGCATTCTTCAAGGACCGGATCGGTGTAAGTCGCCGGATCGAAGCCGGGGAGATAACACTTTCCAACGAATGCTTCTTTCATGACAAGTCCCTCCTTTTGTCCCCCGCCGAGCATGAAAATCCTGAAAATCCGCGATTCAGTCAGCAGGCCCCAACTCTGCCTGACACTCAGCACAATACCCAATAATCTCGTTCCGGAAACGGACAGATTTAAACCCGTGCTCTTCGCACACCGCTTTCTGAAGCGCGTCGATTTTCGGCTCCCTGAACTCAACAATCTGGTTGCACCGGAGGCAGATTAGATGCGCATGCTCGCGAAGCGAATGGATACTCTCATAACGGGTATTCTTTTGCGCGTCAATAAATTCGGTCAGCAGCCCGCTTTTGACAAGCAGCGGCAGCGTCCGGTAAATCGTCGGCCGCGAGGCGAGATAGCCGTTCCGCCGCATCTGAACCAGCAAGTCCTCGGCTTGGAAATGCCCATCGTAGGCGTAGACCTGCTCTAAAATCTCCTGCCGTTTGCGAGTCAGACGGAGCCCGCAACTGTCGAGGTAGTCTTTGAATTGTTTGATAGAATCGGATGGGATAGTGGGTTTTTCGACGTTTTCCATTGTGAATTCCTTGTATCAACACTCGCGGGGGACAGGCCCCCGCGCTACGAAACCTGGAGGGTATCCGTAGGCGCGGTTTCAAACCGCGCCTACCGTTCCGGGACAGCCCCCACGCTACGGGACCAAGAGGGTATCCGTGGACGCGGTTACAAACCGCGCCTACCGTTCCGGGACAGGCCCCACACTACGGAACCAGAAGGGTATCCGTGGACGCGGTTACAAACCGCGCCTACCGTTCCGGGACAGCCTCCGCGCTACCGAACCAGAAGGTTATCGCATTGCGTTATGCAAAAACTACCTTGCATCCAGATTCTACAAGTCGATGTTTCACGGACAGTTCATAAAATCGCCGGAGGCCCGCGATTTCGGACTCACCCAAACCGTAATGGATATGCTTTTGCAGGTAATCACGGCAGAGCGGTTCAGGCAAACCCAATTTTTCGGATTCAATTCGCGCGATTTCTGGGATTTGCGTTATCCCGCGCGTCCTCGCCTGGCGCAATACATCGGGTGCCTCGCCGAGTTGCACGCCTGCCCGCGCTACCCAACACGCAAAAACAAACGGCAGACCGGTGAGTTCATGCCACGCTGCACCAAGGTCTAGGCTATATTCGGTTGCGTCCAATCGCCGAAGCGCGGCATCACCGATGAGTAGCACCGCTTGATACGCTGATGTACTTGGGTCGGTGGACGGCGCGCACGGCGTGAATGTCGGCTGAATACCATACTTCTCCGCCAACAAAACTTTCAAAAGCGCGATAGACGAACGTGAGCTAGTATCCAACGCGATGTGCCGAATCTCTGAAATCGGCACACGGCTGAACAGTTGGATGCTGAGCACACTCCCGTGCGAAGCGATTGCGATGTCAGGCAAAATGTGGTAGCCAGCATCGGCGGCACGAAAGTATTCAATAATCGGAATTAAGCCGACATCCAATTCGTCCGCCTTTAACAGCACGGCGAGGCGGCTCGGCACCTCAACACTGAGCGCGATATCTGTCGGAATTTCTCCATTCAATAGCGGATAGATAAGCGGTTTCGTGTTCAGAAACGAAACCGCACCGACTCTTAAGCGCGCTTCTCCGTAGGCGCGGTTTGAAACCACGCCTACGGGTTTATCGGCTATGCCGCTTTTCTGTGCCACCGTTCTCCCTCTCGGATAATTTCGTTGTAGAGCGTGTCACGTTCAACTGGCACAAAGCCTGCTTCCTCGATGAGGCGCGTGAGTGCGTCTACGGAGACTGCCTCCGGCGTATCTGCGCCTGCCATGTGCGTAATCTTCTCCTCGGTCACCGTGCCATCAATATCGTCTGCGCCGAAGCGAAGCGCGACTTGAGCGGTTTTCAACCCGGTCATTATCCAATATACCTTGATATGCGGCAGGTTATCTAGCATCAAGCGCGCCACGGCGATATTACGCAGGTCTGTCAACCCGGAAGTCGAGGAGAGGTATGCCATCCGCGTGTTAGCAGGATGAAACGCCAGCGGAATGAACGTCACAAACCCCCCGGATTTATCCTGCTGTTCGCGCAACTGAATGAGATGCGCTACCCTGTCTTCGTTGCTTTCAAGGTGCCCGTAGAGCATCGTGGCGTTCGTAGGAATGCCGAGACGGTGCGCAATGTCATGCACCTCCAACCATCCCGCCGCGCTGAGTTTGCCGGGGCATATTTTCTCGCGTGTCGCTTCGGCGAAGACCTCTGCACCACCGCCGGGTAGCGAGTCTAACCCCGCATCCTTCAACTGCCTCAATACTTCCTCAATCGACATCTTAAAGATACGCGAGAAGTGGTGAATCTCAACGGCGGTGAAGAATTTGAGATGGACCTGGGGCATCCGTTCCTTAAGCCCACGGATGATGTCGAGGTAGTAGTCAAACGGCAATTTCGGGTGCAGTCCGCCGACGCTGTGAATCTCGGTGCATCCGTGCTCTATCGAATACATCGCCTTGTCCAAAAATTCGTCAACGCTCATCTCCCACGCGCCCTCGGTTTGCATATTTTTTCGCGCAAATGCACAGAAATGGCACCGCGCGTGCAGGATACACACATTCGAGTAGTCAATGTGCTGGTTGATGTTATAGTAAGCGATGTTGCCGTTGAACTGTTCGCGGACGTGATTGGCGATGAAGCCGACACCGGTAATATCGGGGCTCTCGTAAAGCGCAACCCCTTCGTCAAAGGTGAGGCGTTCCTCCGCCTTGACTTTCTCGTAGATAGCAGGCAATCTCAAGTCTGTAAAGCGACTGTAGCTCTCCATTAATTTCCCCTATTTCATTAGGACAGACGCAGAACGAATGAAAAATGATGCATTTGCGTCCAGCCTGAAAAATTTGCTTGACATATATCTCACAATAAAGGTATTATAGCATAGTCATTTTAAAAATGCAAGAATTTTTGAAGGCGAGTTAACATTATGCCAAAATTTGGACTGATTCATTACAACTACGCCAGCAAGTCGCTTGACGATTTTCTGAAATTTACGAGTGAGACAGGGTTCGGCTACGTTGAATTGCAGATAAGCGATGTCTGGCACGCCGAAACGGCAGACGCGGAAAAGAACGCCGAACTCGTGCGGCAGCAGGTGGCGGCTTACGGTTTGCAAGTATCGGCACTAGCGGCGGGTAACGATTTCGTCGTGCTGGAAGAGGCGGCTATCCGCGCGCAGGTAGAACGAATGGAACGCATCGCGGGCCTCGCGAAACGCCTCGGCACTTCAATACTCCGCACGGAAGGCGGTTCGCCAAAGGAGGCTGTCCCAGAGAGCCGATGGGTTGAAGCGATGGCGGGATGTCTCACACGCTGCCTGGAATTCGCGGAACAGCACGATGTCTACCTCGCCGTTGACAACCACGGACTGGTTACCAACGACGGTGACTTACAGGTAGAACTCTTTGAGCGCGTCGCATCCAAACATGTCGGCGCGAACATGGACACGATGAACTACCGCTGGGCAGGGCACACTCTCGAAACGGTGGGCAGGTATTACGAAATCGTCGCGCCTTGGACGCTGCACACGCACCTGAAGGACGGCACCGGTTCGCGCAGCAATTATCGCGGCGAAGCACTCGGTGAAGGGGAGATAGAACTCGGGAAGGCAATCCGCTGTTTAAAAGCCGCAGGTTATGAGGGTGTCTGGTGTTGCGAATACGAGGGACGTGAAAACGACGGCACAGGCCAGCGGAAGAGTTTCGCTTGGATGCAGGCGAATTTGTAACATGAAAATGCCACCACGCATTATCACCTTAACAACCGATTTCGGCACTAGCGACGCTTATGTCGGTGTCATGAAAGGCGTAATTCTGGGCATTAATCCTCGCGCGCGGGTGGTTGACATCACGCATGCCATACCACCTCAGGATATCCATGAAGCGGCGTTTCTCATCCATTCAGCGCACCGCTACTTCCCGAAAGACACGATTCATACCATCGTCGTTGACCCG
>PYJE01000004.1:0-2236 GCA_003635305.1 Candidatus Poribacteria bacterium | reverse complement strand
TACCATCGTCGTTGACCCGGGTGTCGGAAGCAATCGCCGGGCAATCGTTTGCCAAACCGATAACGCGTTTTTTGTCTGTCCGGATAATGGCGTGCTGAGTTACCTACTACAAGGTAACCTACAAGGTAACCCACAAGATAGGCCCGCTTTTCAGGCGACGACAATTGAGAACGCGACGTATCTTTTACCGCACGTCAGCAACACCTTTCACGGTAGAGATATATTCGCGCCAGTCGCGGCACATCTCTCACTCGGCGTGCCGCTCGCGGATATCGGAACCCCGGTTCACAACCTCGTCCAACTGTCAATTCCGACGATGCACATCGCCGACGATACCCTGAGCGGAGAGATTATCAAGGTGGATAGTTTCGGGAATCTGATAACGAACATCTCGCAAGCGGATTTCGTGGCATTCACGGAAACTGCTTCTTCCTACATCATTCAAGCCGGTGATGCGCGGATCACTCGTCTGAACCGCGCCTACGCCGAGTCTGGTATTAGCGAACCACTGGCGATTATTGGCAGCTTTGGATTGCTGGAGATTGCCGTGAATTGTGGCAGCGCAGAAGAACGTTTGGGATTAAAACGCGGGGATGCCGTTATTATTCGGAAAAAACCGTCTCAACGTGTAGGACGAGGAACGGGTTCTCGCTATGTTGTGACTGCGTAATCGCGAGGGACAGGCCCTCGCGCTACGAGCTCAAGATGTTATGACTGCGTAATCGCGAGGGACAGGCCCTCGCGCTACGAGCTCAGGGACAATTATAGTATCAGAAAAGGCAGGAGAAAAATCGAAGTGAAAGAGATTGTTTTAACAGGCATTAAACCGACAGGGCAGCCGCACCTCGGCAACTACCTCGGCATGCTGAAACCCGCGCTGGAACTCGCGGAAGAACAGGGTGAAGAGAGACTCGCACTCTACTTCATCGCCGATTACCACGCACTGACCACGGTGAAAAACAAGAAAGAGCTGCAGGATTTGACAGACCAGGCCGCGGCCACATGGCTGGCATTGGGACTTAACCCGGACAAGGCGATTCTCTATCGCCAATCCGATGTCCCAGAAGTGTTTGAATTGGCGTGGGTTCTCGCATGTTTCACGGCGAAGGGATTGCTCAACCGCGCGCACGCCTATAAAGCGATAGTTGACGAGAACCTCGCCGCCGGCCGCGAGGAAGACAAAGGCATCAACGCAGGCTTGTTCACGTATCCCGTTTTGATGGCGGCGGATATCCTGCTATACGGAACGCATATCGTCCCAGTCGGCTTGGATCAGCGGCAACACCTTGAGGTGACGCGCGATGTCGCCATCGCTTTCAATAAAAACTACGGGAACATCTTTACCGTGCCGAAAGCAGTCATCCGAAAAGAGGTGATGACTATCCCCGGGCTTGACGGTAGGAAAATGAGCAAAAGCTACAACAACGTCATCCCGCTCTTCGCGCCATCAAACCAGATTCGCAAGCAAGTAAGGCGGATTGTAACGGACTCCAAGCGGCCCGAAGACCGGAAGGATCCGGAAGACTGCAACGTCTTCGCTATCTATCGGCATTTTGCGGATGCGGAGGCAGTCGCCGCGAAGCGGCAGCTCTATCTGAACGGCGGCCTCGGTTACGGGGACATGAAGCAGGAGCTCTATGAGTTGCTAGAGACAGCCTTTTCCGCACAGCGCGATACCTATAACGCGTTGATGGAAAATCGAGACGAGTTGGACACGGTGCTTCGGCAAGGTGCCGAGAAAGCGCGGGACATTGCGGTGCCGATTTTGCGCAAGGTTCGGAAGGCAGTGGGGGTGTAAGTCTTATATCGTTTTGAGTCTGCATTGCAACGCAAGGTTCGCCGCCAGCGTATCTGTCAATGCAACATCCCGGCAGATAAACACGGAATCCTTCGATAACCGCAGGCGTTCTATATCTCCCTGCACAAGTGCCGCATCCAAACAGACGTAGAACCTCTGCCCCTCGCTAGCACTTAATTCCCCGGTAGGCGCGCTTTCAAAGCGCGCATCTCGCGGCGAAGCAACGCGAAAAATCGTATTCGTCGCCAGGCCCGTAACGCGTTCAATCACGCTGTCAAGCGGGTAGCCCTCCTTCAGCGCAACTTCATAAAGGACATCCTCTTCGCGCCATCCCTCTCGGAGTGCATCGATGGCCCTTTCCAAGTGCGCGAGATACGTCTGCACATCCTCGGTGCGGACATCGTCTTCTGTCCTATAGTTGGACTCGGCAAGTTTGAA
>PYJE01000003.1:876-16118 GCA_003635305.1 Candidatus Poribacteria bacterium | reverse complement strand
CCTGTTCGCGATGGAAATATCGCCTTGCTTGCCGCACAAATTGCAACATCCGTTCGGCATCGCTATCCAATTTGCTTTTGTGCCGCCGTACTTCGTGTGGAATCTCTCGCGAGACTTGCACATCGAATTGCTGTGCTAACACATCAATAATATGCGTTTGCCCGACATACATGTCGCGGAGGAACCGGTTTCCCTCGCCCGGCGAAGCCGCTGGTTTATTGCGACAACGACTCATAATAGTTCTCTACGAGGCGGCGGTATTCAGGCGGAACATCCTCCTTCGCAACCTGCGAGAGACGTTTCTTCTCCTGAAGCGTGTTGAGCCGCTCTTCTAACGCGGACTCCAACTTGTTCAAGTCGCGAATGACGAAATCGTATTTCGGGAAGGGCCGCGAACGGTTGCTCGGACGATGCTGCATCGTATCCAGCAAACCGAGCCACAACTCCTCGATTTCGCGGTTCGATTCGGCACCGGCGCGCCCTTCTTGCTGATTTTCAGCATCGCCTTCGCCATCTTGCCCGTTTTGTCCTTGCATCGCCTGCATCGCCTGCATCGCCTGTTGCATCCGCTCCTGAATCTGCTGTTGCTGTTCAGCGAGCTGCTGCTGACGATTCTGCTGCGCCGGTGTGTCCTCCTGTCCCTCCATCGATTGGAGTTCGCGTTGGATGTCCTGCATTTGTTCTTCCATGCTTTGGAGTTGCTCCAAGGCGGCTTCCAACTGCTCTTCTTCCGTTGTTGCCATATTCGCTTGTGCCTGCTGCAAATCAGCCTGCGCCTGCTCTAGTGTCTCTAATACCTCTTGTTGATTCTGATTTGCCGCTCGGAAGCTCCGCCATTGCAGGGCGCGTTGCGCCGTTGCCATATCCCCGGCAGTCTGCTCTTCCGTGAGACGGTTGGCGGCATCGCCTACGTTTCGAGATGCCTCCGGATTCTCGGCGTTGAGCTGCTCCTGAAGCTGCCGTAGATTGCCCTCAAGCGATTCCAGTTCGCGCTGAAGTCCCCGCTGCTGATTTGCCAAATCAGAGGCTCGCTCAAAATCTTCCGGCTGCATTGACGATTGCGCCGCGCGGTTCCGAAGCTCCTGCGTCTGCTGTTGCACATCGGATTGCTCCTCTGTCAACTGCTGCAGTGCCTGCATGGCATCTTCCAGGGCATCGTCAGAGAGTTCCGCGGCGACTCTCTCCAGCTGCTCAATCGCTTCCTCCAGTTGCGCCGTCGCTTGCTCACCTTTAGCAGCACTCAGCTGCGGCTCCTGCTGTTGCATCCCTTGTGCAGCCTGTTGCATCTGTTCACCAGCCTGCTGCATCGCTTGTCCCGCCTGCCCGAGGCGTTGTGCCTGTGTGCCTTGTCCGCTGCCTTGCATCTGTCCCAACTGCTGCGACATCTGCTGCGCTTGCTGCGATAACTGTCCCTGCTGCTGGCTATTCTGCTGCATCTCACTCGGCGAGGGTTGGTTTTCGCGGCCTAACTGCTGGCTTTGTTGATTGAGTTGCTGTTGCTCCTCCAACATTTCCCGCGCTTGTTCGAGCATTTCTTGTGTCTGCTCCCGCATATCCTGGTCCAACTCATTCCGGTCCTGTTCAATTTCGCTCTGCAGTTCCTCTAACTCCAATTCAAGGTTTTCCGCCGCTTGCGCGTTGCTATTCCGCATCTGTGTCAGCACTTTCGGGAGTTCAATGCCGACTTTGATGAGGAGTTCCAACGCTTCTTGTTCGGGGGGCATCGCCTCGGTAGGTTGGATGGCATTGAGGCTATCGCTTGCGTCGCGCATCCTGTCGACAGCATCTTCCAGATTCATCAGAATTTCCGGCGCGACCGCGGCAGTCTGCATCGCCATGCTGATTTCGTCAACGAACCGCTGCGTCTTATCCTTCATTTCGGACTGCTTCTCCCCGGTCTTCTTCACGGCGAATCGGTATTCTTCCGTGATGGACGCTGGGGCGGCGTTGATATGCTTCCATGTTTCTCGGATAATCTGCTTCTGAGTGGCGATGAGCTCTAAGATGACATTGGGGGCAGGTTCACCCGGTTCACCCTCTTCTTCCTGGAACCGTTCGTTAAAGGGACGCACCTCAATGAAGTATATCTCACTGCTTGCCTTCCCGGGTCCGGTGAGTGTGTTGTTATCGGTGGCTTGCGCGTAGTAAGAGATGACTTCGCCCGGCTCTACGTCAAATTCCTCTATATAGAAGGTGTAAGTGCCGCGGCGGTTTTTTGTTGTTGGCAAGGCGTTCAATAACGGTTGTTGGTGCAATGACGTTTGTCTACGTAATCTGTCATCGACGTTCTTGTCTTCTCTCTGGGGTGTATCCATGGCGAGTTCCTGCAATTCGCCTGCGCCGATGCGATACATCAGGGACAACTTTTCAACGCCGTAGTCGTCCTTCGCCTCGGCGACAATCTGCACCTCTTCTAGTTTTGTCGCCTTGACATCGCGTCCGGGCTCCTTGATAACCACTTCTGGGGCGTTATCGGGAACCGCGCGGATTTTGTATTCGATCGGAATCTCGTTGTTGAACCCATCGATGCAGAGCAACTCAACGGCGTATGTCCCATCTTCGGTAACGTCTACCGTTGTCGTCAGGATATTGCCATCGGAAATCACCATATCTGTCTGTGTCGGTAAGGCAGGTTCATCTGTTTCGGTAGGCGCGTCCTCCCGGGCGCGATGGCTCACCGTGAATTTCGCCGTTTGGATGGCTTTGTTCGTCGTCAACCGAATTTCTGCACGCGTGCCGACAACGGCGTGAATATCCCCTGTGCCTTGCTGCACGACAGATTTCAACGCAGTATACTCTGGATACGTATAGGCAACGGCGATGTCTGTCACCCTCGGCATCTCAAAGACTTCGACGGTGTAGCGCGCCGATGTCGCCTCGTTCGCTTGGACAGCGTATTCCATGTCCGCGTCAATGTTGAAAATCTCGTAAGTAAAGCCGCGTTTATCCTCCGGATGCTGCACCATGTTAATTGCTTGTCCGGCGGTTCCTTCTTCGGTAGGCGCGCTTTGCAAGCGTGCACGAGACGTATACGTCAAGACAACTTTATCGGCGGATTTGCCGGTGACGGTGACGTGAATCGGCAAACTCTTCCCACGCAGGATGCGCGCATTTCCCGGCGTGACGGTGAGTTTCGTCGTCAAAATCGGCTCCGTTTTCTCCCACGGCACCAGCACGCGGCGCAGACTGGTATGAATCTCCGATGGAAACAGTAGCGACAGCACTGCACACCCGGCGACGACGAGCGCGGCGATACCGACGTGCTTCCGCGTTCTGCCGTGGTCTACGGTGGCTTTGAAATCTATGCCTTTCACGCGTTCGGTGGTATCCTCAAGCAGCCGTTGCAACATGTGTGCTTCAATCGCATCATCGGTTTCGCGCTTGCCGAATTGCACTGCACTGACGAGTCTATCCTCAAGGTTCGGGTGGTTCCGTTCCACGTTAAGGGCGACATCGCGCAGGGTGAGGGATGCCCGCAGCGGTTTTATGAGATGCTTGTAAAGCAGGTAGCCAACCGCGATGACGATGCCCGCAAGCAGCGCAATGCGCACTGGGCTCGGCAGCGGCATCAGCCAATCGACGATAGATTCGCCGACGACTATCACGAGCAATCCTGTCAGGACGATGGCAGCCCCGGTCCAGAAGAGCCCGCGTCTCCAGACGCGCCGCGCGCCGAGAATTTTTTCTTGTAGTTCCGCGTAACTTTCTCTTGTGTTCATTGTGATTTTCCTCCGTCGCGCTTTTTCCTTGACGAAGCTTTATCGGAAAAGGGCTTTTCCACCCTATTTAAAAGCAAGCACCTCCAGCGCAACACCCGACAGCCAGATAAGTATCGCGACAAAACATGCCTTCACCTTCCCGGTGTCGGCGAGAATTGAGACAGCGATTGTCAAAACGGCAACGGGCCAAATACTTAACGGATTGAAGTGGCTCAGAAACATTAGCAGCTGCAGGTTCTCGCTAGTGCTCAACAGATGCAGCCCTGGGACTACCTGCATATCTAGGGGTGTCCAGACATTCTCAAGCCCTTTTAGCACAGGAACAAACGCCGTATTCACGAAATAGACGAGCGTCGGAATGAGAGATGCATGTGCAAGACTTGCATAGATATGTTGAAACCGGATGGCGGCATCCACCCGGAAAATGCGCGCCGCCAATGTCAGCGTTGCGCTGAACACAACCATCGCGATAAGTGGGGCAATCAGCGAGAAAACGAGCACAAAACCGCCAATAATCGGCACGATATCTTCAATCAGATAGCGTGGCATATGCTCCCTTGCCATCTCTAGGGCAATGAGCCTATCCGTAAACGGAGCTACCGCCCAAGTCACACCAACTTGCAGAAGGCAAAAGAGGATGAGTGCCATTCCCCACTTCGGTTGGGTTTTGAGCCTCGCAAACGTCACACTCGGTGAGACGAATAGATGCTTGATGTTTTGCCAACTTTCTTTCATAAATTTCTCAACGCTGAAGTATCGTGCTCAAGAGAGCACTCCTACCTATAGAAGTTAAGAGCCAAACAGCACATCTGGTAGAATCCCGACGAGCCAAATGAGCACAGCGGCGATACGTGCCCGAGTCTTGTCTACATCGGCGAGCACTGCTACGGCGATGGAGGACACGGCGATTATCCATACACTGAATGGATTGATGTGGCTCAGAAACATCAGCAGTTTCACATTTTCAAGCGAGCCAAATAGGAGATGCAAACCTGGAAGCATATTCATATCCACGGCGTTTTTCACATCGGCCACGTCTCGAAACACGAGCAGCAGTGCCGTGTTGACGAGGTTGATGACGCACCCGAGCAGCGATAGATGCACAACGGCGGCGTAGATATGCCGAAAGGTTAAGGCATCGTTGTTACCTAAACGCGCCGCCAATTTGAAGATTGCACTGCTAATAACGAACCACAGTGCCGCAAAAAGTGGCACGAGAAAGAGGCCGACGTGCGTCATAATCCCTACCATCGTTTCTGCCGCCTGCCGTTGTTGCTGCGGCATATCCGTTTGTGCCATTCCTTCGGCGATGAGTCCCGTGCTATAAGGCGCGGTTGCCCATCCCATCAGCACAGTAAAGAGGTAGAAGACGAGGAAGGCGACACCCCATCTCGGTTCAGTTTTGATGCGTTCAAACGCGGCACTCGGTTCCGCAACCAGATCGCCGATGTTTTGCAAACTTACATTCATGACTCTTTCCTCTGATTAGACAAGATTGTGGCGAAAATGTTCTATTTGATAGTATAACAAATCCTGCACAAAATCGCAAGAGATATTTTGGGGGCGGGATGCAAATGCCATAATTCTCTGTCGGTAGGCAAGGTTTGAAACCGCGCCTACCGGGTTCGTTCTGCGTTTGTCCTATTTTGGTTGTTTTTTTACGGGCGGTATGGTAAGATAGGTTATCATGAAAAATCAAACGTCCATCCCCATTTATACCATCGGTTACGGAAGCCGTCCGCTTGAGGCGTTTTTTGAGTTGCTGCACCTGCACCAGATTGCCTATTTGATTGACGTGCGTTCCGCGCCCTATTCGCGCTATAAACCGGCGTTTTCCAAAGCGGCTTTGGAAGCGGCATTGCAACGGCACGGCATCCGTTATATTTTTATGGGGGATACCCTCGGCGGGCATCCCGATGACGCGGCTTGCTATGTCAACGGAAAAGTTGACTACGAGCGGGTGAAGACGACAGCGGACTATCAGCGCGGCATTGAACGCCTCCGCAACGCTTTCACGCAACAACGCCGCGTTGTCCTGATGTGTAGCGAAGCGAAACCGGAGAATTGCCATCGCAGCAAACTCATCGGCGCGACGCTGACAGCAGAGGACATTCTGGTGCATCACATTGATGAAAATGACGAACTGCAGACGCAGGAGACAATCATTGAGCGGCTGACAGGAGGACAACTGCCGCTGTTCGGCGAGGAGACGTTCCACTCGCGCAAACGATACTTGTAAGGGTGGATGTCGTTCATGTCCACCCAAATCACAAAAAACCTTTATGATACCCAAAATTATCACCATCGGTGTGTACGGATTTGACGCAGAAAGTTTCTTCGATGCCTTACAGGCGGCAAACGTAGATACCTTCTGCGATATCCGCAGCAGGCGCGGCGTGCGCGGCGCAGCTTACGCATTCGCCAACAGCGTGCGGTTGCAAGCACGACTCGCGGAACTCGGCATCCGCTATTTGCACTGCAAAGAGCTCGCGCCGACGAAAGCGGTTCGCGACAAACAGGCTGAGGCGGATAAAGCGGACAAGGTTGCGAAGCGCGAACGCACCACGTTGGGAGCAGCGTTTATTGAGGCATACCACGCTGAGTGCCTCGCGCATTTTGAACCGCAAAGTTTATTAGACGCATTGGAATCGGATGCCCAAGTCGTCGCGCTTTTTTGCGTTGAGAGAGAACCGGCGGCGTGCCACCGTTCCCTCGTCGCGGATAAACTGGCGAAAGAGCTTGGACTGGATGTTGAGGATATTGTCCCATGAGAGTGCTTATTGTTGCGAAGACACGGATGGGAAGCGGCGCGTGCATCGGCGCAATAACAGACAAAGGCGAGAGCGTGCGGCTCATCCCCTTCAACGCCGATGTGCACGATGGCGCAAATCGGGAATATGAGATAGGCGCAATCTGGGAGATTTCCGCTAAACCCGCGCCCTCCATCATTCCGCCGCATCACGAAGACATCGTCGTGTGTGAAAAGCGGCACCTCCACACCGTGACAGCATTGGAAAGCGCGATTGAACTGCTCATGCCGCCGAAAAGCGGACACCCGCCCGAGCTCTACGAAGGACTCTTACAGACATCAGGCAGCGGCGCGCTTTACATCGCCGAGAGGAGCGGCGTGCCACCTTATAGCACAACGTTTTGGCGGCCAGATGAAGAGCTCATGCGTGATACGGATGGGCGGCGTGTCCGGTATCGTTACCCGACAGCAAATGGCGGATGCACGCTCACCTATGTCGGTTTTGAAGAACCTCTTGAGACAATCCCTGCTGGCACTCTCCTGCGCGTCTCACTCGCACAATGGTGGAAACCGATAGACAGAACCGATGATGAGGAACGGTGCCACGCGCAAATCTCCGGTTGGTTCCTTGAAGAATCCGTAGGAGAGACTTCCCGGTATCGACAGAAATCCCCGGGAGAAGGGCCCGCCCTGTCTCAACTCTCTCAGGATGACATGCCTGTTCCTGAAACCCCGCGCCAATATCTCACGCACGTCTTCGGACACGACGACTTCCGGCCGTTGCAAGAGGAACTCATCGCGCACGTCCTTGAAAAACGCGATGCGCTGATTGTGCTCCCTACCGGCGGCGGCAAATCACTCTGCTACCAACTGCCCGCGCTCATCTTTGAGGGAGTCACTGTCGTCGTTTCGCCGCTCATCTCACTCATGCAGGACCAGGTGATGCAGTTGCAACAGAGAGGTATCTCTGCCGCTTTTCTCAACAGCACTGTGAGGTATGACGCTTACGTTGACACGATGCATCAGGTGAAACGCGGCGAGATTAAGTTGCTTTACGTCGCGCCGGAAACCCTCGTGCGCAATGAAATCCTGCTGATGCTTGATGCATCCAATGTCGCGTGCATCGCAATTGACGAGGCGCACTGTATCTCGCAGTGGGGCCACGATTTCCGTCCGGAGTATCGGGCACTCGTTTCGGTGCGCGAACGGTTTCCGAATGCTGTCTGCGTAGCGATGACAGCCACCGCCACGCCGCGGGTGCAGGCGGACATTACGCAGTCGCTCCAACTGCAAGCGGAGAACCAATTCATTGCAAGTTTCGACCGGCCGAATCTCTTCATCACCGTGGAACCGAAGGTAGAGTTGCTTCGGCAGACGCTTGCGTTTCTCAATGCCCACCACGGCGAATCGGGCATTATTTACTGCCAGACGAAGAACCAGGTCGAGTCCCTGTGCCACAATCTCGGCACCTATGGGATTCAGGCACTCCCTTATCACGCAGACCTGGGTGGTGAAACCCGCAAGCAACATCAAGATGCTTTTATCAACGGTGATACTCGGATTATCGTCGCGACGATTGCCTTCGGCATGGGTATTGATAAGCCGGATGTCCGCTTCGTCCTCCACGCAGGTTTGCCGAAGGAGCCGGAATCTTACTATCAGGAAATCGGCCGTGCTGGACGCGATGGGCAACGTGCGGAGTGTCTGCTGCTATTCAGTTATGGCGATGTGGACACCATTCACCATTTCATTGACGAAGGCGCGCCGAGTGAACGTAAAGGACGGATAGAGCGGTTGAATACGCTTGTCGACTGGGCGACTTCGCTGGAGTGCCGCCGCAAGGCGTTGTTAGCCTATTTCGGAGAACGGTCTGAACAAGCGAATTGCGGCATGTGCGACAATTGCCGCCAAGCGCAGGAAGAACGCATCGATCTGACAGAGCCAGCGCAGAAGTTCCTCTCGTGTGTTTATCGGACTGGGCAAATGTTCGGCGGTGCGCATATTATCAGTGTGCTACGCGGTTCAAAAGCGAAAAAGGTGCTTGAAAATCGGCACGATGAGCTCTCTACCTACGGTATTGGCACGGAGTATAGCGCAGCCCAGTGGACTTACCTCATGCAACAGTTTATCCAACATAAACTGTTGGTGAGAGACTCACGGCACGGCAGTCTGCGCTTGACAGAAAAGGGATGGGCAGTGCTCCGAAGCGAAGAGCCGTTTTTGGGATTCTCGGTGGAAATGCGGTTGACATTCGCAGCGGAATAGGGTATACTTTGGTTAACATTTCAACATCGACGGAGGAAAAGATGAAAAAACTGAGTGACATGTCAAGAAACGAATTACGCTCCCTGCTCCAGAAACTCGTGGCGGAGAAACTCTTTGACGCACGCGAACACCTTCTTGTATTGCTCTGCGAGCCACCTTCAGCGGAAAACGAGGCAGAGTTGGTGGCAGGATTCCGAGAATTTTACTGTGAATACACCCAACTTGCCTTGTGGCTGGAGGGATACGAAGAGGATCCGCTCTACGGATTGGAACCGCACGCGCCGCTGACGAAAAAACTCGCGCGCTACCGGAACTATATCCTTGCCACGCGGAAAACGACGTTGGACGAACGAATGTTCAAACGGATGGGTTTGCCGCTGGAAGACATGCCGATGTTTAACACAAACGGCACGGAACCGTGCCTACAAGAGGTGAGAATCGCCGAGTTGCCGGCGGCGGAATTTCGGACGCTGTTGCGTTCCCTTGTCATCCAAGAGTTATTCGTCGTGCGCGAGCGACTCGTCGCCCTGCTCAAGCAGCAGCCATCCTATCAGCAGTTAGACCTGGCGTTTCGGGAGTTCTTCGTCGCTTATGAACTGCTGGAACTCGCCTTGGAAGGATACCATTATGATCCGGACGAGGGCCTAGAGGTCCGGCCTGAGTTCCTCGCCGAGCTCAACCAGAGTGTCGCGGAGGTTGAAGCCGGAACTGCCGAACTGATTTCTCTGGAGGCAGTAGCAGAAGAATTCGGGGTTACCTTGCAATGTACACGCTAGAGCTCAGGAGCCCCGCGAAAACGCAATTAAAGCGTTTGGATGCGACGATCCGAAAACAAGTCCTTGAAAAACTGAATGAGTTATGTGCGAATTTCAAGACGCGGCGGCACATCGCTCTGAAAGGGAGAGACCGGGGACGGTTCAAGTTGCAGGTAGGGAATTATCGCGCAGTCTATGCTTTTGATAAGCAAGCCCGAGTAGTTGTCGTCCACCGAGTGGCACACCGCAGCAAAGTCTATTCATAGACATCAGATGTGTGCGTGCCTTGGGGTGCTGTCAGACATTCGGCTTGACAGGCGGCACCCGCCACTTGCAGCTTTCACCCTGAATGGAGGACCAGATGAAAAAACTGAGTGACATGTCAAGAGACGAATTACGCTCCCTGCTCCAGCGAGTCACCGAAGAGGAAGCCTTTTATGATTCGCGCGAGCGGTTGCTTGAGTTGCTGCGGGATCCGCGTTCTGCTGTCTACGATGAGTCTACCGTTAACCGAGCTGCCTTTGAAACCGAACCGGGTGCGTTGTTGCGGCCGATAGGGGGCGTGCCGATACCTGAATCGCCGCTCGCGACGGCGTTCCGCGAGTTTTTCTGCGGCTATGAAAGCGTCGCGTTTTGGCTGGATGAATACGAGGCAGACCCGCTGGCGGGTCTCGCGCCTCACACGCCGCTTGCGAAAAGATTGGCGCGGCACCGTGGCTATATTCTTGCGCGTCGGACGACGACGCGGGAGGAACGCCGCTATAGACGGATGGGCTGCTATCTTCCTAGTGATGCAAAGCCTGCGCAGGCGATAGCCGCGTTGCCGGTGGCGGCTTTCCGCGCGCTGGTGCGGCAGTTGGTGATGCAGGAGCTCTTTTCGGTGCGCGAAAAGGTTGTGGAGTTGCTGAGTGGGGTTGCTTCGCGCGAGCAATTGGAGTTGGCGTTTCGGGAGTTCTTTGTTGCTTATGAATTGCTGGAGCTCGCTTTGGAGGGATACCACTATGATCCGGACGATGGGTTTGAGTTAAATCCAGAGGTTGAAGCCGAAATCGATCGGGAGATGGCAGCTGTTAAGGCCGGAACAGCGAAACTCATCCCGTTTGAAGAAGTCGCTGAAGAGTTTGGGTACTCGTTGAAATGTATACATTAGAGTTTGAGGCACGTGCTCGAAGGCGGTTGCGGCGGTTAGATGCCACCATCCGCAAGCGAATTTTCAGCGAATTAGACCGGTTATGCACCACTTGCGACACGCATCGTCACGAGGCATTGAGGGGCAAAGACAGAGGCAGGTTCCGCTTGAGGGTGCAAGATTACCGCGCAGTCTATTCCTTCAATAAGGGAACCAGGGAAATTACCATCCACCGGATCGACCATCGCAGTAAAGTTTATTCATAACGTTGTCTATGCTAGGGCACGGCGAGGGACGGGCCCTCGCTCTACGGGCGTTGGAATGATTGGAATGAGAGGACGCGGCGAGGGACAGGTTTTTTCTCGCTACCTATGGGATACAAGACGAAAGTGCCGCAACAACTTGCTCTCTTGACTCCCTCTCGAGCCACGTAATACGAATATCTCCCCGGAACCATGTCAGTTGCCGTTTGGCAAAGCGGCGCGTGTTCTGCTTCAACTGCTCTATCGCCTCGTCCAACGTGCAGTTCCCATCCAGATACGCAATGAGTTCTTTGTAACCGAAGCTTTGGAGTGCGATGGAATTTCGAGAATGGCCTCGCTTGAGCAATCCTTTCACCTCTCCGATCAATCCATCGGCAAGCATCGCATCGACTCGCTGTTCAATCCGCCGATAGAGTATCTCTCGCGGCATGGACAAACCGAAGGCGATGAACGGATACCTGGGTTTGTTATTCCACTGCTGTTGCAATTGCGAGATCGGCGTGCCGGTGAGTTCATAAACCTCTAGCGCGCGGATGACTTTCACCAGATTGTTTGGATGAATGCGTTCGGCAGATGCGGCATCGCAGGCGCAGAGACGAGTGTGCAGAGCCTCTACACCTTGCTGGGCTGCTTCTTGGTGGAGCCGCTTCCGAATCGCCGCGTCCGCCCCCGGTCCTTCAAATAACCCATCGACTATCGCGCGAAAATAGAGCCCGGCACCACCCACCAGCATTACTCGCTTGTCTCGGTTTTGGATGTCCCTTATCGCGGCATCCGCCAGATTCTGATACGCCGCGACAGAAAACGGTTGCGCGATGTCTACGCAGTCAATCAAGTGATGTCGCGCCTGCTGTTGCTCTTCCCAGGTCGGCTTCGCTGTGCCGATGTCCATCTCCCGGTAAATCTGCCGAGAATCGACAGAGACAATTTCGGCGTTGAGACGTTGCGCCACCTCAATCGCTATCTCCGTTTTGCCGATTGCTGTGGGGCCAAGGATGCACAGAAGTTTCCTTTTCATACACATCGGTAGGCGGGTTCTCCCTGTCCTGATGTTGAAGTGCAGTGTTGATGTTTTTCGCCGTTGCGATAATCGTGACGCTGTCTTTGATGTGCGGAAACAACTTTTCCACCCGCAGTGTGAACGTTTCCACAGCGAGATAAGTCAAGTCAATTCCGAGCCACTGACGGTTGAGTCCCTCGGCGGCGAGGAGTGTCGTGCCGCAGCCGCAAAAGGGATCGAGCACCAGATCTCCCTCGTTACTGGAGGCTTCGATGATGCGTTTATAGAGTGCAATAGGCTTCTGCGTCGGGTAACCGGCGCGTTCAGCATCGGTGCTATTCAGGGTCGGAAGCACCCACCAATCGTTCGCCATTTTGCCTTCATCGGCGTAATAGCGATAAACTTTTCCGCCCGCCCGCGAGGTGCGATAACGCCGCCCAGATTCATCATAATAGCGGTAATCGCGCTCCAACTCTTCCGCAGAATGTGGGACGCGATACCCGTTGAAATTGCACACCGCGGATTTCGCATAGAAGTAAATCACATCGTGCTTTTTGGAAAAGGTGTTTCTCGACCGGCCGCTGGAATCATAGCACCACACTATCTCGTTTTTGAAATTGTTGGGGCCAAATACCGCATCCATCAAGATTTTCAGATAGTGGTTCGCGGCCGCATCGCAGTGAAGATAAATCGAACCAGTCGGTTTGAGAATACGATGCATCTCCACCAGACGAATGCCCATCATCGCCAAATACGCCATCATCGGGGTTTGCTTTAAGAAGTTTTGCAACCCCTCAATTGTCTCGCCTATTGCGCCGCCGACTTCGCAGATGAGTTCCTCGCACGCGGCTTCTGCAGCGTCTCCCCATTTCCACGTATCGGTGAACGCCTTAACGAGTGTATCGGGTGCCTTGCCGTGTTCGTCGCGGTAAGGGACGAAATAGTTGCGCTTGGAGTTGAAGGGCGGGTCTGTCGCGATAAGAGCCACTACATTGTCTGGGATTTTGCGCATCTCTTCCAAGTTATCGCCGCGGATGAGGGTGCGGTTCGGTAGCTGGGTATTTTCAAATAGATATTGCATATTGTAGTTGACAGGCGGCTTTGAAAGCGCGCCTACCGGGAAATCAAGACCGGGAGGTGCCTCCTACCGGTCTGCCTTGGGACAATAAATCAGGTGTTTCCCAAAAAGGTTCTGTTTGTTCAACGTTAAGACAACTTCGCCGCAGTGTGAACAGGGTAGCACTGCCGCAGCCGCACCGCTTGAAACGGCGAGGAATCCAACGAGAAGAATGCCTGCCGCGACATGCTTCAGGTTCCAACGTCTAAAGAAGACTATGGCCTCGGCATCCTGACGGTGCGGTGCGAGCATGTATCTGGCTTGATACCAGCGGGCATTTCTCTCTGTTTTTTCGGCATAGAACAGCGAATAGATACCTCTGCCTTGGCAGCCGATAGTGATAACCCCAGTCGTATTAAACCCGACGGCGATAAACCCGATGGCGTTCCCACCGAAAGCAACAATTCCAACGGCATTACACGGGCCGATGGCAACAATTCCAACGGCGTTACACGTGCCGATAGCGATAATCCCCACGGCATTAAAGAGCCCGATGGCGATGAGCCCGACTCCATTTAAACCGAGGGCAATAAACCAGCTGCTGTTCCAACTCCAACCATGGGTGATAAAAAAGGGTGTAAATTGCCATAGGTAAAGGTAAAGCAGCAATACCGCGCCTATCAGCACACCCCAAGCGATGAGCAATCTCTGAAAATGCGGCCTGAATTCGGCTTTGAAACTTTCAGGTGTGTAGGTTGCTTGCATTCCTGATAATCCTCTTCGCGCCAAACGCAAATCTTTACCCGTTTCACAAAAGGGGCGTTAAACAGTTGGGGTTAATGCTAACGGAATTATTCTAACACCGGTTGCGATGCCGCGTCAAGAAGAAATCCAACCTCCGCCGATGACGTAGTCGCCATCGTAAAAGACGGTGGCTTGTCCCGGCGTAATTGCCCGGCGCGGTTCGTCAAACTTGACGACTGCCTCCGTGTCATTGAGAGGCGAAATCGTCGCGATGCCGCCCTCATCGCGGGAGCGGATCTTGACAGTGGCACGAATCGGTGCAGTTAACCTGTCAATTGCGATGAGGTTGATGCGCTCAACGTGCATCGTGTCTGCCAAGAGTTCTTCCGAGTCGCCAACGACGACGGTGTTCTCCGAGACGTTGAGCTGCGTCACATAGAGCGGCTTTCCTGCGGCGATGCCGAGCCCGCGCCGTTGCCCAACCGTGTAAAACGGCACCCCTTGGTGCTTTCCGAGGACGTTGCCATCTTTGTCCACAATGTCGCCGCCCGCGATTCTCTCTGGCACCCTGTCCTGAAGGAAGCGTCGGTAGTTAGTATCGGCGACAAAGCAGAGCTCTTGGCTCTCATCTTTCTCGGCGGTGCGGAGTTGATACTTCCGTGCCAAGTCGCGTACCTGTGCTTTGGTGTATTCGCCGAGGGGCATCATCGCGCGGCGGAGTTGCTCCTGTGTAAGCGCGGCGAGGAAATAGGACTGGTCCTTCTCAGGATTCAGTGCTTTACGCAACAGCGCGCGTCCTGTCTCCGGGTGCCGTTCGATTCGCGCGTAATGTCCTGTCGCGATGAAGTCGCACTCCAGCGTATCGGCGAGCGCGAGGAGTTTGCCGAATTTCAATTCGCGGTTGCATACCATGCACGGGCTCGGTGTCCGGCCAGCGAGGTATTCTTCCACGAAGTAGTCAATAATCTGTTCGCGGAAGATATCCTCGTAGTTGACACCGTAGAAGGGGATGCCGAGTTGCGTGGCGACGCGGCGCGCGTCCTCAATGCCTTCAAGCGAACAGCAGTTGGGACGTTCGGGTTCAACCTCGATTGTATCCGGCGCGCCGAGGCGCATAGTGATGCCGATGACATCGTGCCCCGCGTCTACCATCATGGCGGCAGTGACGGAGCTATCCACGCCACCGCTCATCGCGATTAGAATTTTTGACATGGGTTTGTTTCCGGTGTTCCTGTTTCGTTCAGAGCGGCATAGCGCGAGGGACAGGCCCTCGCGCTACGGGCAACGGAGGGTTTTTAGACTACCTGCCACTCTTCCTTACCGGCGTAGCGTTCTGCGTAGACATCTTCGTTCAATTCCAGCCCAAGGCCAGGTGTCTCGGGCACCGTGAAAAATCCGTCCTTAAACCCGAAGCCGGAGGTATCGACGACATCGCTGGTGAGCGTTGCAACCTCGCCGTAGAGGAAATGCGGAATCGTCTTCCCGAATTGGAGACTGAGGAAGAAACCGAGGAGTGAGCCCCAGTTATGCGGTGCGCACTGGACGTTCGCTGCTGCAGCCA
>PYJE01000003.1:0-826 GCA_003635305.1 Candidatus Poribacteria bacterium | reverse complement strand
CGACAGCGAATGGCGGATGCACGCTCACTTATGTCGGTTTTGAAGAGCCGCTTAAGACAATCCCTGCTGGCACCCTCTTGCGCGTCTCACTCGCACAATGGTGGAAACCGATAGACAGAACCGATGATGAGGAACGGTGCCACGCGCAAATCTCCTGTTGGTTCCTCGAAGAATCCGTAGGAGAGACTTCTCGGCATCGACAGACATCCCCGGGCGAAGGGCCCGCCCTGTCTCAACTCTCTCAGGATGACATGCCTGCCCCTGAAACCCCGCGACAATATCTCACGCACGTCTTTGGACACGACGACTTCCGGCCGTTGCAAGAAGAGCTCATCGCGCACGTCCTTGAAAAACGCGACGCGCTGATTGTGCTACCTACCGGCGGTGGGAAGTCACTCTGCTACCAGCTGCCCGCGCTCATCTTTGAGGGAGTCACTGTCGTCGTCTCGCCGCTCATCTCACTCATGCAGGACCAGGTGATGCAGTTGCAACAGAGAGGTATCTCCGCCGCTTTTCTCAACAGCACTGTGAGGTATGACGCTTACGTTGACACGATGCATCAGGTGAAACGCGGCGAGATTAAGTTGCTTTACGTCGCGCCGGAAACCCTCGTGCGCAATGAAATCCTGCTGATGCTTGATGCATCCAATGTCGCGTGCATCGCAATTGACGAGGCGCACTGTATCTCGCAGTGGGGCCACGATTTCCGTACGGAGTATCGGGCACTCGTTTCGGTGCGCGAACGGTTTCCGAACGCTGTCTGCGTAGCGATGACAGCCACCGCCACGCCGAGGGTGCAGGCGGACATTACGCAGTCACTTCGACT
>PYJE01000002.1:27457-30065 GCA_003635305.1 Candidatus Poribacteria bacterium | reverse complement strand
TAGAGGTAAGAGAGGGCCTCTTCGCCAGCAATATGTTCGTCAATAGTCATCCGCTCGTTTTTGAAAAGTTTTCGCTGATACTCGGATGCAGCATAAACTTGCGGAATATCGCCAAACATTTCGAGATACGAATCTTGCATCGCATTGGCTCGCTCGTCTGGAGATAATTCTAAATTTGGCGTTCTGTCCACCGAACTCTCCGGTTGTTGCCACAGATCGGACGGCTCGTCGCGCGGCGGTGAATCATCAATTCTCCAATCATCACTCACCGGGATGTCCTCGTTCTCTTGGACAGGGCTGTCGCTGTTTTCTTCAACCGAATCCTGCTCCACAGCAGATGAGACTTCGCCAGTGTTGGTTCCAGTCTCGCCGGCGTTGGTTCCGGTCTGGACCGGTGGCGAATCCGCTGTGGCGGAATTGTTCACGCGCGGATTCACCGGCTCGGGTGGTTGCGGCAGACTTTCAATAAAAGTCTTTTTATCATGCTCTAGGTAAAGCATCCAGCCCGCTATGACAACTATTATTGACATGAAAATCGCGGTTTTTCGCATTGGACGATGCCTCCTTTTGCAAAAAAGACTCTGCAGCACAAATCCTGATTGCGTTAAGCTGCGCGGCAGTCTAAGGATTTACCCAACCCTGAAAGACCGCTTCATCTCTAAAGTTAGAAAGAAAAAAGCCGGTGAGTTCGGGCTCTTGGATTGCGAGCCAGATGAGTCCGTCATTTACGCCGTATTCATTAAAGAAGCCCCGTATTCTCCGCTTATCGGCGTGAATTGCATCTTCCGCAAAATTTCGATACCTCTCGTTGAAGACACCATACTTTTTCGCGCCCAAGTCAATTAGCCATCTATCCTGTCCGCGATTGCGGCGATGAAGCTCTTCTCTGTTTTGGACAACAGCGTCTGGCAGATTTGCCAGCCCTAGCCCCACACTTCCGCCACATTTCCGGGCAGTGATGTCCGTTGAATAAAAACATTTATAGGCGAGCATAGCACGATAGATGAAGGCGATCTGTTCATCAGCGGGATTTTCAAGGATACCCTCAAACAAGCGAAGAAAATCTTCAGTCGGCGGCGGCGGGACTTTCCAAAACTCGTCCAGCGTTTCAAAAGGTTCGTCCCTTGGAAACGTGTTTGCGAGATACGCCTTGTAAATTTGAGAGGCTGTGAGTTGTCGGAGGATTTTGAAGTTATCCTCCAAAACATTCCCTGGGAACTGCCGCCTGATTTGTAAGAGCTCCTCAAACATTTCAGCGTGTATCGGTTCGGGTATTGGCGGGGGAACAGTGTCGCTCTCTGCATAGAGGTAAATCCAGCAGGCAGGAGGTTCGTCGCCGAAACGTGCTTTTTCAACGGCGTAGTTGATGTGCGTGTGGAATTCCGCCGCCGTGAATGCGTAGGTTTCAACATTTGTCTTTGACATCCCCTCAACCGAAGGTTCCTCTGGTGTTAAGGGAGCTTGCGTCTCCGAGCAACCCAAAAAAAGGCGCGAGACTTAGAAATAGGAAGAAAATCCATTGCGCTCGTTTCATTTGGTGCCTCCATTTCGCGAAGTCTCTCTGTGGTAGAGGTGCTTTTCAAACTGTTCGGTGAGTTCTGCATCCTCATCAAAAAGTTTGCGGATTCCGTCTTGGGGGCCATAGCGATCGAAAAGCGTTCGCGAAATTCGGTTTAAAAATGACTGCATTAATTATACATTATTTTTCTGTTTTTGTCAAGATAAAAGCAGGAGCAGGATTTACAAGATTTACAAGATTTTCAGGATTTTGTAGGGGGGGGGTTCGCCGGATCCTGACATGTTCGCGAACGTTTGGCACTTGTGCCAGACCTTCAGACGATCGCGAACTACAGGGGCCGCCATGCATCCCCCCACTCTGTAGAGCAGGATCGCCCGATCCTGCTCGGACGGCGACAAAAAATCCTGTGAATCTTGGATATCTTGAAAATCCTGCTGAATCTTGAAAATCCTGAAAATCCTGCTTCGGCTTCAGGTCCGTAGGACCTTAATGTCTATAGACACCGCGCCACGTTAGGTCTGGCGGTGGTGCTCCTTCCTCACCGTAGGGCGAGGGCCTGTCCCTCGCCAGCGTCGTTCTCACCGAAAGCATCGAGACGCGGGAGGGCTCTCCTACTGCCATGCATCCCCCTACTCTATTCTACGAAATTCCACTCCTGACTGCCGGTGGCATGCCCCCGTTTTGAATGTTTTCCTCGATTTCTCGGTAAACCTTCACATTCTCTTCTGAGGGCCAAAGCACACTCATGGCTCTGATATACTCTATCGCCTCGTTACTCTCAAAAGTTAGAGGTTCGCCCCTTAGCATTGCAACCGTGGTGTATTTGTTGATAAACGACATCTGCCCTTACCGGAGAAATCGCGAATTTACGGAAGTCTTCTCCACTTTTCAACGCTGTCAAAGGTGTCATAGCCGCGAAAACGTCTTAAAGCTGCGCGGCGAGTTCGTCAAGCATTTGGCGGATACGCTCCTCATTTCCATCAAGGAAGAGGGGAGCCAACGCGCCACGGCCGTGTAATGCCTGCAGGAGAGTATCAATTTGAATCATGCGTGCCTGCGGCGTGCGGCATTTGGGCCATTTATTGACGA
>PYJE01000002.1:24478-27437 GCA_003635305.1 Candidatus Poribacteria bacterium | reverse complement strand
CAGATCTCCGGATTCTGACATGTTCGCGAACGTTTGGCACTTGTGCCAGACCTTCAGACGATCGCGAACTACAGGGGCCGTCATGCATCCCCCCACTCTGTAGAGCAGGATCGCCTAATCCTGCTCGGACGGCGACAAAAAAATCCTGTGAATCTTGGATATCTTGAAAATCCTGCTGAATCTTGAAAATCCTGAAAATCCTGCTTCGGCTTCAGGTCCGTAGGACCTGAATGTCTATAGACGCTCAGCTGTCACACGGAGCGAAGGTCCGTAGGACCTTAATATACCGTAGGGCGAGGGCCTGTCCCTCGCCAGCGTCGGGCTCACAGAAAGCATCGAGACGCAGGAGGGCTCTCCTACTGCCATGCATCCCCCTACTCTATTCTACGAAATTCCACTCCTGACTGCCGGTGGCATGCCCCCCGTTTTGAATGTTTTCCTCGATTTCTCGGTAAACCTTCACATTCTCTTCTGAGGGCCAAAGCACACTCATGGCTCTGATATACTCTATCGCCTCGTTACCCTCAAAGGTTAGAGGTTCGCCCCTTAGCATTGCAACCGTGGTGTATTTGTTGATAAACGGCATCTGCCCTTACCGGAGAAATCACGAATTTACGGAAGTCTTCTCCAGTTTTCAACTCTGTCCCAGGTGTCATAGCTGCGAAAACGTCTTAAAGCTGCGCGGCGAGTTCGTCGAGCATTTGGCGGATGCGCTCCTCATTGCCATCAAGGAAGAGGGGAGCCAACGCGCCACGGCCGTGTAATGCCTGCAGGAGAGTATCAATTTGAATCATGCGTGCCTGCGGCGTGCGGCATTTGGGCCATTTATTGACGAATTCGCGCGCCGGTTGGGGATTGCCGGTTCTCAAGGAACGCGCGCTTTTCCGCCACGCCTGCCATCTGAAGGTATGTCCACACGCCTTGCACTGCAGTGTTTCATCGCGTTTTTTGAGGCTTTTACGGTAGTCGCGCCAGCGGCGTTTGTAGCCGCACGCGGTGCAGTGGAGATACCCCGTCGTATGCCTCGCGACTTCGTTGCATTTTGGACAGCGCAGCTCGTCTATCCCTCCGGTAGGCGCGCTTTGTCCGCGCGCCGCCTTCCTCTCCCCAGTAGGCGCGCTTTTCAAGCGTGCTCCCTTCCTCTCTCCGATAGGCATGTTTTGTCCGCGCGCTTCCTTCCTTTCCCCGGTAGGCGTGCTTTGTCCGTGCGCTTTCTTCCTCTCCCCGGTAGGCGCGCTTTGTCCGCGTGTTTTCTTCCTCCCCCCGGTAGGCGCGCTTTGCAAGCGCGCTCCCTTGCGAGAACCGGCGGCATCCGGTCTGCGGATAACGCAATGGCAGTGCGGGCACGGTAATCGCACGCGAGTTCTGATTGAACGGCGGTATGTCTCCCAAGTCCATGTCTTTCCGCAGGCGCAGTGGAGTTCGTGGTGTGCGCGATATGCGCGTTTGGAAAGCGCGCCTACGCCCCGCTCCTTGTTGGAAACCGCGCCTACGGCCCTCTCCTCGGTAGGCGCGGTTTGTAACCGCGCTGCCTTTTCCTGCAGCACCGAACCGCAATCAAAGCACCGCGGCGTTTCACGCAGCGCATCACGGCAATCTTGCCATAACAGCCGTTTGGCACAGTGCGGACAGTGAAACCAACTGTCGTGCGGGTTTCCGACGCTTTTGCGAAAAAGCGCGTTGATTTGCCGTTTCACTTTGGTTCGGCACTGTGGACACGGCACGCTTCCTTCAGGGAACACATCGGCTACCATCGCAATGTCGGCGCAGCGCGCGTAGAGTTCCCATCCGACGCTTTGCAGCAAGTCGTCATCGTAGATGCCTAACCGTGCCGTGCGGTAAAGCCTGCGGATTTTGGTTGGGTTGACGCGAGGTGCCCATATCATAATTGAACGACTTCTCCTGTCTCGATGCTATCGCTGATTGCCTTTAAAACGCGCATGTTCTGATACGCATCTTCAAGGCTGGCGTGCGGTTGAGTCTCCTCTTGCAACGCTTTCGCCCAGTGCTGCATCTCCTCCAGATACCCGGGCCTGCCAATACCGTGGTATGCAGTGTTGAGAGTCCATTCTTCGGTAGGGGTATCGGCATATCCGCCGCCGGTGCCGAGCCATGTCGGTGTGCGATAGCGGCGCAGCTTGCGCGTCTCAAACACCTGAATCGCCTGGTTACCTGTGCCTTTCACGAAAACCATCGCTTCTAAAACCGGGCCGGTACCGAGTGTCATCGTGCCGGTTCCGCCGTTTTCGTAGCGCAACGTGACAGAGAGTGAGACGGTGCCGGTGGCTTCGTCAATATATCCCATTGCGAACACTGCGCTGACTTGTCCCATAAAGAACCGCATGCAGTCGGTGGGGTGGATACCCTGGTCCAGCATGAAGGGCCATGCGAAAGGTGCCCCGGGCTCGTTCAGGCGCGGGCTCGGCGCGAGGTATCGGGTGTGATATTGGCACGGCGTTCCGAATTCCGCTTCTGCCATCAGCTGCTTGGCAATCTGATGTGCGGGCGCGTGTCGCCACATCGTGCCTACCATCCCTGTTTTGCCGCTCTCGTTAGAGGCATCTACTAGCATCTTCGCGCCTTCAGGGGTAGTCGCAGGCGGTTTCTCGGTGTAAATATGGTAGCCGCGATGCAGGCACTCAATGCCGATGTCGCGATGCAGTTTATCCTCTGGACGGCCGATAATGGCGATAGCGTCTAGCACTTCATTTTTGAGCATCGCGTCGTAGTCGGTGTAATGACGGAGCGCGCCGAATTTTCGGGCGTTTGCCAGTGCCTTCCCTTCCACGATGTCGCAGGTAGCGACAAATTCAAATTCGGGCACCATCGGGATGCACTGCTGCAGTTGCGTTGACATCCCGCCGCAGCCGATGAAGGCGATTCGGATTTTGTTCATGATATGTCTTCTCCAACTCAGGTTTCGGATTTATCGGGAATTGAATGATTATGAATACCATAT
>PYJE01000002.1:298-24458 GCA_003635305.1 Candidatus Poribacteria bacterium | reverse complement strand
AATCGCCTGGTTACCTGTGCCTTTCACGAAAACCATCGCTTCTAAAACCGGGCCGGTACCGAGTGTCATCGTGCCGGTGCCGCCGTTTTCGTAGCGCAACGTGACAGAGAGTGAGACGGTGCCGGTGGTTTCGTCAATGTCTGCCATTGCGAACACTGCGCTGACTTGTCCCATAAAGAACCGCATGCAGTCGGTGGGGTGGATACCCTGGTCCAGCATGAAGGGCCATGCGAAAGGTGTCCCGGGCTCGTTCAAGCGCGGGCTCGGCGCGAGGTATCGGGTGTGATATTGGCACGGCGTTCCGAATTCCGCTTCTGTCATCAGTTGCTTGGCAATCTGATGCGCGGGCGCGTGTCGCCACATCGTGCCTACCATCCCTGTTTTGCCGCTCTCGTTAGAGGCATCTACTAGCATCTTCGCGCCTTCCGGGGTAGTCGCAGGCGGTTTCTCGGTGTAAATATGATAGCCGCGCCGCAGGCACTCAATGCCGATGTCGCGATGCAGTTTATCCTCCGGGCGGCCGATAATGGCGATAGCGTCTAGCACTTCATTTTTGAGCATCGCGTCGTAGTCGGTGTAATGACGGAGCGCGCCGAATTTTCGGGCGTTTGCCAGTGCCTTCCCTTCCACAATATCGCAGGTAGCGACAAATTCAAATTCGGGCACCATCGGAATGCACTGCTGCAGTTGCGTTGACATCCCGCCGCAGCCGATGAAGGCGATTCGGATTTTGTTCATGATATGTCTTCTCCAACTCAGGTTTCGGATTTATCGGGAATTGAATGATTATGAATACCATATCAGATTTGCACAAAATAATCCATAAAAAAGGCACCCCGGCGCGATGCGCCGAGGTGCCAAACGGATGCGAGGGCCCGCGTGTCCGGTGGGACACAGCGGGAGTCTTCGCGCAAACTATACCTCGTTTGCGCGGTAAGGTGCCAACATCTTGCGGAGTTGCCGGATCGCGGCGTTTTTGCGCGATGCCACGGTGCCGATGGGGCATTGCACAATGTCCGCGACTTCTTGATAAGACAACCCCTCCAGTTCGGTGAGTTGAAACACCTCTTGTTGCTCTTTTGACAGTTTGTTGATTGCAGCGTGAATAGTCGCGCGCGTCTCCCGGGCAATGACGATTGTCTCCGGGGAGTAGTGCGTATCTGCAATAGCCGTCGCGATGGGGCGGCAGTCGTCCTCATCGTCTTCATCGAAGGCTGCGTCCAACGATTCAAAGTGCGGTGTCCGCTGTTCTTTCGCCAGCTGCTTCAAGCAGACGTTTTTGGCGATGTGATAGAGAAACGTTCGGAATTTAGCGAGTGGCCGATAGGTTGGCACACTGCGCCAGAGCCGTATAAACGTTTCTTGACAAAGGTCTTCCGCGAGCGTCCAGTCTTTGACAAACCGGTAGATAAAGTTTAAGGTTTGGGAATAGTGCCGTCCGGTCAAAATTTCAAATGCGTCGCTGTCGCCTTCTTTGGCAGCGAGCATCAACTGTTCGTCAGTTTGCTGCATGCTTGTTTCCTCGGGGAGGAGCGTTCAAGCGAAGGCGAGCCAACCTACCTCCTTTCTTTCGTTGTGGTTGTGGTGGGTGCCCGCTTGTTCGCTCCCGGTTCGGTGCCTTCTTCGTGGTTTCCGAAGGGGCTGCGATGTATCGCGTTGCCTTAAGCGAGTTTCTGTCCCAATAAGGCGCGCCCGTGCATCTTCCGATGCGGCGCGGCATTCCTGCACATCTGCCTGCGGCGGTAGTGCCTCCGTTAAAAATTCCATATTCTGACGCATTTTTAGCCTCCTTTTTAGTCAGTGAGTTCCTGCGCGCGATAGTTGCATGTATCGCGCCGTTCGGTTCGGTTTAAAATAAAAATACACTTAAATCTTTAACCCACTCGTTTTGAAAAAATTCATTTAAAATGAAAAAATGTCGTTTTTTTAAACCGCGCCGTTTTCGTCTTGCCAGATTTGTGGCTGAAACGGCTCCAAGGACAGCGATGTCTCCCTGTCTGTCAACAATTCCGCGATGAGTTTCCCCGTAATCGGTGCGAGGAGGATGCCGTTTTTGAAGTGGCCCGATGCCAACACGACGTTCTCATGTTCCGGCAGATAACCGAGAAGCGGCCCCTTTTTTGCGTACGGACGCAATCCTGCCCATGTCTGCACGAAGGTGCTTTGCGCGAGCGAGGGGGAAATGCCAATGCCGGCATCAATCATCTGCTTAACGCCGTCCACCGTCGTGCTTTTATCGTAACCAACAACTTCAACCGTCGCGCCAATGAGAAGTTTTCCATCTGCGCGCGGGACGAGGTAAACGCCAAGGCCGTCAATCATGTGCTGGAAGCGCGGCGGCATCGCCTCCACGAGGACTATCTGTCCCTTCGCTGGCACAATAGGGATAGGGCAGCCGAGCATCCCAGTCAGAGTCCCGGCCCAACACCCGGCGGCAATCACAAACGTATCTGCATAAATGCGTTCGCCATTGACGACGGTAGCGACGACGCGCCCGTTCTCTCGGATGAATCCAGCGATAGGGTTGCCGAGTTTGAACTGTGTTCCAAGTTGCGCCGCGCCTTTCGAGAACGCCGTGACGAGTTTGGGATTGCGCACCTGTGCATCTTCAGGAAATAGCACCGCGCCTTTGATTGCGGGTGAAAGTGCCGGTTCCAAGCGCAATGCTTCTTCGGCCGTCAATACCTCGGCAGAAAACCCGCGGCTCACTCGCCGTTCGGCTAAGCCGATGAGTCCCGCGGCTTCATCGGGATTGAAAATAACCGACAGAGTGCCAGCTCGGATGAACTCAATATCTATTTGTGTCGCCGCTTTGAGTTCGTCGGCGAGTGCGGGATAGAGCGCGAGGCTGGCGCGGCACAGCGTCGGATACGGTTCATGCGTTGAGGCGTGCGAGGTGAGGATTCCCGCGCCTGCCCAGGATGCCTCCGTGCCGACGCGCGCCGCTTTGTCGATGACCAGGGTGCTTACGTCTCGTTTGGCGAGATTGTAGGCAATGGCACAGCCGATGATGCCGCCGCCGATGATGACTACGTCTGCTTGGTGCTGGTTCAAATTTGCCTCCAAAGAGAACGGGGTTGATTTTCGCTACAGAAATAGTTTAACACAAAAGAAGGAAATTGTCAACTTTTCAGGCAATCTCGAACTGGTTGAGCGCGGAGAAGCCTCAGCGAATAAACCGGTTATTTCGGTAGAGGGCATCGCTGTCCCGATTTTGGAAAAAGATTGACAATTCAGAGATTTTCTGGTATATTTAAAGTATTCCTGGAAAGAGCCGCCGCCCAGTTTGCGCGCGACATCATCATGACACAAGAGCCGAGACAACTTGACGACATCGGGAGACAGGATTTCGTTGATTGACGCGCATATGCTCATAAAGTATCTCGGAGAGCTCTGGGCAAGTCAAAACAAAACAAGAGAGACGCAAATTCTATCCTTCCCCACCGGTAGGCGCGGTTTTCAACCGCGCACGTGTGAGATAAGGTAGAAAACTTACGCGGGGGGACGCTTTTACTTTCTCTTCAGGCGCAACAGGTTGCAAACCGCGTCTGCGGGGTTAGTGCTGCGTCTGTCGTAAAGAAAGGATTTTTTTGATGATACTTGGAAAAGTTACCGGGACAGTCGTCGCGACGCAGAAAGACGAAAAACTCGTCGGCAGCAAGTTGATGATTGTCCAAGACGTGAATTTAGATGGCGAATTGGAACGGAAGTATACCGTTGCGGTGGATGCTGTGGGCGCGGGCATCGGGGAGATTGTCCTCGTGGCGACGGGCAGTTCAGCCCGGCAAACGCGCGTGACAAGTAATAAGCCGGTGGACGCGGTGATTATGGCAATCGTGGATACCGTGGAAGTCTGCGGGAAAGTGCGGTATCAAAAGTGACGATTGCGCAAAAACGGGACAGTCTTCGAGCCGAAACGCTTCAACGCCGAGAACAGCTGCCGCCAGAGCTGCGTGCAACGCTGAGCCAGCGGATTGTCGCCCACTGCGTTGACTGGATGCAAGGCGAACTCGGGCCTGAGCCAGTGATGCTGTATCTGAGTATGCGAAGTGAAGTTGAAACTATGGGTTTGCTTGAGAACCTGCTTCGTGCGGGAACCCAGGTCTGCGCGCCGGTTGTTGATATGCGAGACAGGCGGCTCATCCCGCGGCAAATCTTGGATGCGGAGACAGAGCTGGTTCGTCACCGCTACGGTATATTAGAACCTAAGGAGACTTGCCCGATGGTTTCACCGGTGCAGCTGCGGCTCATCTTCGTTCCCGGTATCGCTTTTGATTCTGGTGGCTATCGGCTCGGCTACGGCATGGGGTTCTACGACAGGTTTCTCCCGCAGTGTCCGAATGCCGTTCGGGTAGGCCTCGCTTATCAGACGCAGTTGGTTGCGGATACTTTCCCGCAATCGTGGGATGTGCCAGTGCATCGCATTTTCACAGAAAACGGGGCAATCATTCCACGTCAATGAAAGGACGCAACTTCTCCAACGTCTTCTTGCCGATGCCTTTGACGTTTTGAAGGGCATCCACGGAGGCAAATCCGCCGTGTGCTTTGCGATAATCGATAATCCGTTGTGCCATCTGCGGCCCGATTTTGGGCAGCGTCTCAAGTTCTTCGGCAGTGGCAGTGTTAATATTGAGAAGCAGAGACGGTTTCGCGCGACTCTCCTCGGTAGGCGCATTCTCCTGAACCCGATGCTGTTCTGTTTCTGGCGTGGCGACGAGATGGGGTTTGCCGAGGAACAGCGTCGGATGAAACCGCCGCAAGCCCCAAAACCCGCTTCCTGCCAAAATGAGTATTACCAGAAACGTCACTGCTTTCCAATAATGACGTTCGATGTGGTTCACGTTCGTTTCCCTCTCTCTGCGACATTGCGAGGGACAGGCCCTCGCCCTACGAACTGCAGGGAAAGCAACTGCACGCCGCTGATTCCTCTTCCTGCGACTTGCGAGGGACAGGCCCTCGCCCTACGAACTGCAGGGAAAGCAGCCGCACGCCGCTGATTCCTCTTCCCGCGACTTGCGAGGGACAGGCCCTCGCCCTACGAACTGCAGGGAAAGCAGCCGCACGCCTCCGAAGCGCGCCTACCGGTTCTCTTCAAGCACAATCACATTATTGACAGGCACGTCTGAGAGGCTCTGTTTCGCGCCGCTTTGCCAACGCACTTCAACGCTGTCCACGGCTGTATACGTGCCGAGCCCGAAATGGAGTTTAAGTTCTCGTTGTGAGAGGTAGCCATCGCCGCTCCGCGTTTCTTGCGTTTGGGTGATATTCCCTGTCGTTACTTTGACTCGCGCGCCGATTGCATTCGCCGGCAGCCGGATTTGCAACCAGTTCTTTCGGTTGCCGCCATCGTTTCGCAACAGGCGAGGCGGCGCATTAACATTGGTGACGAAGATATCAATGTCACCATCTACATCATAATCGGCGAACGTTGCCCCGCGGCTAACATCGGCGAGTCTCATCGCTTCTCCAAGCGATTCAGCGACTTCGGCAAACGTGCCATCGCGCTGATTTTGGAAGAGCAGGTTGCGCTGTCCGTATGTCCCTTCTTGTCCCAATTCCGCCAGATTTTCGTGCAGATGCCCGTTGGCGACAAAAATGTCGCGATAGCCATCGTTATCGTAATCAATAAACGCCGTTGCCCAGCCGAGATAGGGATAGGTAATCTGTGCTGTCTTAGTCGTAGCCGTTGCATCCGTGAAGAAGCCGTCGCCATCGTTGTGGTAGAGTGTATTTGTCTGTTCGGCATAGTTGGTGACGGCCAGATCCAACCATCCATCATTGTTCCAATCGCCGAACGTGGTGCCCATGCCGTTTTCAGCGGCACCGTTTTCGCTGAGTGCTACGCCGAGCATAAACCCAACTTCTTCAAACGTGCCATCGCCGTTATTGCGATAAAAGAGGTTTTCGGTAGAGTCGTTGGCGACGTAGATATCGGGCGCGCCATCGTTATTGTAGTCTCCCCACACAACGCCGAGCCCTTTGCCAGTAGTGTTGTAAATGCCAGCGGGCTTCGTCACGTCTGTGAACGTGCCATCGCCGTTATTGCGGAAGAGCGTATCCGATTGCGCAGGGAAGTTATTGGGCTCGCAGTAAGCACGGATGCCTTTCTCTTTCAACCCGCACCACGGGTTCTCCTCAAGGCTAAAGACGATGTAGTTGACGACGTAAAGATCGAGGTGCCCATCGCTATCGTAGTCGCCAAAGGCGCAGCTGGTGCTCCACCTCGGTTCGGCAACCCCTGCTTTTTCCGTGACATCGCTGAACGTTCCATCGCCATTATTCCGATAGAGCCGATTCGCACCGTAGTTGGTGACGTAAACATCTGGGTATCCATCGTTATCGTAATCCCCCACCGCACATCCATGTCCATAACCGGTATCGCCGACACCGGCATCCTCGGTGACATCGGTAAAGGTGCCGTCGCCGTTGTTACGGAAGAGGGAATTTGTTGGGCGGCTATAGAAATCCGTCGTTATCGTTGGGCTAGCATTCTGCCTGACAGCTGCGTTGTAGCCGGGGAGCGGCGCGCCGTTGACAAGATATAAATCCGCGTCTCCATCTGCATCGTAATCCAAAAAAGCGGCACCAGAGCCCAGTGTCTCCATGAAGTATTTTTGCCCGCTGCGTCCATCGATGTGCGTCCAGTGGATGCCAGCCTCGTGCGTCACATCGGTGAATTGCAGTTCGGCACTTGAGGAGACAGGGAGTGTCAACAATAGGAACAATGGCGTTGCAAAGAGACGGAGCATGAGTGGCTATCTTCTCCAGAGGTTTATCAACAAACTCCCGATGCCAACGATGATGCTGATGCCGATTGCGATATTCGCGCGGAGCATTGCAGACAACTCGGAGCGTCCCTCCAATTTGCCTCTGATCCAACTCACGTCTTGCTCCAGCGAACCGAGCCGCCTGTCAACGCGTTCTTCAAACGCGCGTTGACGTTCTTCCATGCGTTCCATCCATTTGAGGACATGCTGCTGGAATTCTTGATTTTCCATGAGGATACCTCCGTTGTTTATCTCATCTCAACATTCACGATGCCCTACAATAGATTATACGATATTTCAAATGAAAAGGCAAGTCTTTTTTAACGCAAAAGGCATCCTATAGTAGCGATTGCAAACCGCGCCTACCGGTGGAGAAGGATGTGCGTTTGCGTCTATCCTGTTAATTTTTCTGCTGGTTTCGCTCCACCTTTGCCTCAATCTCAACTAAAGTTTGGCGAAACGTCTCATCGTGCGGTGCCTTCTGAATCGCCGCACGGATTGCCTTCAGTGCCTTTTGATGCTCACCTGCTTGAGCATACGCCAACGCCAACGTCTGCAAATATTGCGGTGCCGGTGCCAATCGGAACGCTTTTTCGGCAAAGGCAATCGCCTCTTGGAGTTGGACATTCTCCTGAATGTAGAGCCGCGCCAATCCGTTGAGCGCGTAATGCGCCGCTGCATCCAGCGTTAACGCCGTCTGATATGCCGCAATGGCTTCGTCAGTTTCACCGCGGCGATGATGGATAGCGGCGAGCCCCGCCTGCGCTGTCGCCAACGAAGCATCATGCGCGAGCGCGATTTTGTATGACGCGAACGCTTCGTCTAACCGTTCCTGAAAATAGTAGACTGCACCTAAACCGGCGTGCGGTGCCGCCTGAGCTGGTGCTAGCGCGATTGCCTCAAGATAGGCATCTTCCGCCTTTTGAAAATTGCGCTTGCGGAAGAACAACTTTCCGAGTTTGTAGAACGCAGCGGCGCGGTAATCTTTTCCATCGTGCGTGGCAAGTCGGCTTGCTGCTTGATACGCCGCAATTGCCTTATCAACTTTCCCGTATTTCTCATAGGTTATCCCAAGCTGATACTGCTTTTGCGGATTGTTCGGTTCATTGAGGGTTGCGCGCTCACGCGTGTCGATTTCTTGGGCGATGGCGTTGAGACGGCGATAGGTTTCCATCGCGCGTTTTCCCGCTTCAACCTGCTTCAACCGAAAGAGTGCCTGAGCCAGGTTGTAGTAGGCACCGACATGCGCCGCCTCCTGTGCGATGACGACGCGGTATTCCTCGGCAGCCCGCTGAAATTCGCGCTGCTTGGAGAGGATTAAACCGAAGCGATAGCGGGCAGCAGTAAAATTGGGATTGAGACGGAGTGCTGCCTCTAACAGCGGACGCGCCTTGTCAAGTTCACCCTGTTCCTGATAGATGGCCCCTAAATTGCCGTTCGCCATGGGGAGTTGGGGTTGTAAGGCTAACGCCTCTTGGTAATAGCGAATTGCCTCCTGCTGCTGCTTGACAGCCTCGTAACAGGCGGCGAGGTTCGTCATCGCTTCCGCTAGTTTCGGGGAACGGCGGAGGCACTCGTGATACGCCTTGATTGCCTCCGAAAACCGGGATGCCTGCTGATACGCCGAGGCGAGCCCAAGCCATACCTGCAGTGCACCCGGGTGCTGTTGGATGAGCTGCTGATAGATGTTGATTGCCGCGTCAACACGTTCGGTTTTTGTATAGAGGCGCGCGAGATTCGCCGCCGCTTGCAAGTTCTGGCTCTCTATCTCCAGCGCGCGTTTGAGTGCCACCTCTGCCGCAGCAAACTCGCCGAGTTTTAAGTGAACCGTGCCAAGTGCGGCGTGCGCTTTGGCGAAACCTGTGTCTCGCGCTGCTGCCTGCTGAAAATGGTGAAGTGCTTGTGCGTATTCCCCGCGGCGTGCGGCTTCCCTGCCGCGCGCGTAGAAATCTTCGGGAGACTGCGCAACGGCATTCCCCAAAATGAGCATGAGAAAAATGGCGATTTTTGTATGTCGCAACGCGTTTGATGATATCTTCTGTGGCCTCATGTTTCTCTCCGTCCATCCATCATTCACCTAACGTAGCGCGGGGGCCTGTCCCCCGCGAACGTTTTGGGGTAGAACTACGTTGGCGAGGGACAGGCCCTCGCCCTACGGTGGCGCGGGCATCTCCCGATACCGTAGCGCGGGGGCCTGTCCCCCGCGAACGTTTTTGGGGAGGACTCCTCTGTAGTTCGGGATCGCCAGATCCCGAACATAAACCAGACCCTCGCCCTACGCGCAGCGAGAATCTCCCGATACCGTAGCGCGGGGGCCTGTCCCCCGCGAACGTTTTTGGGTGGACCGGGGCGTGGCGAGGGACAGGCCCTCGCCCTACGGTGGCCCGGGCATCTCCCGATACCGTAGCGCGGGGGCCTGTCCCCCGCGAACGTTTTTGGGTGGACCGGGGCGTGGCGAGGGACAGGCCCTCGCCCTACGCGAGGCGCATCGGCAATGCCCCAACCAACCGCACCGTCTCCACACTCACATGCATCACCTGCCCAACCAACCGAACAATATACTGCGCATCCACACCATTCGGATCCGCAATAATCCCACTCCCATTCGGATCGGGTTTCACGCGATACCGATCGATCACCCACTCTAACGCCGAACGCGTCCCCAAACGATAATCAAACACTTCGGGAGGGATATCCACTACCGTTAAAGATTCATTGTAACGGAGCGATGTCTTGTCTTTTGACAACGTCATCTTCTCAACGCGCCAATTGAGAGGTGGTGTCTCGATGAGGTTTGGCAACACGTCAAGGTTCTCATAATTGACATGCAGTTCTGCCAAAGCGCGCCCAATTTCGACAAACCGCCAGAACTCTGGGGCGAAGGGAATATGCGGTAAGTCATGCTTGAGGTTGACCTGATACGTCTCGCGATACTCAGAATGATGCAAGACAGCATAGTTGTAGTGAAAAATGTCCCACTTAGTGATAGTTTCATCGGCGTAGTGGGTGCGGAACTGGGATAATGCCCAGTCGGTGATGTTTTCTCGACGGTTTGTGCCATCTTCATCGTAAATGTAGAAGGGGAAGCATTGCGAAGCCCCCGTTAAATGGAGATCTGGAATCACGTCAGTCAGTAGCACGTGAAAAGGTTGAGATGAGGCTGGTGCCTGGACGCATATCACCCGATTCTCCGTTTCCGGTTTAGGGAAGATCGAAGGGAACCCAGCAATCCTATCCATGAGAACGCTGTCAAGGAACAAGTGCGCTTTCGTGAACGGCCGATAGAGCGATGTGCGCAGTTTGCTGGCCGCGAACTCGGCGCGGCGGCCGCGCTGCAACTTTACCTTTAAGTCGCGGCTCCACTTGATGTCACGGGTATGCTGTGCCGCGAACTCATCCACGGTGATACCCGACTGACTCGCCGTTTCTTGCCATTCCAGCACGCAGCGGTTGTAGGCACTGAGCGTCCGGTGAATGTTCTCCTCCAGCGATGTCGGTTGAAAATTGTAAACCCACGCATCGCGGTTGGTTGAAACCCCGAGGACGAAGGTTTTAAAAAGTGTTCCTTCTACCTCGCCTTTCGCCGCCTTTGCCGCTTTGGTGCCCATCGGTAGGAACGTTTCAAAATCAGAACGGAGCCCTTCGGTGAGCCACATCTGGCGCGCGTTCGGCTGAATGTCTCGCCATGTGACATTCCCGACATGCGCTGTCTCCTCCAAAAATTGGAACGTCTGGGATTTGGAGAGCGTCGCGGTTTCATCGTGATAGAGGATACGCGCCCCACCTGCGCGGTTCTCCGCCGTTTTCACGAGCAGATTGATACTCACGCCCACCTTTATCCCGAAGACATTAGACTCTCCCGGATGCCGCTTGCGTTCTATATTCCCACCCAGATCGAGCAGATAGAGCGTGTCAAATTCCTCGGCGAGGCACTGCCGCAGGCCATCGAACATCTTGCCATCGATAAAACTGTTATTGGTGATAAGCGCGATGATGCCCTCGGGCCCGATTTTATCGGATGCCCAGCGGAGAGATTTCACGTATGGATCGTAAAGTTTATTTTTCAGTTGCGCGGAAGAGGCGGCTGCATAGGTGGCCCGCACGCGATTATCCACTGCTTCGTGCGGACGGTTCTTGTTATTATCGTTCTCGTTCGCCTGACTCGCATTATAGGGCGGATTGCCGATGACGACGAACATCGGCGTATCCTTCTGCTCCTCAACGCGCAGCGTATTTTCGGCTGTCAAGAAGGCGAAGTTTCCAGTCTGGTTCGGCGCGTCCATGAGCCCGAAGGTATCAAACGTATCCACGAAGCAGATGTGCTTAAACGGCTCATATCGCCCCATTTTCTCGTAATAAGCGTGCTCAATGTTCATCGAGGCGATATAATACGGAAGCAACATCACCTCGTTGCAGTGGAGTTCGCCTTTATACTTCTTATCCAGCGCGATGCCGGGGATGTCTTGCATCAGACGGACGATGAAGTTGCCGGTGCCAACAAACGGATCGATGATATGCACACCGCTATCGGCGAGCGACTTGCCGAAGTGAGTTTTCAGGATATGCTGGACGCTGTTCACCATGAAATCGACGATGGGCTGCGGGGTGTAGACGACACCGTGCCTATCGGCATCCTTGACAGAGAAGTCTTGGAAGAAGCGTTGGTAAAGCGTGTTGAGGAATTCCTGCTTCTGCGAAAAATCTGTCAAGGTGCTGGCGGTTTTCTCGATGGCCTCGTAGAAGGGCTGCAGTTCGCGGAAAAACTGATTGCGATTGAGCGCGTGCTGCGTCAGCACGCGAATGACGTTCTCAATCTCGCGTGCGATGATATTCCGATGCGTAAAATCGGGGTTATCGAAGACAGTCCGGAAGATACGTTCTGTCATCAGGTGTTGCGCTAGCATGCGTTCGACTTCTGCCTCGGCAAGATTCGGGTTGATTGCGTCTCGGCACTGCTGATGGAAGTGCGCAAACGCCTCGCGGAAAGCAGGCGTGTGCTGACGTTCGGTTTGGATGAGCGTCTCCAGTTTCGCGCCAAGTTCGGGGATGGTATCTTGAAAAGTATCGACAGCGGCATCCCATTCGGCGAGGTTCTCCTCGGTGTAAGCGAAGAAGGTTTGGAGCAGGTGGATGAGATTCTGTCGCTCGGTGATGTCCAGATCGAGGACAAGTGTGCCGTTTTGATAGAGGATGGCGCGATGCGGGGTTTGGAAGATGATATTTTTCGCCGGATACCCCGTTGTCAACTTCTGCTGTGCTTCGGTGGGGAGTTCATCAAGCAGGTCCTTCGCTTCCCAGTGGCCAAAGATGAGTCCGAAGTCGGTGACGATTTCTCCATCGATGCGGATGTGGTTGCCGTTAGGTGTGGTGCGCGTCTTCTCGCAGATGAGGGTGAGGCCGCGTAGGGTTGCGTAGTGTTGCAACAGATTTTGGAAGGCGACGCGGACGGCTCCTTCGTGTTGTGCGCCGAGGTTGGCGTATTGGCGGAGTTCGGCGTAATAGGTTGTTATCGGTTTGTGTGTGGGTTTGATGTTAAGCATCTGTTTTCCTCCCGAATGTGGTTATGTTATGAGAATGATAGCATTCTTCGTGAACAATTGCAAGAGGAATCTCCGCTTTCCCGTGTCCATTTATTTCTCCTCTATCCGTAGTTTTAGCTCGCCCGATCTTGTCCTGCCCCCTGGGACCGCTGCGCGCGGGCTTCTCCCGCGCGCCCTAGCACAACCTAACTCGCCCGATAGACTTCAACGATTTCTGTGATAACACGCCGCCGATTTTTCCAATTCATGCGCGCAGGCGGAATAAGGTAAATACCGTCCACAGGCACGCTATCTTGATGCCGAATCTCCCGCACCAAATCAAGCGTCAACTTCATTCCCAATTCGTGCGCCGCCGTATCGCCCAGGTCCCGGAATTTATCAACGATTAACTGCGGAATATAGAGCCCCAGATTGTCGCGTAGATAGGAAGCACTGCGAAAACTCGTCAACGGAAGAATACCGTAAAGGATTTTGATGCCAAGGTGCGCCGCCGCTTTCTGTGCCCGCGTGATGTCCTCAAACGTCCAGACTGGTTGCGTATAAGCAAACCTCGCGCCCGCCGCCACCTTACTCGCCAGATGCTTGACATGCGGGCCCAGGTTCTCCGCAATCGTAAAGCCGCCGCCATAGTAAAACGCGCACGGTTCGCCTATTGACGAACCATCGGCGAGTTCTCCGCGATTCAGCCGAGCAATGAGTTTCATCAATTGCACCGCACCGCGCACGTCAGGCACAAGACTCGCCGTCTCATAGGGCCCCACCTTCGGATGGTCTCCTGAAAGTGCAACAATGCCACGAATACCGAGTGTTTCTGCCTCTAACAGGTGCGACTGCATGCTGATAAGGTTGCGCGAACGCGTTGTCCAATGGATGAGCGTCGGAATCTGCGTCGCCTGCTGCAGACGATACGCCGTGCCTACCGCGCCGATGTTCACCACCGCACCGGAATTATCTGTCACATCAAACAGATCTACGCCGACAGCGGCGAGTGCTTTTGCCTCTTTGAGCAGCGCGCGCAATTGCGGGAACGTATTCGCGCGCGTCTCCACACTCACGATGCGTTCGCGCGTCTCAAATACCTGCTGGACAGGGTTCTCAATTTTTTTATACTGGTGCAAAGCGTGCGGCGAATAGCTCTGCAGGTGCGACGGTTCTCGGCGTAATCCATCGTCAACACTGTTTTTCGCGCGATACAAAAAACCGGGAGGTTTCGGAAGCACGAAAATGCGCGTCTCGCGTTGGACAGGTGCCTGCCGCGCCACAATTCGCCGAATTCTGGCGGTGTATTCCGGCGTTGTGCCGCAGCATCCGCCAATCATGTTCGCGCCGAGCTCCACCAACTTGCGCACATAGTCACCGAAAATCTCCGCATCGACAGTGTAGGAAAGCGCGATTTCACCCTGTTCAACCCTCGGATTGCCAGCGTTCGGCTGCACAACAAGCGGCACCCTAATCACAGGCGCGAGGAGCTCCATCGCTTCAACCAGATCGTGCGGGCCCCGGCAATTCAGGCCGACAGCGTGAGCACCGAGCTGCTCCAATTCCTGCGCGAACACGCGCACATCCACTCCAGCACCGACAGTCCCACCTGAAATCCCACTAATTTCGGTGATGACTGGCACACCGTAAGTGAGTGCCTGCTTCGTCGCGATTTCCGTTTGCTTTGGAGAAACAAACGTCTCTAATAAAAGCAAATCTACGCCTTCATCAACGAGCGCATCCATCTGCTCTCTGAAGAACCTACGCATCGCCTTGGTAGAAGGCAACGCCTGCGGTTGGAAGGGAAGCTGTCCCACCGAACCCGCCACGTAGCCTGTCTCTCCCATGACCTCACGCGCAAGCCGCACACCGACGCGATTAATCTCCGCAACCTGTTCCGCTAAACCGTGGTGTGCCAACGCCTCTCTATTCGCTTGATAGGTATTCGTCTGAATGACATCCGCTCCCGCATCGCGATAGGCGCGATGAACTTCTGCCACGACAGGCGCGTAAGCGTCATCAATGTTACAAGCATCAGGGCACTGCAGATGCGCAGGAATCCGTTTGCGGAGCTCCGTCCCGATAGCACCATCACACACCAAAATTTGGTGAGAGAGTGCCGCTAGAAAATCAATTTTAGAAAGTGGATTGGAAGTTGACATACTTTTATCGGATGGGGAAACGGGCGGATATAAACATCCGCCCGATACTCAAACCAGACAGCGAACAGAACCGCTATTTGATCTGTTCACCCGCACTTTCGGTGGGGATATAGTAATACCCAAAGATGATACACATCTCATCCTCGGACGAAAGCCCGAATCGGAGCGGCGCATCCGTATCGTAGTTGTTATGCGTGCAATAGAACGTAAGCCCATCGTCTGATTCCAACACAACGCGAGGTTCGTAGAGCGTAACCGGCGCATCGTCGTAAGCGACACTCCGATGCAACAACTCGCCGGTGGACATCTGGTTAATCTCAAACAACTCACCGTGCCGATGCATGTGCGATGTCAGCAAGAAAACGTTCACCGCAGTCCCCGGCGAATGCCCTCGGCGTTGCAATTCATCTTCAATATACCAATCCATCTTGGCAACGCGCGTCGCACCAGGTGGCACATTAATCTCACGGTTCGAGACGAAAATCTCAACCGCCTCGTAACGCACCTCTTCCTCCGGAATCGTCCACAAGTTGACGTAAGTCTCGCCGAGAAGAACCTCATCGCCCAGCAGATTGATGTAATGCGAGTTCAAATCATAGACGGTGTCACCAGGGAGCCGGAGTGCCACCCCGTCAGGGAAGTCAAACACGGTATCATCGGTTTGCGTGCCGACAACGAAAAGCCTGTCAATCCCGAAATTACCGAGTGCCTGCGGATCCGCCGTGTCAAGCTCCCGATACTTATTCATATCTGCAGGATTCACACCGATGCCCGGAACTACCCCAATCTCTGGAATACCGTTAATGAGCCCTTCCTCTGTCAACCGATAGAGGATAAAGTGATGACTGCCAGAGGGGTAGAAAATCTCAACCTTGTTAATAAAGATGTCGCCTTCCACCGGTTGCCCGTTCGCATCTTGAATCTGCGTTGCGTAGAAAATTTCGCGCTCGGTACCCGGGTCAATCTTAAAAGGCGGCAAATGGAGTTGATACCCCTGTCCCGGTGGCGGCGGTGCCGGTGCCTCAAACGTTTCCTGCGGGTCCCGGAGCACAGAAAGGTCGCCGATGCCAGCGAGTAGTGCATCTTCTGACGCGCCTTCTTCAATCCATTTGCGAATCGCGTCTATCTTCGCCGCGTGGATAGAACCAGACTGAAACGGCATCTTCGCACCGAATTCAGGTGCCGGTCCCATCAACTTCGTCAAAAGGAAACTGTTGTCAGGGTTCCCGGGGTCTACCAGTTTCATGCCAGCCGCTGCAGCGGCAGGATTCTGCGGGGTGCGGCCAACCAGAGCTTGATAAGAGAGCCCGTAGGTGAGATTTAAATTAGCGGAGTTCGCGGGCGCAGCATGGCACACGCTGTTCGCACAACTCTTATCAAAAACGTAATCCTGAATGTCGTGATACGTTGAATTGTCGACTTCCCCGGTTTCACCGAAACTATTGCCGACGCGCACCAAATCGAGGACGTTGACGACTCCATCGCGATTCACATCCGGGTTGATTTCAGCGTTCCGGTCGACAGTTTCCCCAAAGGAATTGGCAACCAACACCAAGTCTTGGACATTGACCTCGCCGTCTTTATTGACATCCTCTAGTAGCGTAGAGGCATCGCCGTGCCCAAACGCAATAGCGGGCGCGAAAACCACGCCGAAAACAAGCAGTAGGAGGGACATCCCTGTCCCGATAGTATGTTTAAACATTATGAAAAATAACCTCCGGTTGTTCGCAAGGCGTTCGACCTGGGTTTTTCGTGGATGAACGTCTTGCGCCGTTTGTTTGTTAAAGATTTTTGTCAGACTCTAAAAACAGATCGGTTTTTGAAATAAACCGATATTTCAGAAGCGTCCACGCCGCGAACAAGCCGTCAGACCAGAAGCGGAGTTTCTTGCCGTCCTTTTTCGTGCGTGGAAAATAGGATACCGGCACTTCGTGGATGCGATACCCTGCGCGTAGCACCTTCGCCGTAACTTCCGGGCAAAATTCAAACCCTTCGCACGTCAAATCGAGGCGCGTTATCAATTCGGCAGAAAACGCCTTGTAGCCGGTGGACTCATCGGTGATGCGGCATCCGTAGAGAACGCGCGTCCACCGAGCGAGAAGCCGGTTCGCGATGAAGTTGAGCCAACTCGCGTTGCCTCTGCCGTTGAGAAACCGCGAACCGTAGACGACATGGACATCAGACGCGCTTTGCAAGCGCGCACGCCGTGTCAACGGCTCTACAAGAGACAGGATATCATCGGGACACAACTCCAAATCCGCGTCTTGGATAACGACTACGTCTCCCTTGACATGCCCCAACCCGGTCCGAATGGCAAACCCTTTGCCGCGGTTCTCGTCGTAATGAACAACGGTGATTGCCAACTCCTTACTTATGCCCTCAAGCACCGCTTGCGTTTCATCCGAAGAACCGTCGTTAACGACGATAATCTGAATGTCAAGCGGCAGTGCCTGCACAGCAGTGATAACCTTGCGAATCGTCCGCGCCTCGTTAAATGCAGGAATGATTACGGATATGCGCATCGTTTTCTCTGTTGCTCGCAAGGCGAACGCTAAGGGTTCTCTGTCTCTCTTTTGCGAGGGCGGCAATTGCTGCTCCTACAGCAACGCCTTCACCATGCCGCCATCCACCTGAATAGTCGTTCCCGTGATATAACTTGCGCGTTCCGATGCGAGAAATACCACGAGGTTCGCGAATTCGGCGGGTTCGCCGATTCTGCCCAGGGGGATATCCGCCGTCATTCTCTCCAGGGCTTCCTCAAACGTGATGCCAGCCTCTTCCGCTCGCACCGTCGCGAGTTGCTGAATCCTGTCGGTGAAAATAATCCCGGGACAGACGTTGTTCACCAGAATGTTGTCCGGTGCCACCTCTGTCGCTAGTGTTTTCGCAAACCCAATAACCCCGGTACGCGCCATGTTTGATAGCATCAAGCCGTCCACCGGCTGTTTCACCGAGACAGAGGTGAGGTTGATAATTTTGCCCCCGCCGCGCGCCTGCATTACCGGCACAACAGCACGACAGAGGTTTATCGTGCTCATCAGGTTGAGCTGCACCGCCATCTGGTAATCTTCAGCGGCGAGTTCGGCGAACCGACCGGCGCGTGGGCCGCCCGCATTATTCACCAGAATATCGATGCCACCGAAGCGCGAAATCGCCGCGTTAATGAGCGCGTCAACCTGCGCCGGCTGACTCACATCGGTAGGCACGGCGAGGACTTCGCTGCCTGTCTGCCGCCGAATATCGGCCGCTGTCGCGTCAAGGGCATCGCTATTTCTGGCACAGATAGTGACTTTCGCGCCTTCTTGCGCTAATCCGAGCGCGATAGCGCGCCCAAGCCCTTTGCTTGACGCGCCGACTACCGCAATTTTGTCCGTAAGTCCAAACTCCATTAGGTTTCCATCCTTTCAATATAGGACTGACGCAGCACGAACCCCGTAGGCGCGGTTGCAAACTGCACCGCACCTTCCGAGCACGAACCCCATAGACGCGGTTTCAAGCATCCACCGAGCATGCACCCCGCAGGCGCGGTTTCCAACCGCGCTCACCCAGCACGAATCCCGTAGGCGCGGTTTAAAACCGCGCTCACCGATGAGGTAAGGATAGCATTCGCGGAAGTCCTATATTTATTATACCATCTTTTCAGGGCAATGTCAAAGTTTTTTCTAAATCGCTATTTCCTGACGAACATTTTCCGCGTAGCAACGAAATTCCCAGCGGATAATGTGTAAAAATAGATGCCACTTGCCACCGGTTCACCCATCTCGTTGCAGCCATCCCAATACGCCGCGCGCGTTCGCGTCTGATAAATACCGGCAGCCCGATGTCCCAACTCCAACCGGCGAACCTGCTGTCCACGCGCATCATACATCGTGAACGCAACCACGGCATCTTCCGCCAACTGATACGGCATCCACGTCTCCGGATTAAACGGATTAGGATAGTTGGGAAGTAGGGCCGTCTGTGCCGGGCGCAAGGAGGTTACCAAAAGCGTTTTCAGCACCGCAATCCCCTTTTCAACGGTTGCATCCCTATAAGGAAGTTGCATCGCCTGCTCCAGCCATTCTTGAACGGTTGGCTCAAGCACTATTCCTAGTTCAGATTGCGCGGGTGCAGCACCGACACCAACTTGCAATTCACTCGCCACCAACAGCAAATCGGTAATATCCACGATGCCATCGCTGTTCACATCAGGATTCGGATTCGCCTTGGCCCCTATTGCTTTGCCAAAATTCGATGCCACTAACACCAAATCTGCAACGTCTATCTTTCCATCGCCGTTGATATCTAACGGGTTTTGGGCGACGAGCGAAGCATCGGCACGGAGCGTCCAATCCTGACGTGTGATATTGCCGTTGACATCAATCACCTGCAACCCGATATCGTTGACTTGACGTGAAGTCAATCCTGTCGTGACAAATTCAACAACGCTGTTTTGCCCGCGTAACCGCTGACAACTGTGCAACTTGACACCGAGGGCCGGGTCTTCGCGTGTCGTCGGAATCAGCAATTGCGCTTGATGGAGGCCATCTGCATCCGATATCTCAAACCGCAGCGTGAAACTTCTGGCATTCAGTGGATACCGCTGCTGCGATAGCTGAAACGTTGTCGGTTCGTTGAACGCAGAACGGTTGGCATTAAAGAAACGGCTGGCATCTAACCATTCGGCGGCACATTTCGAGAGTTGGTTCTGCGCGATACCGTAAGACATGATGTGGGCATCGCTACGGAAGTCGTGTTCTAAACCAAAAGCGTGCCCCAGTTCATGTGCCGCCACTTGAACGTTATCAAAACAGTCGCCGGAAGCAGGGATGAGTGCGTATCCGCCTGAGGCCCGCCGATGCTCTTCGTTCCCAAACCAACGGCCGCCACCTACCCCACACGTATTTTCGCCATCAATAACCTGGCTGCTAATGTCAACAACGACGAGGTAGACGTTGTTTGAGATATCAAACTTCTCAGTGACTTCCTCCATCACTTTGTCAGAAGTTTGAGTATGATAATGCCTGTCGCGGAATTTCCCATCTACTCGATTGACTAAGGTTTCTCCAGCTTCATTGGTTTCAAACGTGAAGGACTTTCTACCGAACCCGTGTTTCCGCATCTCGGCGGCGTAAAATTGTTGCACATCGCTGATAAGCGTATCCAATTTTGTCCACATATTCGGTTGAACAGAACGCCCCTGAGGGAGAAAGTAAATCAGCCGAACGATGTCCTGTTCTGCTGTCCGCTCTGGACTCAGATACTGCGCAACATCCCAGAAACGAAGCGTTCCATCTTCACCGCCGCTGACAAGCGTTGTCCTATCAATAGAAAAGGCGAGCGCGTTTACCCAACCGCTATGTCCTTGGAGTTCGGCGAGTTGCGCACCGCTATCCACATCCCAAAGGTGGACTACCTCATGACTGGCACTCGCCAATGTCCTGCCATCGTCGGAAAACGCAATATCCTGCACCGTCCCAGTATGTGTGCGAAGGGTGCCATGGAGCCGCCACGCCGAAGCATCCCACAACTTGATGTCGCCATGATACCCGCCACTCGCGAGGAATTGATTATTCGGGGAGAACTTAACAGAGAATAGCCACTTTGTATCGCCTTGCTGCGTCGCGTCCACTCGTCGCCGCTGCACGTGCCAAATCTTTACGGAACCGTCTTCGTATCCGACAGCCAATTGCTCTCCATCCGGAGAAAAGTCGACAGCGAACGCCCATTTTTCATCTCTGAGCGTCGCTATCTCTTGCCGATTTCGGACGTTCCATAACTTCACATGCCTTCCCGCACTCGCCAGCGTCTGCCGGTCTGACGAAAAAGCAACAGCCGTGATTGGCGAGCGGGTTCGAGCGGTAATGTGCTCAAGCACCGCGGTCTGCCGTTTTTGGCGGACATCCCATAACCGTAGGGTATAGTCATCGCTGCCGCTTGCGAGCATTCGGCCATCCGGAGAAAATGCCACCGCGTTAACGATATCGGTGTGGCCACGCAGCGTTGTGACGGTATCCTCGCGCAGATGCCACAACTTGATGGTATGCTCATCGCCTGCACTCGCGACGAGCGAAGCATTCACCGGCGAGAAAGCGGTAGTATGAATGCTACCCTCAGTCTCAAAATAGGTATGTTCTTGTGCAAATGCAAACCGTGAAAGGCACAATAGCATCGCGAGTATGCCAAAGATACGTTTGGACATCATTGTCAATTCCTTTCCTTCCTGGCCTGGTAGGCATGGTTTCCAACCGCGCCTATCCAACGGGGGGACAGCCATCCCTGGCCTGGTAGGCGTGGTTTCCAACCGCGCCTTACCCAACGGGGGGACTTCGCGTTCAAACCTCCAGAGAAACACCCAATTTCTCGGCGCATGCTTGCAGTTGCGTGTAGATAGTCTCTGGCACCTCAACGCCGTTCCTTAATCGCTGCGCGCGAGTGTGGTGCTCAGCGTCACCGGGCACCAAAACTTCGTTAAACCCGTGAGCAGGCGGTGTCGCCTTGACGACATCTAAAAACGCGCGCACGCCTTTCTGATATGCTGCCAGCGGCGTGAACGCACTGACATCAATAACCTGCATGGTGAGTCCACCTATCTGTCCAGCGTTGGCATTAAACACGCCGCCTAATCCGCCGAGCAGCGCGACGAAAAGGGAGAGCGCGTAACCCTTGTGCTTACCGAACGCGAGTAGGTGGCCGCCATCTTTATATGCCGCAACCTTGACAGTAGGATTGCCGTGTTTGTCAACAACGCACCCCGGGGGCAAGTCGCAATGTTCGCTATCCGCGACATAGGTTTTGCCGTTGGCAATCATGCTCGTCGCGAAATCCATGAGAAACGGACTGGCATCACCGGTAGGAACCCCGATGGCAATCGGATTCGTGCCGAGGGCTCCCTCTGCACCACCGAACGGGAGAATGCGTCCGCCGCCCCTGGCTCCACCCCCAACGGTGACAATGCCAATGCAGCCCGCTGCGGCGGCTTCTTCGGCGTATTCACCGACTCGGCCGATATGCCCAGTCCGCGTCAGCGTCGCGAAACTGTTCCGCGTCTGCTGCGCCTTCTCAATAGTGCGCCGAATTGCCCATCGAGCCGTGTAATGTCCAAAACCGCGCTGGCCATCAACGTGCAGTATGTTCTCAGTTTCGCGCAGCACCTTCGGTTCCGCTGCTGGGATAATGCCCCCGCTCTCAATGCCTTCTAGATAAGAGGGAATGCGGAGCACGCCGTGCGAATCGTGCCCGGCGAGATTGGCTTTGAGGAGAATCTCGGCGACATCCTCGGCAATGTGCTGCGGCGTACCGGCCGCTATGAATACATTTCGCGTGAATGTCTGAAGACGCGAGACTTCCAATGCGTGCATTTTCACGATGGGTTCCCTCCGCTATAGGGAGGCGAGCCTATGGCCGCCTTCTACGATGCATAGCGCGCTTTGTCTTCTGCTTCCACGATATCTTCACCGAGAGACACATTGAATTGCGCTGCGCACTCCTGCAGCTGCGAGAGGATAGTGTCCGGTATCTCAATGCCGCTCACGAGTCTTTGCACGCGGGTGCGATGCTCAAAATCACCGGGGACTAACACCTCGTCAAAACCGGCGGCAGGCGGTGTCGCTTTGATGCCGTCCAAGAACGCGCGCACTCCCTGCTGGTATGCTGCTATCGGCGTGAAGGCATCCGGATTAATCACTTGCAGGAAGGTGCCGCTCATCTGTCCAGTCTCAACGTTAAACGTTCCAGCTAATCCACCGAGCAGACAGGTGAACATGGAGAGCGCGTAACCTTTATGCTTGCCGAAGGCGAGCAGCGCGCCGCCATCATAAAAATCGGCAGGTTTAACACTCGGCACACCGTGCTTGTCTAAAATACAGCCTTCTGGCAATTCTGTGCCTTTGCTCCGCGCCACCTGAATTTTCCCTTCCGCAACCATGCTAGTGGCGTAGTCAACAATAAAAGGCGCAGCGTCTCCCGTCGGCACGCCAATGGCGAGTGGGTTGGTGCCAAATCTTCCCTTCGCGCCACCGTAAGGCACCGTCGGACCGCCGCCTTCACCGCCTGTCCCGACAGTGATGAGGCCGATACAGCCCGCCGCCGCGGCCTGCTCAGCATATTCCCCCAAACGCCCGATATGCCCAGTGTTGGAAATGCTGACGCAGCAGGAGACAGCCGTTTTCGCCTTTTCAATTGCCTGGCTCATGCACCAGCGCGAGGTATAGTGCCCAAAGCCCCGGCCGCCATCAACGCGTAACGTATTCGCAGTCTCGGCGAGGACTTCAGGTTCCGCAGCTGGTTTGAGGTAACCAGCATCTATGCCCCGTAAATAGGCAGGAATACGGAGCACACCGTGCGAATCGTGCCCAGCGAGGTGCGCCTTGACAAGAATCTCGGTGACATCCTCGGCGATGTGCCGCAATGCACCAGCGGCGACAAAGATATCGCGCGAGATTGCATGCAAGTGCGGTGCCTGAAATAGATGGTTCTTTTTCATAACGGTATCGTTCCTTTTGTGCTCAAGTTTTTCTTCAATGAGATGCAGAATAGTGCAACCCGCGTTACATTCTGACAGATTCCCCGATTTTTGTCAAGAGGTTTTTCCACTGCGCCAAGCATCTCGCTCAGGACTACGCCTTCTGTTCCACCATACTGACGAGAATACCGAGGATTTTGTTGCAACCTTCAATGTGATAGACTGTCATGTCAATCGAGAGTTGCTGTCCCTCCAATTTGAGGAACCGCCATAGCACGCCTGTAGTGGTAGCACCATAAACACGCCGGATGTCATTCCCGGCTCCGGCGTTAAAGCGTTGGGCAGCCACCATCTCCGCCACGCACTGCCCAAGCCCACCTTCCAAAGCATCGTCCTTCGCCTCAACAAGGATGATAACCGGTGCCTCCAAATGAAATTGGACCGGCGAGAGACTTATCAAAAAGTCACATACGCCGACTAAGTCGCTTTCACGCTCAACGTTAAAGTCTATCCCCGAAAACAGACTGATACGGCGTTCAAAGTGCTCGCGAATCTCAACGAGAATGTCCGCGACAATCAATTCCGACTTCGCCTTCTCTGTCCCGATGGCGGCGGCTAACCGCAGCTTGCGCTCCAAGCCTGTCATGAGATACGCACTCGGCTCCACCGGAAGGCTGTCAGAAAACAGTTCTTCTACATCAATCTCTTCTAACTGAAAAGCTTTTTTCACGGTGCCCAACGTAAAATTGCTATACGGCATAACGAAAGAACCTCCTGTGTTCGGGATGCTCACCGCCAACTCACGCCTTTTGGTTCACCATACTCGCAAGGATGCCGAGGACTTTGTCACACGAATCAATAGGGTAGGCTGTCAAGTCAATCGAGAGCGTCTGGCCCTCCAATTTCAGGAATAACCAATCTATTCCCGACGTGGTAGCACCATAAATGCACCGAATGTCGTTCCCTGCCTCCGCATTAAAACGTTGCGCCGCAACCATCTCGGCGACACATTGCCCAAGCCCATCTGTCAAACTGTCCCTTTTCGCCTCTACAAGGACGACAACCGGGGCCTCTACATCCAAGCGTTCGGGGGAGAGGCTCACTAAAAAATCACACACGCCAACCAATTTGGCATCGGCATCCACGTTAAAGTCAATGCCAGAAAAAAGACTGACGCGATTGTCAAAGTGGACGCAAAGTTCAACTAGAACGTCCGCGATGATTAGTTCCGACTTCGCCTTCTCTGTCCCGATAGCGATGGCGAAAGGC
>PYJE01000002.1:0-278 GCA_003635305.1 Candidatus Poribacteria bacterium | reverse complement strand
GAGCGAAGCATTCACCGGCGAGAAAGCGGTAGTATGAATGCTACCCTCAGTCTCAAAATAGGTATGTTCTTGTGCAAATGCAAACCGTGAAAGGCATAATAGCATCGCGAGTATGCCAAAGATACGTTTGGACATCATTCTCAATTCCTTTCCTTCCTGGCCTGGTAGGCATGGTTTCCAACCGCGCCTACCCAACCGGGTGATAGCCCTGGCCCGGCAGACGCGGTTTCCAACCGCGCCTACCCAACGGGGGGACAGCCCTGGCCTGGTAGGCGTGG
>PYJE01000001.1:474-6846 GCA_003635305.1 Candidatus Poribacteria bacterium | reverse complement strand
ATCTGTTCTCAACCGGGTCAAGATCGGGCGCTCTTGCCCTATGCGGGTGGGAGGTTGCAGCTTTTTCATTTCGGAAGCTAAAACCGAGAAGTAAATGGCTTTGGGGAAATTGCAGGTTGACTAAAAACCGATAATTTGCTATAAATAGAATACCATTCACTTACAAACTATAGACATTGAGCACCTAAAAGTGCTTAATCGGAATGTTAAGGGGGCTTTCATGAATACAAAGCATCTCATTGCTGAATTTATCGGCACGTTCGCGCTCATTTTCATTGGCGCGGGCGCACTGGCAATAACTGAAGCAAACTTAGTGGGCGTTGCGCTCGCTCACGGGCTAGTCATCGTCACGTTCGCTTATGCTTACGGGCACATCTCCGGCACGCACATTAATCCTGCCGTGACGCTAGGACTCCTCATCGCGGGCGAAATCCAAATCGCTGCCGCTGTTGGGTATTGGATTGTGCAGTTTCTTGGTGGGATTTTGGGCGCGGTGGTGCTGAACGCTGTGCTACCGAATGCCGGTGACCTCGGCGTGACGATTTTGAACACGGAGCTCGGCGTGACTGCGACACAAGGGCTCATCGTGGAGATTGTGCTGACTTTCTTCCTCGTCAACACGATTTTCAACACTGCAGTAAGCGGAAAGGCGGGGAATTTCGCGGGGCTCGCGATTGGGCTGACGCTAGTGCTGTGCATCCTCATGGGAGGACCGCTGACACGCGCGTCTCTGAACCCGGCGCGGACATTGGGGCCTGCCATCGTCAGCGGGAATTTCGCGGATATTTGGCTCTATTTTGTCGGGCCGGCGATTGGCGCGGTGCTGGCCGCGCTGCTCTATATCGGCGTATTGAAGGACAAAGATTCGGCGTAATTGCCAATCTCTGCTTGGGAGGAGGGACATCCTTGGCCCGATACCGTAGGCGGGACATTCCTGTCCCGATACCGCACACATCGAGACCGGAAGGTTTCTCCTACAGCAAGAGAAAAAGGCGAGAGCCCGGTGGCTCCCGCCTTCTTCTGTTCGCGAGGCTAAGCATTCGCCTCGATTGGGATTTCCTTCGGCTGTGCTTCTTCCGCCTTCGGCACGTTGAGCGTCAAGACTCCATCGCGGTAGGCCGCGGTGATGCCCTCGGCATTGACGTTCGGCGGGAGTGTGAACGCCCGCTGGAAGCTGCCGTAGTGGCGTTCCACCCGGCGGTAGTTCTTACCGTCTTCCGTCTCCTCCTGCCGTTTCTCGCCCCGGAGGGTGAGGACGTTGTCTCGGACAGAGACGTTGACATCCTCTTGTTTGACACCGGGGAGTTCGGCGCGGACTTCAAAGCCGCTGTCCGTCTCGGCGATATCCACGGAGGGGCTCCACCGGTATTCCGTTTCATCGGTGGGCTCGTTCGGCGAAGCGAACAAGTCGTTGAACATCTGCCCCATCTCGCCGTGAAGTCTGAACAGGTTGCGTGCCGGCCTGCGTAAGGTTACGTAATTCATTTTCATTCTCCTTTGTGTTTTGATGTTGGCATTCTCGTTGCAAATGCCAGAATTGCATTATTGCTATCAAGTTATTAGCAATGTTCGTGCCAAAAGTTTGGCGTTCTGTAAGAGAGTTTGCAAATCGCGTGCCAACTTTTAAACGCCGAATTGGCATCAGCGTGCCACTTTGGAACAGAGGCGGTGTCAAAGATGTCAAAAAGGCAGAGATGAAAATGCATGCGCGCATCACACGCGCGCCGCTGCGCGTCCTTCTTCAATTCGCGCGCGGATGCCAGCAACCAGCATCTGCAACGCGACAGGATTTTCATGATGAAATGGAACCACCAGATCTGCATACTGTTTACACGGTTCGGTATAGATAGGGAAGTTGGGTAGCACATCTCGGCGATACCAGTTGATTGCCCACTCCAGGTCTCCGCCGCGTTGCGCTACGTCGCGGAGCATTCGCCGGAGGACTCGCTCGTGCGCGTCTACGTCAAGGAACACCTTGATATCCATCAAATCGCGCAATGCCGCGCTCCAAAAGATGAGGTGTCCCTCCACAATGACGACATCGCTCGGTTGGACGACGGTTGGCGCGTGTGCCAGATTTTGTGCGGGTGTGTGGCTGCGTTGTGCGGCGCGCGTGCCGGGAGTCGGCACTGCAATTGCCTCGCGCCTGCGGAGTTTCGCGATGTCCTCAACGAGCGCGTCCCAAAGCACGGCATCCGGATGATTGGCGGTAATTACCTTCTCCCGTTCTTCCGGCGAATATTCTGCCCAATCCCGAAAATAGGCATCTTGATTAAGGACAACAGGTGTGCAATCCGCCAATTGTTCGGCTAACAGCGCGGCAAAAGTCGTCTTCCCTGAGGCAGAGCCGCCCATAATGCCGAGGGTGGTAGGGGTGAAATGCTGTTGTGTTTTCATGGGGGATATGATAGCAGAAGCGGAGATATAAGACAAGTCCGTTTTATCGGAGATTGCGAGGGACAGGCTCTCGCGCTACGGCACAAGGAAAGTTTTCGATTTTCATTGACATCCACCATGAAAATCGGTTATACTATTTTCATATTTCACAAAACTGACGCAAAATGCCAGATATTCCCCTGTAGGCGCGCTTTGTAAGCGCGCCAGCCTGCGCGGTTGAAAACCGCGCCTACCGGCACCTACTTGCGTCACCTTAAATAGAGAAGGAGAAAAACATGATGAGAAACCTATTTGTCTATCTTTTGATAGTATCTTTGATGGCATTCACGCCGTTTGCCCGCGCCGATTTCACGGAGGGGCTCGTCCTGCATCATACCTATGATGAAGGCAGCGGCACGCTCGCGGCCGACTCTAGCAGCAACGGACATGATGGCGAAATTTCCAATCCCGACTGGGTTGACGGAAAGTTCGGCAAAGCATTGCAATTCGGCGGCGAGGGAAGCGATGTGTTCGTCACCGTGGAGAGCACGCCGCTCCTGAACGTCAACGAATGCACGTTCATGGCTTGGATTAACGCCGAACATTGGGACGGCACGCGGCAAATCGTCGGCAAATCTGTCCACGGCGGCTGCGGTGGCAGAACGCAGTATGGGCTGTTTAGCGAAAGCGGTGTCTTCAAACTCCGCTTTGAAACCGAAGGCGGCCGCGCCGATATTACCACAGACCTGCCTGCAACCGGCGAGTGGGTGCACATCGCTTTTACCAACGATGGCGAAACCGCCACGATTTATATCAACGGTGAAGCCGCAGCAGAAGGCGAAGTTCCGGGCACACTCAGTGCCAACGATGATCCGTGGCGTATCGGGCAAGATTGCGAACGCGAGAACTACGTCTTTGCGGGCATCATCGACGAGGTGAGGCTCTGGAACCGTGCGCTGTCTGCCGCGGACATCGCTGATTTACAAGGCTTGCTCACTGATGTCGAGGCGCACGGCAAATTAGCGACAACGTGGGGTAACCTCAAGCAGTAGCATTGCTTTCGTTAGGGCGGATGTCCATATCCGCCCACAACCCTTCCATCAAAAAACATGTTTTGGGAACAAATCACCACACACTACCGCGCCGGCTCCGCGCACCAATTTTTACTCCACTTCAACGTGCAGGATTTGCACTACGACGACGCTTACGGCTATTTGCCCGCGATGCCCTATCTCATGGAGCAACTCAACCTCTTGGGGTGCGATCTGGTTGTCGGCTATAATTCTGTGCAGGGAATTATTTTTCCGAACGTTCGCCAGTGGCGCAGAACGCAGAAGATGTTGGAAATTGTCCCACCGGATGCAGCGGATGAAGTGCCACTGCCGGATGAGCGCAGCAGGATAAATTCCAATCTCGCCATCGGCAAACTTCACGAAGACCCGGTTGTAACGATGGAGCCGCATCCTTCGGAGGAGTTGCAAAACAGACTAAGCCATCTCCTGCGGCAGGGACGGGCCAAAGTCGGGTTGATTATCAATTTTCTGGAGCAGCTCGCGCCGAATCATCCGTCGCTCACTAGTGGTGCGAACGATGAGTCGCAACGCTTTCTCAACCTTCTAAACCATTGGGCATCCGACTTGGACATCCGCCGGCGCAAGCAAATTATCCTGCTGGTTACCCAAAACACGTTTGATATTCATCCGAGCCTCACCGTGAATCCCGAAATTCCTGTCGTGGAGATGCCGTTTCCGGACTATGCACAGCGTTTGAAGTTTATAGCACATCTGCATGCCATTTCGCCGGACGACGCGCCGATGCGCGAAAGCCTGGGCGATGCCCGCGCGAGAGAAGAGTTCGCGCGTGAGACGGCCGGCTTGAACCTCTTCGGCATCCACGACATTGCGCGCCAAGCCGCCACCACGCAACAAGAAGCGAGAGGTGAACTGCTCCTCAACTATCGGCAGGAGAGCATCAAAACTTTCAGTCACGGCGTTTTAGAGGTAGGCGAACCGCGCGAAGTCGCGCGAATGCAAGGACCGAGTCATGTCAACCGCGCCATCCAAGACATTGCTGATGGCTTGAAACAGGGAGACTGGCGGCGCATTCCGCGCGGCGTGTTGCTCCTCGGTCCCGCTGGGACAGGCAAGGTATTCATAGCGAAGCTGCTCGCGGGGAAGGCGGAAACAGCGTTTGTCCAACTCCGCTACGCCAGTCAAGTCGGTGAAGTCGCCATCAGCGTCAACGGCAACGAGGGGAGTTATGAACGGAATCTGATCGCGGCACTCAGTTTTATCCGGGGCATCGCGCCTGTTGTCGTCTTTATTGACGAGATTGAGCAGGCATCGCCGCATACCAGCATGCAACCTGAGCAGGGGGAGCGCGGCTTGCCGGTGAGCCTTGTGAACGCGATGAGTGACACGTCCTTGCGAGGCAAGGTGCTCTGGGTAGGCGCGACGAATCGTCCCGATTTGATGCCTGCCATCTTCCGGCGCACTGGGATTTTCGATCACAAGCTCATCTTGCTGCCGCCAACCCCTTTTGAGAGGGCCGCAATCCTGAAGATTTTCTGCGAACCTCGCACGCAGGAGAGCATCGATTATCAGTCAATCATCGGCGATGAACGGACAGATGGGATTACTGCCCGCGACTTGTGGTTGATAATGCAGCGCGCGCGGAACCTTGCGTTGCGCAACAACCGTGAGCAGTTAATCGAAGCCGACTTGCGGGAGGCAGTTGACGATTTCGTGCCAGATCATTCGCGGGAAATGCAGCAGTTTATGGGTTTATTAGCGATGCGCGAGGCGAATTCGCGTGCGATGCTGCCGGATGCCTTATTGCCCCAATACCAAGAATTCGTAGAAGACAATCGGATTGATAAAACGAAGATTAATCGGCGGTTATTGGAGTTGAGTGGTGAGCTTGGGTTGCAGGCGTGATTGGATTTTGGGCGACAAAATTTCTTTCAGGGAAACCGGAAAATGGCGAGGGACAGGTTTTCTCACAGCCCTACGGATAAGTAAGAGACTGATGGATGGCGAGGGACAAAGCCCTCGCCATCACGCGGATTATCTGACGATAGCGAACCCGATATTATCGATGCCCGCTCGCTTCGCAATATCCATCACCCGCACAATCTGCCCGTGGAACACATCGCGCTCAGCCATCAAAGTCAGCCGGCCTTTGGAAGCCTCCGGCGCATTGAGAAGGCGGTTAAACATCTCCCCTGTCCCAACGATCGCCTCGGGGCCGGCACCGCTCATAAGGATAGTGCCTTCGGTTTCGCCGGGCGCAGGATTGGCAATCCGGACGACAATAGTTTGCTGAGCCGGCGGCGGAAAGGATATCCGCGGCGGGAGTTGAACCCGTAACCCCGGAATCGGCGCGAAGGTCGTTGATACCATCAAAAAGATCAGGAGCAGGAACACACAATCGATCATCGGTGCCATGCTCAGCGTCGGCAGTTTGCGTTTCCTCAGGTGTTGCATTTCAGATTCCTCCTTTGTGTTCTCTCGCAGACGACTCTGGACAGTTGGCAGCCAGTGCCAGCCCTAAAGCCATCTTTTTGTTACCTCTTATCAACACCTGAGTCGTTAAGAAGTTACGCGAATTTCTTTCTACAACGAAAAAAAGAGACAGGATGGACGCAAATGCCATCATTTCTCCCCGGTAGGCGCGGTTTCAAACCGCGCCTACGGGGTTCGTGCTGCGTCTGTCCTAATCATTTTCTCTGGTAGGCGCGGTTTCAAACCGTGCGCCGCTATCCATAGGAGAACCAATGTCAAAACTCCGTTTCATCACAAACCTCATTGTCATCGTGAGTTGTCTCATCTGCGAAGCCGCAGCACAACCGGTGACGGTGAACATCACAACGCCGCGGCGCGGCACAATCGTCACCGAAAAACATTACACCGGACATTTACAACCGCAGGCAGAAATTAAGGTGTTCGCCAATATCGCAGGCAAAATCGTTGAACGCCAAGCCGATGCAGGACAAAA
>PYJE01000001.1:0-406 GCA_003635305.1 Candidatus Poribacteria bacterium | reverse complement strand
AAGGTGAAGTCATCGCGCGGAGCATGTTTCAAGAAGCAGGCATCGCCGTGCTCCAAGCGGAAGCGGCACTAAGTGCGGCGCAATCCGGACTCACTACGACAGAGGCGAATGCCCAGGCACGCGTCGAATTGCAACTCGCCATCGCGCAAGAATCGCTCTTCGCCACGCAGGCGAAACTGGAAGAGACGAAGTCGCTTGCCGAGATACGCATTCGTAACCAACTCATCCAAGCGGAAGCTGCCTATAAATCCGCCGAAGCAACGCTCGCGCGCTCCGAAGTCAACGCGCAACAGACGGTAGAACGCGCAAAGACGGAACTTGAGAAAGCGACACTGGATTACAACCGATCCAAGGCACTTCATGAAAAACAGCATATCAGCGACAGCGATTTTGAGTCCGCTCAGAC